>JBGPEJ010000184.1:0-6516 GCA_041482775.1 Gemmatimonadota bacterium | reverse complement strand
TGAGTAGTCGTCGCATGTCGCTCAGCGCGCGGCGTCCGAGGCCGATGTCCACCATCGTGCCCACCAGCATCCGGACCATGTGATGGAGGAACCGATCCGCGGCGATCTCGAAGATCCAGCCGCAGCCGTCCGGTCGCTCCGACCATGTTGCAACGCCGATCCGACATCGGGTATGCGCCCGCGGTGAACTCTTCACGCTGAAGGCGCCGAAATCATGTTCGCCCGGCAGGGCCGTGGCGGCGGCTCCCAGCGCCGCTCCATCCAGCGGGCGGCCGAGCGCCCACTCGAACCGGCGCCGGAAGGGAGAGAATGCCCCTTCATTGGTGCCGATCTCGTACCGATAGCTCCGGCCGGCGGCCGATATCCGGGCGTGGAATCCGGGCCGGGCTTCGCGCGCCGAGAGGGCCCAGCAGTCCGCCGGAAGCAGGGCGTTGAGCCCCCGCCGAAGCGACTCCGCAGTCCAGCGATCCGGCACGGTGCAACTGGTGGCCATGCCGATCGCATGCACTCCGGCATCGGTCCGACCCGCGGCGTGTGCGCGCACCGGCTCCGCGCAAAGGCGTTCGAGGACCCCTTCCAACTCGGCCTGAACCGTGCGCCCGACCGCCTGTCGCTGCCATCCGGAGAACTGTCCGCCGTCGTACTGCAGCGTGACCAGGAAGGTGCGCGCCATCGCGCCCAAATTTAATCGGGAGAGGAGGTTACAGCAAAAGGAGGGAGTGCGGGGCTAATAGCGGCGGATAACGCCTACGACGACCCCCTGAATCATGATGTCGTTTTCGGGAAAGCGCAGCGGCGCCATGCTCGGATTGGCCGGTTGCAGGCGGACCCATCCCCCGGGTTCTCGAAAGAATTTCTTGACCGTGGCCTCGGATCCGTTCACCAGCGCGATGACCATTTCTCCGTTGTCCGCGGACTGGCGGCCGTGCACCACGACGTAATCTCCGTCCACGATGTGCTCGTCGATCATCGACTCACCCCGGACCCGAAGCGCGTAGTTCGGCCCGCGCGCCGGGAGCATCGCGTCCGGGACGGCCAGACTCTCCTGGTGCAGTACCGCTTCGATCGGCATTCCGGCCGCCACCACGCCGAGCAGGGGGATTTCGGTGGCTCCGCTGATGCCCTTGGGGGGCAACACTTCGATGGAGCGGCTCTCGTTGTAGGAGCGCCGGATGTAGCCTTTTCGTTCGAGATTGGTCAGGTGCTCGTGCACCGTGGCCAGCGATTGGAACGAGAAGTGCTCCGCAATCTCCTCAAAACTGGGAGCATAGCCCCGCGCCTGAATGTGCCCGTCGAGGTAGCTCAGGATTTCCTTCTGGCGCTTGGTGAGCGGCATGGTGGAAGCTTCCCGCCCCGGCCAGCGGGGCACCCGGGAGACCCAAACGGATGCCATAGACTAACCGAACAAGAGCCGAAAGTCAATCCGGCCGGAGGGGAACCGACGCGGTGCCTTAACCCCCAGCCGGGTGCTATTTTGCAACCGTCTTCCGGGGTCTTCGGCCCTCCCAGCCGATGAGGTGAACCCATGACGATGCCGGCCGGATCAGAGCTCGCTCTTCCGCCCACCCAGGTGGAAGAGTTGATCCGGACCATCAGCAAGGGCCTCCGGGCGTTTCAGATGTACCTCCCGAACAACCCGATCTACCGGCGCGCGGAACAGGCCATCCAGGAAGCGTTTCTTCCCATCTGGTCGTCCACCCAGCGTCTTTCCCTGAGCGTGGTGGAAACCGACCTGGTCTGGGAGGAGCAGGTGGTGTATCACCAGCCCGCCAAGTCCGAGAGCTTTGCCTGGCTGCTCTACAAGGACGGCATGCGGCACCTCACCCTCCACCCCGGGGTGGAGGACGCGGAGCTGGTGCGGTTTCTCCAGGTGGTGGCCCGGGCCCGCCTGCTGGCCGCAGATGCCGCGGACGACCTGCTCACCCTGCTGTGGGAGCAGGAGTTTGAGTTCATCGACTACCGGTTTGCCGAGATCATCACCGACTCGATCGCGGTGCTGGATCCGCAGATGGTGGATCTCTCGGTCAACCAGGATCAGGGCTCGCAGGCGGCGACCCAGGAAGCGGTGCGGACGGAGGTTTCGGAACGCCCGACTGGCGGCGGGTTCGATCCGGACGACTTCGACTCGACGGTGTATTTCCTGGAGGAGCAAGAGAGCCTGGTGCTCAAGCAGGGCGTGGATCTCGAGTACGCCCGGGACGCGCGGCAGGCCTCTTTCGACGCGCTCCTCGACATTTTCGAATTGCAGCCCACCGTAATCGTTCGCGATGAAGTCCTGGGCATTTTCGACGCGCTCTTCCCCAACCTGCTCAACCGGGGGGAGTTCCGGACGGTGGCCGGGCTGCTGCGGGAGTTCCGGGTTATCGGCCAGCGGGTCGCGGTCATGGAACCGCCCCTCCGCGAGCGACTGCACTCCTTTCAGACCCGCCTGAGCGAACCCACCATCCTCTCCCAGTTGCTGCAATCGCTGGAGGAGGCTCCGGCGCTCCCTCCTGAGGAGGACATCGGAGAGGTCCTGGGAGAGCTGCACGCGGGCGGCCTGGAGACCATGCTGACCTTTCTTCCCACCCTGAAGCGGCCCGCGATCCGGAAGATCCTCGAGGCCTCGGTGGATCGGCTTGCCTCGGCCCACAATGAGGTGGTGCTGGCCATCCTGGCCAATCCGGAGTCGGAGGCGCTGCCCGCCGCCGTGGCACTCTGCGGGCGGCTCAGCCTGCAGGCCACCGTTCCAGCGCTCGAAGGGCTGGTCGGGCACCGCGATCCGGTGGTCCGGCTCGGCGCCGTGGACGCGCTCGCCGCGATCGGGACCGCCGGCGCGCTGACCGCACTGGAAAGCGCCCTCGACGACACCGACCGCGGAGTGCGCCTCGCCGCGGTGAACGCGGTGGCCGCCAAGGGGTATCGCGGAGCATTGCGGCGGCTCGAGGCGGTGGTCCAGGGCAGGGGGCCCCGCGAGCTGGAACGTGCGGAGCGGAGGCAGTTCTTCGAGGCCTACGCGGTGGTCGCCGGCCCGGCGGCGCTCCGGCCGCTCGCGGACATTCTCGAGCCCCGGGGATTGTTCCGTCGGAAGGAATCCTCGGAAACCCGGACGTGCGCCGCCTATGCGATCGCGCGGCTGCAGAGCGAAGAGGCGCGGGCCATCCTCGAGCGGATCCAGCAGGACAAGGACCTGCCGGTCCGGAACGCCGCCACCCGGGCGCTGCGTGAGTGGGCCACCTGATGGAAGAGCAGCAGGGCTCCCGCCCGGGAAGCGGAGACGAAGGCTTCGTCCGGCACGCCGGGCGCAGCTTTCTGTTGACCTTCTACGCCGCCCTCCGCGCCCTCAAGCTCTATCCGGTCGAGAATGCCACCGTACAGAAAGCCCTCGACGAGCTGCAGGGCGCCGCCGTGGCGCTGCTCACCCACGACCAGGAGCTGGAGCTCCGGCTGTCGGGGGACTTCCTCTTCATCAATGGCACCCGCCTCCGCCTCGAGCTGGATAATTTCGCGGCCTTCAGCAACCTCCTGACGGCGTTGCGCGCGTTCGAAATCGGGGTGTTCCGGACCCACGCCGGAGTGGAACGCCGGGAGTGGCAGGCGCTGCTCAGCATCCTGCTCAGCCTTTCGGCCGACGCGACGGTGGAGGACCGGTACACCGCACTGATCGAGCGACTGGGCCAGGCCAACACGCCGCATCTCGATCTCGAGCCGGTGACGGCGGTCAACGAGGAGGCGTCCGCCCAGGAATCGCGCGAGTTGGCCAAACGCACCTACGCGCAGGGCGTTGCCGTCACCAAGGAGGTCGTCAACAGCATCCGGATGGGGCGCACCAGCAGCGTGAAGAAGGTCAAGCGCGCCGTCCAGATGATCGTCGACCAGGTGCTCACCAACGAGACCTCGATCATGGGGCTCACCACGCTCCGCGACTACGACGAGTATACCTTCACCCATTCGGTGAACGTCTGCATCTTCGCCGTGGCCCTGGGCCGGAAGATCGGCCTGACCAAACTCCAGCTCTACGATCTCGGGATGACCGCCCTGCTGCATGACATCGGCAAGGCCAAGATCCCGATCGAGATTCTGAACAAGATCAGCGGCCTGGCGGAGGATGAGTGGCGGGTCATCCAGGCGCATCCGTGGCGCGGCGCCATGACCCTCTTCGGGCTCCGCGCCTACGAGGAAACGCCCTACAAATCGATCCTGGTGGCTCACGAGCACCACATGAAGATGGACTTCACCGGGTACCCCCGGGCGATCCGGTCGCGCACCTTGGGGATCTTCTCCCGGATCGTCGCCGTGGCCGACGGGTTCGACGCGGCGACCACCCGGCGCTCCTATCAGACCGTGCCGATCGAGCCCGACCAGGTGCTGCGCGAAATGTGGACCAATCCGCGCCGGGGATACGATCCCATCCTGGTCAAGGCGCTCATCAACCTGATCGGGATCTATCCGATCGGCACCTGCGTCATCCTGGACACCTTCGAGGTCGGGATCGTGGCCCAGGCCAACGCGGATCGCGAGATGCTCAATCGTCCGATGGTGCGGATTGCGATCGACCCCGTCGGCGGCACCGTGGCCCCTCCCGGCGTAGCGGTTGATCTCACCGAGCGGGGGCCCGACGGCAATTTCGTCCGCTCGATCGTCAAGGTCACCAACCCGGATCGGTACAGCCTGACGGTCGGCGACTATTTCCTCTGAGGCGGTGGCACCGGATCCGTCCGGCCGACTGATGGAACGGTACGCCCGCCTGCTCATCGGCGCGGGCCCCCTCCTCACGCTGGTCGTCGCGGTACTCGATCCGCGCTGGCTGGAGCATCCGCTCGCCCTCCTCGCGATGCTCGCCGCGGTGACGCTGCTGCGCGCCGCGCCGATCCGGCTCAGCAAGTATTCCTACCTGACCCAGCATGGAATCCCGGCGCTCGTCGCGGCGCTGGCCGCGCCGTCGTCGGTGGGGGTCATCGGCTTGTACGCCGGCACCCTCGTCGCGGACGTCGCGATGCTCCGGAAGCCCTTTCGCGCCGGGGCGGTGAACGCCGGCCGCGAGGCACTGGGGTTCGCCGTGGCGTACGGGTTCTATGCGCTGGCCCTCCAATTGAGCGGCGCTCGGAGCCTCTCGCTCGACTTCCTGGCACCGGCGGTCGTGCTCGCGGGCATCTACTTCGCGGTGACCCGAATCCTCTTCTACCTCTCCCTCATCATGCGGGGGAAGCTCGAGGTCGAGGAGCGGCTGTTCATCCTCCGCTGGGAAATCGTCGCCTTCCTGATGACCCTGCTGGCGACCGGGGTGCTGATCTGGGGACTCACCCAGCTCACCCAGGCCGGCTGGGTGGTGGTGGTCCTGGCGCTGGCGGTCTCCGGCCTGGTTACCCGGACCCTGCTCGAAGAGGCCATCTCCGCCGAGGACCTGAACAAGGTCCATCGCATGCAGGGGCTCACCACGAACTTGAGCCTCCGCTCCTCGTTCGAGCAGATCGAGCAGCTGGCCTTCCGGCTCCTCGATTGGGGCGACTTCCGAATATTCCGGACTTCACCCAACGGATTCACGCTCGCCTACCGGTCCCAGGCGGGGCGTCCGGGCCGGCGTGACCCGGATCCCGGACTCGAATCGCTCCGCAACCGGGTGCTCAAGGGCGGCGATCTGGTGGCGGTGGAGGACACCCTCGCGGAGCCGGTGCTGCGCGACCCCGATCCCGCCGTTCGCACCGTGATCTGCTACCCGCTCCGTTCGGCGGATCAGGTGATCGGAACCCTCGAACTGGAGCACCACAAGCGCTTCCACTATCGGGCCCGCGATCGGTCGGCGATGTCCGCGATTGCCGGCCAGATCTCCACGGCGATTCACATCGCGGAGCTGCGCCGGCCGCTGATCGAAACGGTGGAAAAGATCGGCGAGCAGATCCACGCCCTGGCGCGCGCCGCCAACTCGCTCCGGTCCTCCGCCCTCGCGCTGCAGCTGGCCGCGGAGAACATGCGGCGGGAGGCGGCGACCCAGGAGGCGTTTGCCCGGACCGGCCTCGAGGCGACGGCCGAGCTGGGACGCCTGGCCGAGTCGGCCGCCGCGGCCGGCGCGCGGGCGTCGAAAGTGAGCGACGACGCGGCGAGTGCCGCGACCCAGCATCGCCAGGGGATCGAGGAGGCGGTGGACCGCCTGCTCCGGATCCGGGCGTTCGTCGGCGATAGCTCGCGCTCGGTAACTTCGCTGGGCGCCGCCACGGCCCGGATCCGCACCTTCCTCGCTTCGATTCAGGAAATCGCCGAGCTCACCAACGTGATCGCCCTCAACGCCTCGATCGAGGCCCACCGCGCCGGGGAGTCCGGCCGCGGCTTCGCGGTGGTGGCGGAGGAGATTCGCCAGCTCGCCATGCAGAGCGCCCAGGCCGGCGCCGACGCCAGCCGGCTGGTGAGCGACATCAGCGGCGAGGTGTCGGGGATCGCCGGCCAGATGGAGCACGGCGTAAAACTGGTCGAGGACGTGGGGGAACTGTCCGCCGGAACCGGCTGGGCGCTCGACGCCATCGTGAAGGCGACCAGCGAGGC
>JBGPEJ010000183.1:0-6568 GCA_041482775.1 Gemmatimonadota bacterium | reverse complement strand
TACATCACGGGGCAGGTGCTGATCGTCGACGGCGGCATGGTCATCTGACGCCGCCAGGATTTTCCACTTTCGTGAGGGCCGCATGAGCGACATGGTCGAGAAGGTGAAGGACATCATCGTCGAGGAGCTGGGTGTCGAACGGGAGAAGCTCACCGAGAGCGCGAGCTTCATGGAGGACCTGGGCGCGGACTCCCTCGACACCGTCGAGCTCGTCATGGCGTTCGAAAAGGAGTTCGATATCGACATTCCGGACGAAGAAGCCGAGAAGCTCCGGACCGTCGGTGATGCGCTCAAATACCTCCAGGACAAACTCGGCAAGTAAGCATGACCCGGCGGGTGGTCGTTACCGGCCTGGGGCTCGTCACGCCCGTCGGTCTCACCGTCGAGGAGAGCTGGACCAGTCTCCTCTCCGGCAGGTCGGGAGCCGCGCCGATCACCAAGTTCGATCCCGCCCGGCTGCAGGTTCGCTTCGCGTGCGAGGTGAAGGGGTTCGATCCGCTGGCGTACCTCGATCGCAAAGAGGCCAAGCGCATGGACCTGTTCGCCCAGCTGGCAATGGCTGCCTCGCACCAGGCTATTACCCAAGCGGGCCTCGAAGGACGGTTTCCTGACCCGGAACGCTCGGGGGTGATCATCGGCAGCGGCATCGGCGGCATGATGACCTTCGAGGAGCAGTGCCTCATTTACCTGCAGAAGGGGCCCGACCGGGTCTCCCCGTTCTTCGTCCCGATGTTCATCCCCGACATCGCCTCGGGTCACGTCTCGATCCGCTACGGGCTCAAGGGCCCCAATTTCTGCACCGTCTCGGCCTGTTCCTCCTCGGCCCATGCGATCGGGGAGTCGTATGAGCTTATTCGGACCGGAGCGGCCGATTGCATGGTGACCGGAGGGGCGGAGGCGGCCATCACCGGCATCACCATCGCAGGGTTCCAGAACATGAAGGCGCTCTCCACCCGGAACGACGCGCCGGAGCGGGCCAGCCGGCCCTTCGACCAGGAGCGGGATGGCTTCGTCCTCGCGGACGGAGGCGCGGCCATCGTCCTGGAGAGTCTGGAGCACGCCAGCGCGCGCGGCGTGGACATCCTCGCTGAGGTGATCGGCTACGGGATGAGCGCCGATGCCAGCCACATCACGGCGCCGGCCCCCGATGGAGACGGGGCCCGCCGGGCCATGCTGGCCTGCCTCAATGGCGCGCGCCTCGTTCCGGGGGACATCGGCTATATCAACGCCCACGGGACCTCCACCCCGCTCGGCGATATTGCCGAAACCACCGCGGTCAAGGCGGTATTCGGTGACCACGCTCGGCGCCTCATCTTTGCCTCCACAAAATCGATGACCGGGCATCTGCTCGGCGGCGCCGGCGCCCTGGAGTTCGTGATCTGCCTACTGGTGGTCCGCACCGGCAAGGTCCCTCCCACAATCAACCAGACGACCCCCGATCCCCAGTGCGATCTCGACTGCGCCCCCAACCGAATGGTGGAGCGCACTGTGGATGTGGCGCTCTCCAACTCGTTCGGGTTCGGCGGTCACAACGTCACTCTCGCGGTTCGACGATTTGAACCTTGATCCCCCGCCGGGTCCCTCTCCACGAAATCCTCCGCGACCCTCCCCGGCCCCGGCCGACGGAGGGTCGCGCGACGCTCGGAGGGGCTTTCCCCGACTCCTCCGGCGGCGGGTAGGCCCGGTACGGCTCCAGCTGCAGGTGGCCGGGTACTTCGTGCTCGCCGCGGTTCTGGTCACGCTTCCGGGGCTTCTGCTGGTGGAGCGCTCCCTGCGCCACCGGCTCGAGGAGGAGCGGATCTCAACGATCCGGAGCTGGCTGGCGGGCGTGGTCGTCCAGGGACAGGCGCGGATGGCGGATGCCGAGGCCCGAGCCAGGCGGTTTGCCGATCTGGTGGGCGGTGACGTGCCCGCTGCGGGCCCCGGGGTCCTGACGCGGTTCGATCGAATCGTCGGGCGCGACGCCGATGGCGCCTGGCGGAGCCGGCGCGAGCACTTCGATGCCGCGCGCGACGCGGCGGTGTTCATTCCGCGAACTATCGAGCCGGACCCCTCGCTCAAGGCCCTCCTGTTCCACATCAAACAGGTCACCGCGCAGTTCGGTGCGGGAACTCTCGATCCCACCCACTCCGATGCGTGGGTCATGCCCGCGACGGGTGGTGAGGTGATTTACGTACCTGATGAACCAGACTACATCCGCACCGAAGCGGCCGATCTCGACTATCGGACCACCCAGTGGGTCCGGCTGGTGGCACCCGGAGTCGATTCGGCCGGTACGCCGCGCTGGACCGAGCCCATGAGGAGTCAGTACACGCCGGGGTGGTACGCCAGCGTCGTGATGCCGTTTCAGGTAGGTGGGCGATGGGCCGGATCGGTGGGGCAGGACATCTACGTCTCCGATCTGCTCAACTACGACCCACGAAGCGCCGACGCCCGAGCCGGCGAGTTTTACCTCTTCGGCGCGGACGGGAGCGTTTACCTGGCGGACAGTTCAGCGGCATGGGGTAGGCCTACCGCGCTGGCTGGCATTCCCGACCCGGAGCTCCGCGATACGTTGCGGCGCCTCCTGGCAACGAGCTCCACCGCTCCGAGCGGGGAGATCCGACTCACGAAGACCCGGGATTATTACGTGCTGGCGGTGGGGATCCCGAAGACCAGCTGGATGGTGGCCGACGTCGTCTCGGAAGCGGAAGTGTACGCGCCCATCAGGGGCACGCTGGTGACGGCACGGGCCGGGATTCTGCTCGGGCTCGCGGGGTTGGGGGCCATCTCCATCCTGGCGATTACCCGGGAAGCCCGGCGGCGGCGGGGCATCGAGGAGGCAACCCGGAGGAGCGAAGAGCGCTTCATCCGACTCTTTCAGCTCTCCCCCGACGGTGTCGGCGTCACCCGTCTGGAGGATGGCCGGCTGATCGAGGTCAACGACAGCTTCGTGGCGCTCTGCGGCTACCACCGTGGCGAGATGCTCGGCCGCACCACATTGGAGCTTGGGCTCTGGGGCATTCCCGAACAGCGGGACCAGGTGATGGGCATTCTGCAACGGGAAGGCGTGGTTCGGAATTTTCCTGCAATGCTCCGGCGAAAGGACGGGAGCCTGGCGGAGCTCGAGTTTTCCGGTCGCATTGTGGAGGTCGGTGACGAGCAGTGCCTCCTCTCGATTCTCCGGGACCTCGAGGAGCGCCGCCTGCTCGAACGCCAGCTGACCCAGGCCCAACGGATGGAAGCCATAGGACGGCTGGCGGGTGGCGTGGCGCACGATTTCAACAACATCATGACGGCCGTGATGGGTTACGCCCAGATCGCCTTCGAATCGTTGCCGGAATCTTCTCCTGCCCGGGGAGATCTCCAGGAAATCCTGCGAGCCTCGAGCCGGGCCTCCGAACTTACCCGGCAGCTGCTCGCCTTTGCCCGCCACCAGGTAACCCAGCCTCGGCCGGTGGACACGAACGGCCTGGTGGCCGAAACCCGGAAGCTCCTGGAGCGCCTGCTCGGCGAGGACATCTCGCTAGAGACCCGGCTGGGCGAATCCCTTCCGCCAGTGGTGATCGATCCGGGGCAGCTCGAGCAGGTGCTGGTGAACCTGGCCGTCAACGCACGCGATGCGATGCCTGCGGGCGGGTCCCTGACCCTCACGACCTCACTGGTCGGAGGTGAGGTGGTCCTCGAGGTGGCCGATACCGGGGTGGGGATCGCGCGGGACCACCAACCCCACATCTTCGAGCCGTTCTTTACCACCAAGCCGCTCGGCAAGGGCACCGGGCTCGGACTCGCGACATGCTACGGAATCGTGCGCCAGGCCGGAGGGCGGATCGAAGTCGCCAGCGAGCCGGGGCGCGGAGCGCGGTTCACGGTAACGCTTCCGGCGGCTTCCGGAGCGCAGCGCGACGCGGTCGCGGCGCTGTCGGGGACGGGGAGCGAGCGCGCGCCGCAAGGGAGCGAAACGATTCTGCTCGCCGAGGACGAGCCCCAGGTGCGCGAGCTGGCGCTCCGGGCGCTCACCGGCCTTGGCTACCACGTTCTCGCGGCGGTGAGTGGCGGGGAGGCCCTGGAGCTGGCCCCGGCTGCAGGGGGGGCCGATCGACCTTCTCGTGACCGACGTGGTCATGCCCGAGCTCTCCGGCCGGGAGCTTGCCGATCAGCTCCGTGCCAGCCGGCCGGGACTCCGGGTGCTCTACATCTCCGGGTACGCCGCTGATTCCGACGCCATCGAGCGCGCCCTGCAGGAGGGAGATGCCTTTCTGGCCAAGCCGTTCGCCGTCTCACACTTGGCCCGGCGGGTCCGGGAGATCCTGGACGGCTGAAGGGGTCCTTGACGTTCCTCATTCTTGCCGACTCCGCCAGCGGGCGCTAACATAGCCGCCGACCGCTCGACCGTCCCCACTCGACCCCTCCCCCGGGGTGCCCCATGCGAACGTCCCGCCGCTCAAGAACCGCTCTCGCGATTTCCCTTGCGTTGGCAGCTTGCGGAGGCGGCGGCGGAGGCGGCACGACCAACCCCACCGATATTGATTTCGCGCCCACTGCAAACACCACCCTCTCCGGTAGCGTCACCTACAAGTCAGTCAATATCCCGGCTGGGGTGACGGTTACCGCCTCTGCCGACATCGTCATCACCGTCACGGGCGACTTTACCCTGACCGGCACACTCACAGCGCCGTGCCACGCCCTTACGGTCAGCGCCGGCGGGACGGCTACCGTTAGCGGAACCATTCAGAACGACTGCACCGATCCGACCGCCGATGGCGCCCAACTGCTGGTCATCGGGAAGAGCGGATACAGTTTCAATGGAGCAACCGTCACCAGCACGGGGGACATCTATCTTCTCGATGGCCCGATCCTCCCGCAGCCGGGGGCGGAATTCCCGTCCTTGGATGCGGCCATCCGGGCTCCCCACGAACCGGCCGCCGCCACGACCTACCGGTGCCGGATCGTGAATACCACGATCTCGGCACAACCGCTGATTCGAAGGAGGGGGCAGGATCGGGTGACCGTCGGGGAAGACGGGCTTCCGGGAACGTCGAAGACCTCTGGCTGCGGCCAGCTTCTGACCGGCCAGACCGGCGGAAACCTGCTGGTGAGCGGTCTTACCATGAACGGCGGCACCGGCGGGGCCGGCGGGAATGGCACCAGCACCAGCAGCACCCCGTCCAAGGGGGGCGACGGCGGCCCCGCGGGCGCGATGAACCTGGTTTCCGACGGGGACATCGACCTCAATGGGACGACCACCCTCAATGGCGGCAATGGTGGCGATGGCGGCGACGCCACCTCGACCGGGCCGGCCGGAAACCCGGGCACGAGTGTAACCGCCGCCGGGGGGAAGGGTGGCTCCGTCAAGCCCAAGAACTTCTCTTCGCCGGTGACCATCCAGGCGGGGGGGATCCTCACTCTCAACGGAACTCTGAACATCATCTTGGGGCACGCCGGAAACGGCGGCACGGCCAACGCCACGGGGGGGGCGGGCAACCCGGGGAATCCGGGGGCCGCAGGCGGTGATGCGACCGCGAACGGGGGCAACGGTGGCGACTCCAAGCCGATGACGTTCTCCGCGACCGGCGCGGTCGTCATCAACGGCACAATCAACCTCAGCGGCGGTGCGGGGGGGGCGGGAGGCGCCTCCAACCCAACCGGGGGAGCAGGCGGTGTCGGTAACGCCCCCGGAGCCGCCGGCGGAGCAGGGGGGAAGATGGGCGGACGGGCCGGCAGCGGCGGCCGCGGGATCATCAACGGGGCGGTGCGCGCCTCCCGTGATGCCACCGTCGTCGCGCTCAACTCTCCCGGCGGCGCCGCCGGTTCTGACCACATCAGCGGCGGGATTGGTGGAGCCGGCGGGCCTGCGTGCAATCCTCCCGGAACCGGCGGCCCCGGCGGGAAAGGCGGAGATGTCTCCGGCGGTGACGGCACGCCGGGGGTCGGCAGCCCGAACGGCGCCGCCGGGAGCACGACCATCACCAACGCCGCCAACGGCGGTCCCGGCGCGGATGGGGGGTCCCCCGGCCTCGGCGGCGCGGCCGGAGGCAACGGAGCCACTCACGGCACCGGAATCACGGGACCGTTCACCATCATCAACAGCTTCAACACGGGCCCGGACGGCGCGGTATGCGGCAGCGGAATCTCCATGACGGTCACTCCACCGACTCAGACCGGCACCCGCGGCGGTGAGGGGAGCGTTCACGTGGTGGTGAACCGGCTCGGCCTCTTTACCGGCCCGGTTACCGTGACGATCAAGAATCAGGCGGGCGCGGTCCGCGGAAGCGGCGTCCTTCCCGCCGGGAATTCCTTCTTCGATGTGTTCTTCAACATCGCTTCGGATGAGCAGCTCGGCGCCAACACCTGGACCGCCACCGGGTCGGGGACCAACATCGCCGACTTCATCCAGACATTCCAGGTGAACGTCAGTCAGCCCAGCGGAACGGCCATCACCGGGAGTAACTGTGATGCCACGCATCCCTGGTTGTATGTGGGAACCAGCGAAGGAACTACCGGAACCTGGCAGCAGAAAACGATCACCAACCAGTCGTTCTCCTTCACGATGCAGTCGAACGTGGGAGGATTGACCATTGTGACGGAC
>JBGPEJ010000182.1:0-6607 GCA_041482775.1 Gemmatimonadota bacterium | reverse complement strand
GTCATCGGCCTCGGCAACCCGCTCATGGGTGACGACGGCACCGGCGTGGCTGCCCTCGAGCGGCTCCGGGCGGAGTGGGAGCTGCCGCCGGAGGTCGACCTGGTGGACGGCGGCACCTGGGGGATGAACCTCCTCCCGCTGGTCGAGTCCGCCGAGCGGCTGGTGCTGATCGACGCCATCAACACCGGGGTCCCCCCCGGCACGCTCACCGTGCTCCGCCGGGAGCAATTGCCTCGCTACTTCTCCCTCAAGCTGTCGCCGCACCAGATCGACCTGCGAGAGGTTCTGGCGCTCGCCGAGCTGCGGGGCGCCCTTCCGGAGGACCTGGTGGCGCTCGGCATCCAGCCGGCCCGGGTCGAGATGGAGGTGGCGCTGAGCCGGCCGGTGGCGGCGGCGCTCGGGAAGCTGGTGGATCTGGTGGTCGATCGTCTGGAGGCGGCCGGCCACGTCTGCGTGCGGCGCGCCGAGGCGGCCGCCCGTGCATGAGCTGAGTCTCGCGCTCGAGGTCTGTCGCATCGCCGAGGAGGTGCTCGAGCGGGAGGGCGGCCGGTCGATTCGCGCAATCGGCGTCGAGGTGGGCGACGACGCGGGCATCGAGGTCGAGAGCTTCCGCTTCTGTCTCGAGGCCCTGGTGAGCGAGCCCCCCTTCGTCGGGGGGAGCGCCCAGTTGCTTCCGGGAGTGGGGTCTGCGCTCCGGCTTGCCTATGTGGAGGTGGATGATGGCCGTCCGGACAATTGAGGTGCGCGAGCGGGTGATGGCCCGGAACGACGGCTTTGCCGCCGACGTTCGCCGGGTCCTCACCGACGCCGGGGTCACGGCGTTCAACCTGGTCTCCTCTCCGGGGTCGGGAAAGACGCTGCTGCTCGAGCGCACCCTCGAGGCCCTGGGTGAAGAGCTCGGGATCGCGGTGGTCACCGGCGACGTCCAGACCCAGAACGATGCCGACCGTCTGGCCCGCCACACCGACCGGCTGGTGCAGGCGGTGGTTACCGGCGGGGCCTGTCACCTGGACGCCCGTCAGATCACCGACGCGCTCCACGCCATCGACCTTGAGCGCACCCACCTCCTGTTCATCGAAAATGTCGGCAACCTGGTGTGTCCGGCGAGCTGGGACCTGGGCGAGGCAGCGAAGATCGTGCTGTTCTCCGTCACGGAAGGCGAAGACAAGCCGCTCAAGTATCCCAAGATGTTCCGGATGGCGGAGTACGCGGTGCTCAACAAGGTGGATCTCCTCCCCTATCTCGACTTCGACGTAAGCCTGGCGGTCGCCAACGCGCGCGAGGTGAATCCGGAGCTCCGCTTCTTCTTCACGTCGGCCCGGACCGGCGAAGGGCTCGACCCCTGGTTCGATTTCCTCCGGCAACAGGTTCGGGTGGCGGCCGTCCCGTGACCTCCACGGCATCCCTCCCCGCGCGGGCCGCCCGCCGGCTCCGGGTGTCCGGGCTGGTCCAGGGCGTGGGCTTCCGCCCCTTCGTCCACCGCCTGGCGCTGCGGCACCGGCTGGGTGGTTGGGTGCGCAACGCCTCGGGGGATGTCCAGATCGCGATCGAGGGAGATCCGAGCGAGGTCGACGCCTTCCTGGCGGAGCTCCGCAGCGAGGCTCCGCCGCTGGCCCGCATCGAGACCGTCGCCCTGGAAGCCGGTGCGCCCGAGGGGCTGGAGCGGTTCAGCATCCTCAAGAGCGCCCAGGAAGCCGACCGGCGCCAGCCGGTATCCCCCGACGTGGCGGTGTGCGCCGCGTGCGAGGCGGAGCTGTTCGACCCGGCCAATCGCCGCTATCGCTATCCGTTCATTACCTGCACCGATTGCGGGCCCCGATTCACGGTCATCGAGGGGCTCCCCTACGACCGCGAGCGCACCAGCATGGCGGCGTTCCGCCAGTGCCCCGTCTGTGTGGCGGAGTATGAGGCTCCCGGTGACCGCCGCTATCACTCCGAGACGAACAGCTGCCCGACCTGCGGGCCGAAACTCTCCTTCGGCAGCCTGGGCACCCGGTGGACCGCGAAACCCAAGGAGGCGCTGCGACTGGCGGCCGAACTGCTGCGGCGAGGCCGCATCCTCGCCGTCCGCGGCCTGGGCGGTTTCCATCTGGCGGTCGATGCGACCGACGGCGAGGCGGTGGCCCGGCTGCGGGCGCGCAAGCGGCGCGACGCCAAGCCGTTGGCGATCATGGTGCGCACGCTCCAGGAGGCGCTGGCGCTGGCCTGGGTGAACGACGCCGAGGCGGCGCTGCTCACCTCGTCCGAGCGGCCGATCGTGCTGCTGGCCCAGCGCCCCGACGCCGGTCTCGCCGCCGGCGTGGCGCCGGGCCTCACCCAGATCGGCGTCATGCTGAGCTATACGCCGCTGCATCACCTGTTGCTCGATCTGGTAGGGCGACCCCTGGTGATGACCAGCGGCAATCTGAGCGAGGAGCCGATCGCGACCGGCAACCAGGAAGCGCTGGAGCGCCTTGCCGCGGTCGCGGACGGCTTCCTGCTTCACGATCGGGAGATCCTGGCGCGCTACGACGATTCGGTGGTTCGGGTTGTGAAGGACCAGCCGGTATTTCTCCGTCGCGCCCGGGGGTACGCGCCGATGCCGCTGGCGCTGCCGGTGGCCAGTCCGAAGCCGCTCGTCGCGGTCGGGCCGCACCTCAAGAACACCTTCACGCTGGTGCACGGCGCCACCGCGTACGTGAGCCAGCACATCGGAGACCTGGAGACCCTCGAGACGGTGCGGCACTTCCGCAGCAGCCTCGACCTCTACCGGCGACTCTTCCGGGTGGAGCCGGAAGTGGCGGTGCGCGACCTGCACTCCGGGTACCTCTCGAGCCGAATCGCGTTGGAGCTCGGCCTCTCGCGGGTCCTCGCCGTCCAGCATCATCATGCCCACATCGCAGCGGTCCTCGCCGAGCACGGGGAATCCGGCCCGGTGCTGGGGGTCGCCTTCGATGGGACCGGCGCCGGGGATGACGGCACCACCTGGGGCGCGGAGTTCCTGGTCGCCGATCTGACCGGATACCGCCGGGTGGGAAACCTGCTTCCGGCGCCGATGCCCGGCGGTGATCTGGCCTCGCGCACCCCCTGGCGCGCCGCGCTCGGCTATCTCTCGCTCGAGCCCGCCTTCGCCGGACAGTTCGCGGCGGTGTTCGAGGGCGTGAACCAGCGGGAGCTCGCGGTCGCGCGCCGCCAGCTGGAACGCCGGCTCAACGCGCCGCTGGCCTCGTCGATGGGCCGGCTGTTCGACGCGGCGGCGGCGGTGATCGGCGTCCGGCGCGGTTCGTCCTACGAGGGCCAGGCCGCGATGGAGCTCGAGGCACTGGCGGCACGCCGCCCCGCCACCGAGTACCCCTGCCGGTTGCTCGAATACGAGGGCCGGATGGTGCTCGATCCGCTGCCGCTGCTCGCCATGCTGGCCTCCCGCCGCCGGCGCGGCGCCGACCCCGCCGATCTCGCCGCCGATTTCCACGCCAGCGTTGCCCAGGCCACCGCCGATCTGGTGCGGCGGACCGCCGGGGCGGCGGGGCTCTCGACCGTGGCGCTCGGGGGGGGAACCTTCCAGAACGCGCGGCTGCTCGAATCGCTGGTGGGCCGCCTCGAGTACTCCGGCTTCCGGGTGCTTACCCCCCGGCGGCTCTCCCCCAACGATGGCGCCATCAGCTACGGCCAGGCGGCCATCGCGGCCGCCCTGCTGGCCAGAGAGTGAGAGGAGACCCCCATGTGCCTCGGCATTCCCGGACGGATCACCGAGCTGCGGGACGACCGCGGCCTCGCCATGGGGACCGTGGACTTCGGCGGGGTCCGCCGCGAGGTGTGTCTCGAGTACGTGGCCGACCAGGTGCGGACCGGTGACTACGTGATCGTGCACGTGGGTTTCGCGATCAGCCGGGTCGACGAAGTGGAGGCGAAACGGACCTTCGACGTGCTCCGGGAGATGAGCGGACTCGAGGAACTCGAGTGGATGCGCGAGGTGGCCGAGCGGGGGCCGCAATGAAGTATCTCACCGAATACCGCGACGCCGGCGTGGCCAGAGCGCTGCTCGCCGAGATCAAGGCCACCGCTGCCTGGCCGTGGGTGCTCATGGAGGTCTGTGGGGGCCAGACCCACACGATCGTCAAGCAGGGCCTCGACCAGCTCCTCGACGGGGCGGTGGAGATGATCCATGGACCGGGCTGTCCGGTCTGCGTCACCCCACTCGAGCAGATCGACAAGGCGCTGGCGCTCGCCGCGCGCCCGGACGTCATCTTCACTTCCTTCGGGGACATGCTCCGCGTCCCCGGCAGCGAATGCGACCTGCAGCAGGTTCGCGCCCGGGGCGGCACGGTGCGGGTGGTCTATTCGCCGCTGGACGCACTCGATCTTGCCGTGCGCCATCCGGACCGCGAGGTGGTGTTCTTCGGCGTGGGCTTCGAAACCACGGCGCCCGCCAATGCCATGGCGGTCTGGCGCGCCAAGCAGCTCGGCATCGGGAATTTCAGCATGCTGGTCTCCCACGTCACCGTCCCGCCCGCCATCACCGCGCTGCTGGACGCCCCCGACAACCGGGTCCAGGGGTTCCTCGCGGCGGGTCACGTGTGCTCGGTCATGGGATGGACCGAGTACGAGCCGATCGCCGCGCGCTACCGGGTGCCCATCGTCGTCACCGGCTTCGAGCCGGTGGATATTCTCGAGGGGATTCTCCTGGCGGTGCGCCAGCTCGAAGAGGGCCGCTACGGAGTCGAAAACCAGTATGTGCGCTCGGTCCGGCGGGAAGGCACCGTCCCGGCGCGCGACCTGGTGTCCAAGGTGTTCCAGCTGGTGGACCGGCAATGGCGTGGCCTCGGGGTGATTCCCCGCAGCGGCCTCGGGCTTCGCGAGGAGTTCGCCGACTTCGACGCCGAGATCCGGTTCGGTCTCGAGTCCATCCGGGTAGCCGAACCCGCCGAATGCCGCGCGGGCGACGTGCTCCGCGGCAAGCTCAAGCCGATGCAGTGCCCCGCGTTCGGCGGCCGGTGTACGCCGCTCCACCCGCTGGGAGCCCCGATGGTCTCTTCGGAGGGGGCCTGCGCCGCGTACTACAACTACGGGCGGTATCGCGCCCCAGCCAGCCAGGGGGCCCAAGCATGACCGGCCTGGTCTGTCCCGCCCCGCTCCTGACTACCGACCGGGTGCAGCTCGGGCACGGCTCGGGTGGGGCCTTGAGCGCGGCTCTGGTGCGAGAGCGCTTCATGCCCCGGTTCGCCAACCCGGCCCTCCTCGCGCTCGGAGACGGCGCCGTGGTTCCGATCGAGGCGCTGAAGCTGGTGCTGTCCACCGACACCTTCGTAGTGAGCCCGCTGGAGTTCCCCGGCGGCAACATCGGGTCGCTGGCGGTGCACGGAACCCTGAATGACATCGCGATGATGGGGGCGCGGCCGGCGTGTCTGACCGCGGGGTTCGTGCTCGAGGAAGGGCTCCCCTTCGCGGTCCTTGACCGGATCGTCGCCGCCATGGCCGATGCCGCGGGCGCGGCCGGAGTGCCCCTCGTCACCGGCGATACCAAGGTGGTCGAGCGAGGCAAGGCGGACGGATTGTACTTGAACACCACGGGGGTCGGCGTCCTGGCGGATGGCTTTGCGCCCGCGCCCGACCGGGCCCGGCCGGGCGATGCGATCCTGGTGAGCGGCCCCCTCGGCCGCCACGGGATGGCGATCATGGCGGCGCGCGAGGGCATCGCCTTCGAGACCGCCATCGAGAGCGACTCGGCGTGCCTGGTTCCGCTGGTGGAGCGGCTGCGCGCCGCGGTGGGGGATTCGGTCCATGTGCTGCGCGATCCCACGCGGGGCGGGCTGGCGAGCGCGCTGAATGAAATCGCCGGGGCGGCGGGCGTGGGCGTCGATCTCGACGAGAGCGCGCTCAGAATTCCCCCCGACGTGGCCGCGGCCTGCGAGATGCTCGGGCTCGATCCGCTCTATGTGGCCAACGAGGGGGTCCTGGTGGCGTTCGTCGCTCCGGAGGCTGCGCCGCTGGCCCTCCGGGCCCTGCGGGGGCACCCGTTGGGGGACCAGGCCGGGATCATCGGCAGGGCGGAGTCGAGCCATCCCGGCCTGGTGGTTCTGCGGACCGGGCTGGGCGGTTCCCGGGTGGTGGATATGCTTCCGGGAGACCAGCTTCCCCGTATCTGCTGATCCCCGCAACCCTCCCACGGGTCCGGGCATCTTACCGATATCCCGGTCCGGAGATACCTATGCCCGTGCGCACCCCTATCCTGGCGTCCCTTCTGCTGGTCTCCGCGGCAACCGCTACGATGGCCCAGACACCCGGCGATTCGACCCGTCGTGAGGATGCCCAGGCCTGTCCCTGCGGACGCCTCTTCTTCAGGATGCCACGGATGCCCGCCATGCGGTCCATGCCCGGGATGCGGATGGACCTGGGGCGGATCAGAATGAATGCGATGAACCGGGCATTCGAGCGGATGGACCGCGGGTGGGAGCGCCAATTCGGGATGCGGGATCGCGCCTGGCAGCGCCAGATGGAGCTGCGATCGCGGGCCCTCGACCGCGTCCGGGAGCGCCTGGACCGGCTGCCGATGAGGCGGGGAATGACGCTCCGGCCGCGCTACCGTCGGATCTGAGTCCCGGGCTTACCCCTCGGTGATCCCCAGGGG
>JBGPEJ010000181.1:0-6631 GCA_041482775.1 Gemmatimonadota bacterium | reverse complement strand
TCGTCTCCGCGGCGGTCAACAACTCGAACGCGGAGTGCAAGAACTGCCACGACGGGAAGACGGTGCTCAAGGCGTGGGGCGTCAACTCGAACTACATCGAGAAGGACTCCACCGGTTTCTCGGCCGCGACCTGCGCGGTCTGCCACAACCCGCACGGCTCGCCCAACAAGGCGCAACTGCGGTTCCCGATCAATACCCCGGACCCGGACCAGAACCTCTGCATGAAGTGCCACCTGCGGCGGGGCGAGCCGACGCCCGCGAGCAGCACGCCTCACGGGGTCCAGGGCTTCGTGGTGCTGGGCACCGGCGGATACCGGCCGTCAGGCGCGAACATCGACACGCTGATCGCGCTCACCACCCACGCCAGCGTGGCCAACCCGCGGCTCTGCGCCGGCTGCCACGTCAATACCTATGACGTGACGAATCCCACCACGGGGGCCTTCGTCTTCCACTCGACCGGTCACCTCTTCCGCCCGATCCCCTGCCTCGACGGGCAGGGCAAGCCGGTGGCGGACAACACCTGTGCCTACGCCCCGCCCGCCCGGCTCTTCAAGGCGTGCACCGGGAGCGGCTGCCATGCCACCGAGGCGATCGCCGCAGGCCGCCTGAGCGGCGCCCGCACCGACATTGCCGTCCTGGCCGACCAGATCTGGAAGGACTTGAACGGCAACCAGACGATCGATGCCGCCCCGACCGATGCGGGGTACCTCGCGATCATCAAGCGCGACCGGCCGACCGAGCTTTCCACCACGGCGACGGTCACCCCGGCCAAGGGGGCGCAATTCAACGTCCAGACTTTCGGCGAGAACCGGTATGGCCACGGGGATAAGTCGCACGGCGCCCACAACCCCTTCCTGGCCCGGGCGCTCTTGGCCGCGAACATCCAGGAGCTCCGGACCGCTTACGGCCTCCCCGTGCCGCCGGCCGAGGTCGCGGAAGTCATGGGCCGAGCCCTCGAGGACGCCCGGCGGCGACAACCCAACTTCTTCCGCGCACCCAAAGCGATGAAGTAGTATTGGGCGTGACCGGCGCCCCGGGGGATACGCTTTCGACCGCCCGCGACTCCCTCGCGGGCGCTGCCGGGGCGGTGCATGACACGCTCTCGCGGGCGCCGCTCCCCGGCGGCATCTCCGCATTCTTCCGGTTCCTCTTCCAGGTTCCCCAGTGGGTTCAGATCGTCGGCGCGGTCCTGGCTGTCGGCGTCGCGGCCTGGATACTCGTTCTGCTCTGGCGGCACCGCGCCGGCATCCTGGGCTGGCTGGCGAGCCGGAGCCGCGGGCTCAAAACCGGCCTGGCGACCGGAGTGCTGGGTGTGGTGGTGCTCGCATCGTTCCTCGGGGTCAAGAGCTGGAACTTCATGCAGCACGACAACGGCTTCTGCACCGGATGCCACATCATGGAGCGCCCGTTCCGGCGCTTTGCCGCCGGAGCGGGCAAGCACGAGAACCTGAAATGCCATGACTGTCACCAGCAGTCGATCTTCGCCAGCGGACGCCAGCTGGTACTCTGGGTGGCGGAGCGGCCGGATCGGATCGGCGCCCACGCCCCGGTACCCAACTCCCGCTGCGAGTCCTGCCACCAGGTAACCGGCGGCCGGGAGATCTTTCAGCACGTCCGCCGGCTGGCGGGACATCGAGTGCATTTCGAGTCGGACTCCGCGGCACTCAAGGGCTTGACCTGCGTCAAGTGTCACGGCGCCGAGGTCCACAAGTTCCTGCCCTCCACCCGGAGCTGCCAGCAGAGCGGGTGCCACCAGCAGCAGCCGATCAAGCTTTCCCACATGACCAAGCTGCCGGAAATCAGCTGCGTCACCTGCCATGCCTTCCGCGCCGACCTCCCGGGACTCGCGACCCGCGACTCCGCCGTGCACGCGCTGGTGCCGGCTCGGACCCAATGCCAGGGCTGCCACCAGATGAAGGGGAAGCCCAAGGGGTATGACATCGCGAAGGACCCCCATAAGGGGTCGTGCGGCTCGTGCCACGATGTCCACGCGCACGTGGCGCCGGCCGAGGCGGCGGGGTCCTGCACCAAGTGCCACACCAACCCCGAGCGTAGCGCGTTCCACACCGGGGCCAATCACAAGCGGGTGCGGTCGCAGTGCCTGGTGTGCCATGCGCCCCATGCCGCTTCCGCCGACCCCTCCAATTGCGTCGGGTGCCACAATCAGGTGCGCCAGCGTGGCCTGTTCAAACCGCCGCTCCCCTTCGATACGGCGGCGGTGCTGCGAAAGAAGGTCGCCACCGGGGCGGCGGCATCAGGCTACCAGGCGGAGCCGGTGCGCGCGGCGGTCCTCCGTCGCCACTTCGGCAAGGGGGATCCCCCGCTCGAGGCGTGGCCGCCGGTGCGTGCCTCTCCGGCGGCACCGACGCCAGCCGCCCCGCGCGATTCCTTTCCTCACAGCCGCCACACCTCCCTTCCCTGCCTCACCTGCCACGCCCTCAACCGACCGGGGAACGGTCTCGTTTTCGAGGCGCCGCGGGGCTGCGACCTCTGCCATCATCAGGCCGTGGTCGCGGGGCGGGTTGAAGCCAAGGACTGCGTGCGATGTCACCGCCCCGAGGCCGCCGCAGCGCCAAGGCCGGTCCAGGTGCTGGTGCGGGTCGGCACCCGGGCGCCGATCGCGCGCAGCGTGGGGTTCCGTCACGATCGGCATGAGAAACTCGCCTGCGGCGATTGTCACCGCCCGCCCGCGGTTGCTCCGCCCGACAGCGTCAAGAGCTGCGCCGGATGCCACGACCAGCACCACGCCGCCGGGCGTGACTGCCTGCAGTGCCACAACCGGGGGGAAACGCCGGCGGCACATTCCCGGGCGAATCACCTGGCCTGCGACGACTGCCACACGACCACTCGGATTGCGGCGCTGATTCCAGCCCGAACGTTCTGCCTGGTCTGTCATGCCAAGCAACGGGAGCACATTCCGGGGCGGGAGTGTTCCACCTGTCATTTCCTCCAGGCGCCCGGAGAGTTCCGGCGTCACCTGCTCCGAAGGAGTCCAGGGTGATCCCGCGCCTGGACTGGCGGATCATCCTCCTCGCCGCGGCGGGGTTCGCGGCGCCGCTCGAGGCCCAGAGCTGGCGGCTCCGGTTCGACGCGTCGGCGCAGCGAGTTTCCTTCCGCGGCGTCACACCGGACAGCGTGCTCGAGATCCTGGTGGGCCCGGGACCCACCGGTGGCGCGGTGACCGCGGAGGGATTCGCCGCGTACTGTGGCGGTGACGGGTTCTGCCGATTCTATCGCCCTGGCGCGATTCGTTCCGGGCTTCCGGCCAGCGCGGCGACCGACCTCACCCTCTGGGGACTTGGCGTGCCCGGGCTTTCGGTCCGGGTGAATGCCCGGCTGTTGACCGACGTGACCGGCGATCGACTCTGGCCGGGTACCTCCCCCGCGTTGCGACTGGTCGAGGGGTACGCCGAATATGTCCGCGCCGGCTTCACCGGTCGGGCCGGGCGCATGCTGGAGCAGAGCCGTCTGGGCAGCGCGGGGGCCGGCGGGCTCGACGGCGTGCGGGTTACCTGGCGCGCCGATCGACTCGGGCTCGAGCTTGGCGGGTACGCCGGCTGGGGGATGGCCCGGGGAACGATCCTCGCAGTCACCAGTCCCGCCGTTAACCCGCTGGTGGATTTCCAGCCCGGCCACCACCAGGTGGTGGCCGGGGCCCTCGCGGGCCTGCACCGCAGCGTGGTGGACGTCGTGGCGGAGTATCGCCGAGAGGTGGATCCCTTCACCCATTATTTCGTGTCGGAGCGGGCCGCGCTGAGCCTGCAGGCCCGGCCGGAAGCCCGTGTCCGGCTGGCGGCCGGCGCCGATTATGATCTGGCCCAAGGGCTCTGGGGCAGCGCGGACGCATCGCTCAGCTACGCCGGGAAGAACCTCTGGGCCACCGTGGGCGGGCGGCATTACCGACCGTTCTTCGACCTCTGGACCGTCTGGGGCGCGTTCAGCCCGGTGCCCTACAACGGGGTCAACGGCTCCCTCACGGTCAATCCGGTGGCCAATCTGCAGCTCCGGGCCCGGGGGGAGTGGTACCGCTACGACGCCGCGGAGATCAGCGCCCCCGCTGTGACGCTGGAGGACGGCGGCTGGCGCTGGGCGTTCGAGGCCTCGGTGACCCCGCGGCCGCCGTGGACCATCCAGGCGAACGCACACGAGGAATTCGGCCCAGGTGCCTCGACCAGGGGGATCGACGGGCGGGTGACCTGGCGGACGCGCGAGGGGCTCGATCTCTCGGTGCAGGGCGGGAGTCTCGAGCGGCCGCTCGAGTTGCGCTTCCAGGATGCCGGCGTCACCTGGGCCGGCGGCTCGGCGGATTACCGCGCCGGGGAGCGCTGGCGGCTGGGGCTCTCGGTCGATCGCTACTGGGAGTCCCGCGATCGGCCTGATGCGGCGGCATTCGACTGGAACCAGTGGCGGGTGAGTGCGCGAATTTCCCTGACGCTGCGCTCGGAGGCCGATCGGTGGGCGCTGCCGCCGGCCCGCCCGGCGGGAACCCAGCCATGACCGCCCGCGCAATGCGGTCGGTGCTGCTGCTCGGCGCCTCCGCCCTGCTGGCGGCGTGGGGCGCCCGGCGCCAACAGAATCCGGCGGCGGGCTTCGATCACGGCAAGCACGCCAAGCTGTTCGTGGACTGCGCCACCTGTCACGGCGGTGTCACCGAAGCCGGTGCGCAAGTCTTCCCGGCGCCGGTGACCTGTGCCTCCTGTCACGACGGAACCGTGCAGAAGCTCGTCTCCTGGCAGCCGAGGCGCGGATCGAGAATCAGCAACCTCAACTTCGATCACCGGCGGCACGCCGAGCACCGGCGCGCCAAGGCGGACACGTCGAGCTCCTGCGCCGACTGCCATTCCGAACGGAGCGCCGGCTGGATGCGGGTGCGGGGGCCGAACGCGGAGCAATGCGTGAGTTGCCACCTGCCGGGCCGTGCGGAACATCTGGCGGTGCCGGACAGCGCCTGCGCCACCTGTCACCTGACTCTCGCGCGGGCCACGACGCTACCCCGGGAGCGGGTGGCCAAGTTCCCCTCCCCTGCGTCACACGGGGCGGCGGATTTCATGGGGGCGGACGGGCACGGGGCGGCGGCCAAGCGCGGCACCGGATCGAACCGGGTGGCACAGAGCTGCGCCACCTGCCACGCGCAGGAGTTCTGCGTGTCCTGCCACGTCAACGCGCCCGAGGTGGCCTCGATCCAGGCGCTCGAGGCCGACGCCCGTTCGCTGGTGCTGCCGCACCAGCTCAAGGCGCCGGCATCACACGCCGCGAAAGACTTCGAGAGCCGACATGGAGCCCAGGCGGGCAGCGCCGGCGCCAGCTGCCGCACCTGCCACACCCAGGAGAGCTGCACCGGATGTCATCGCGCGGGGGCGCCCACGGCGGCGCTGGCACTCTATCGTGCAGGGCCGGGCCGGGGTGCCGGAGCGCAGACTCTGCGGAGGGCGCCGAGCAGCCACACTCCCGGGTGGGCCGAGCATCACGGTGCCGTGGCCTCGGCTTCAATGAAGAGTTGCGCCAGCTGTCATACCCGGGATTCGTGCCTGTCCTGCCACGTCCCCAACGCCGCACGCCGGGGAAGCTATCACCCGGCGAGTTACCTCAGCCGGCATCCGGCGGACGCGTATACCCGATCGAGCTCCTGCGCCGACTGTCACAACACCGGCGAGTTCTGCCAGACCTGTCACAATCAGTCGGGGCTGTCGGCCCGACGCACGCTGCTGGGGGCCGGAGGCTATCACGACGGGAATCGGCAGTTTTTCCTGGGGCACGGTCAGGCGGCGCGGCAGTCGCTGGAGAGCTGCGTGTCGTGCCACGTGGAGCGAGACTGCCTGACCTGCCACTCATCGGTGCGGGGGCGGGGATTCAATCCCCACGGGCCGGGGTTCGATCCGGAGCGGATGCTCAAGAAGAACCCCAGCCTGTGTATTGCGTGTCACGGGACGGCAATCCCCAGGCGGCGGTAGCCTCAACCCTGGTTCCGCGCCCAGTAGAGCGCCGTTCTCACCGCACGTTCCCATCCCTCGATCAGCGCGGCGCGCTCAGCGGCGCCCAACCTCGGCGTGAAGACCGTGTGCCGCCGCGTCGCCACGAACTCTTCCAGCGACGGCCAGACGCCCAGGGCCAGCCCGGCGAGCGCCGCGGCGCCGAGCGCGGTGGTCTCGACGATGTCCGGCCGTTCCACCGGAACCCCCAGCAGATCGGCCTGGAACTGCATCAGCCAATTGTTGGCGGTGGCTCCCCCGTCCACCCGGAGCCGCGGAAGCTCGAGGCTGGTTGCGGCAAGCATGCTCTCGATCAGCTCACCGGAGCTGAACGCCATCGACTCGAGTCCGGCGCGGACCAGGTGCGCCCGGGTGGTGCCCCGGGTAATGCCGGTGATGGTGCCCCGTGCATCCGGCTCCCAGTGCGGGCTGCCCAGCCCGACGAAGGCGGGGACGAAGTGCACGCCACCGGTGTCCGGCACCGATCGGGCGAGGGCCTCCGACTCCGCCGCCGTCGCGATGACGCCGAGCCCGTCGCGAAGCCATTGCATCACGGCCCCGGCAATGAACACCGAACCCTCCAGGGCGAATCCGCGCCCACCCCGCGCGTCGCACGCCGCGGTGGCGAGCAGTCCCTCCGGCGGTACCGGGGGCTGGCCGCC
>JBGPEJ010000180.1:0-6766 GCA_041482775.1 Gemmatimonadota bacterium | reverse complement strand
ATCCGCGGGATGTTGGGGCCGTAAATATCGGCGTCCATCACCCCGACGCGGTGGCCCTGGCGGGCCAGGCCCACCGCGAGGTTCACCGCGACGGTGGACTTGCCGACCCCGCCCTTCACCGAGCTCACCGCGATGACCCGGCCCAGCCGGCTCATTTCGACGGGAACCGGCGCGGGAATCGATCCGGCCGACTGCGGCCCGGGGCCGGTGGCGGCGGGTGGTCCGTGGGTAGCCGCGGGGGGACCGGAGGGGTCCATCACGGTGATCTTGACCCCGTCCTGCACGACGCCCTCGACCGCCTTGACCGCGTTCCTCGCCTCACGCACCAGCGTGGCCGGGTCCTGCCGGCTCAAGAGGAACGTGAATGACACCCGACCCTCGGGAGTGACCTCGAGGTCCCGGATCATGCCGGCGGAGAGAAGATCGTTGTCGAGCCGGGGGTTCCTGATGCGAGCGAGGACAGCGCCCACCCGTGCGGCGAGAGATTCAGTCACGGAGTCTCAAATCGCTTCCACCAGCCGGACCTCCGGCACCATCTGGCGGAGCCGCGCCTCGATCCCCTGCCGGAGGGTGATGGAGGAAGCGCTGCAGCCCGAACAGGTCCCTCCGAGGCGGAGCAGCAGCACTCCGTCGGATTCGTCGAAGTCCACGACCTCCACCTGCCCCCGATGGGAGGCGATGTAGGGCCGCAGGGTGTCCAGCGTCTGCTCAATGCGTTCCAGCGTATCAGTCATCTTGCGCTTCCTGCCGGAGCGACCGCCCCTGGCAAGCGAATAATAGGTGGCCCTCCGGCGCGGTCAACCGCGCGGCATGCCGGCGAGGTAGCCTCGGGCAGCACTGAGGATCCGGGCCTGCACGTCGGCGAGCGAGCCTTCCAGTGCGACGCCCGAGGCGTGGACATGCCCGCCGCCGCCGAACGGCTTGGCGAACGCGGCCACGTCGACGCCGCCCACCGACCGTAACGACACCTTTACCCGCCCCTGCGACATCTCCCGGAAGAGGAGTGCCATCCGGACACCGGCGACCGACCTGGGAAACTCGACCACACCCTCGAGATCGTCCACCGTCACCCGATGCCGCTCGAGCGCGCCCGGCGGCACCGTCACCCAGGCCAGACCGATCTCCTCCTCCACCACCAGGGTCTGAAGCGCTTCGGCGAGCAACTTGGGACGCCCGGGAGGAGCGTTGGCGTACACCTCGAGATAGATGTCCTCGGGGTCGAGCCCGGTTTCCAGCAGCTCGGCGGCAATCCGGAGGGTGCGGGGATGGGTGTTGCTGAAGCGGAATCCGCCGGTGTCGGTAAGCAGCGCCACATAGAGCGGACGGGCCGCGATCGGCGTCAGCGGCCAGTGATTGGCAATCGCGATTTCCGAGACCAGCTCGCCGGTTGCCGCCGCCGAAGGGTCCACGTAGCGGGGACCGTCGGGCAGGGTTCCCGGACTGGTATGGTGGTCGATACAGGCGGTGGGAACGCCGCGCTCCGCCACCGTCTGGGAGAGCATCCCCAGCCGTCCCAGATCCGAGATGTCCACCACCACGATGACCTCAGCGGCCCGGAGCGTCTTCACCGCTTCCGCTGAGCGGTCCACCTTGGGCAGGTCGCGGAAGAGGAAGCCGAACCGGTCCGGTGTCGGCGTCGGATTCGCGATGCTGACATCCACGCCGAGCCCCCGGAGCAGGTGAGCCAGGCCCACTTCGCTGCCGAGTCCGTCGCCGTCGGGATTGACGTGGGTGGTAAGAACGACCCGCCGCCCCGGCACCAGGAGATCGGCCAGGGCGCGGGCGGCGGTGATTTTTTCGGGGGAGAGAGTGAGCGGCATTGGGGGGAAAAGATAAGGGAGTCAGGGGCCGCCTGACTCCCTTACCCCCCGGCGGCCTAGCTCGCCGCCAGCTTCGACCGGGTCCGGCTGTAGCCGAAATAGATGACCATCCCGATGACCAGCCAGATTCCCAGCCGCGCCCAGGTCCGGAGCGGGAGGTGGTACATCAGGTAGAGCGCCGAGAGAATACCGGCCGGCGCGGTGAACCAGACCAGGGGCGTCTTGAACGGCCGCGGCAGGTTCGGCTGCTGAATCCGGAGCACCAGCACCCCTGCCGAAACGATCGCGAACGCGAGCAGCGTGCCGATCGACACCAGGGAGCCGGCCTCCCGCACGGTGAGGAATCCCGCCGGGATCGCCACGGCCACCCCGACCATCATCTGAGTGATGTACGGGGTGCGGAACTTTGGATGCACCTTGGCGATGAAGGGCGGCAGCAGCCCGTCGTTGGACATCGAGAAGAAGACCCGCGACTGGCCGTAGAGCTGCACCAGGATGACCGAGGTGAGCCCGGCGATGGCGCCGACCTTGATCAGCCCGGCGATCCACCCCAGCCCGGCGTAGTCCGCCACCTGGGCGATCGGGTCCGGCACGTTGAGCTGGCGATAGGGCATGACGCCGGTGGCGATAGCGGAGACGACGATGTAGAGCACCGTACAAATCAGCAGTGACGCGATGATGCCGATCGGCATGTCGCGCTGCGGGTTCTTGGCCTCCTGGGCGGCGGTACTCACGCTGTCGAATCCGATGTAGGCGAAGAACACCACTCCCGCCCCCGCCACCACCCCGCTGAAACCAAAGGCGTCCCGGGGCCCCTCGTTAGGCGGAATGAACGGGTGCCAGTTGGCGGGATTGATCGCCTTGGCGGCGAGCGCGATGAAGGTCAGCACCACCGCGACCTTCACGAACACGATGATGTTGTTGAAATTCGCCGACTCCTTGATGCCGATGATCAGGAGCACCGTCACCAGCGCCACGATGATGACGGCGGGAAGATTGAAGATCGCGGATACGAACGGACCGCCTGCCAGCGTGGCACAGGTCTGGCCCGCCAGCGCAGCGACCGCCGACCCGCCCTCCACCGGCACGCAGAGTCCGCGCGCCGCGGAGAATGCCGCCGGAATGTGGATGCCGAGGTTCTTCCCGAAGAAGGAGACCACGTATCCCGACCACCCGATTGCCACGGTGGTGGCGGAGAGGGCGTATTCCAGGACCAGGTCCCACCCGATGATCCAGGCGAAGAGCTCGCCCAGCGTGGCGTAGCCATAGGTGTAGGCGCTTCCCGCGATCGGCACCAGCGCGGCGAACTCCGAGTAGCAGAGCGCCGCGAACACCGAGGTGACGCCGGCGAACACGAAGGAGAGAACGACCGCCGGGCCGGAGTTGAGCGCCGCCACCGTGCCGGTGAGCACGAAGATGCCGGTGCCGATGATGGCCCCGATCCCGAGCATGGTCAGATTGAGCGGGCCGAGAGCCCGTTTGAGACTGTGACTCTCCTGCGCCTCGGTCTGCAGCACGGCGATGGACTTGCGGCGGAACAGGCTCATGAGCGCCTCGTTGAGTGAAGGTCGGGAAGCGGAGCTACCGGCCGGCGGCTTCCCGCTCGCGCTGCAACACGCTATGGTAACGCCCGTACCCGAAATAGACCACGAATCCGATCAGCAGCCACACCACCAGCCGGATCCAGGTATCCAGCGGAAGGGTCAGCATCAGCCCGAGGCAACAGGCGATGCCGAGGATCGGAACCAGCGGCACCAGCGGCGTCCGGAACGGGCGTTCCAGATCGGGCCGGGTCCGGCGCAGCACCAGGACCCCGCCGCACACCAGCACGAACGCCAGGAGCGTCCCGATGTTGACCAGCTGCCCCAGGATCTGAATCGGGAAGAGCCCGGTGAAGAAGGCGACCGCGACTCCGGTATAGATGGTGGAAAGGTAGGGGGTGCGGTACTTGGGGTGGACCTGGCCGGCCCACTTGCCGAGGAGCCCGTCGCGGGACATGGAGTAGAACACCCGGGATTGGCCGAGCAGCATGACCAGGATGGTGGAGCCCAGTCCCAGGACGGCGCCGATCGTGATGACCGGCCGGAACCACGCCAGCTGCGGGATCCGCTCGACCACCATGATGACCGGGCTGGGGACGTTGAGCTCCTTGTAGGAGATGAGCCCGGTCAGCACCAGCGACACCAGTACGTAGAGTACCGTACAGATGGCGAGCGAGCCGAGGATGCCGCGCGGCATGTCGCGCTGGGGATTCTTGGCCTCCTGCGCCGCGGTGCTCACGGCATCGAATCCGATGAACGCGAAGAAGATGAGCCCCGCCCCGCGGAGCACGCCGGACCAGCCGTAGGTGCCCCACTCGCCGGTGTTAGGCGGAATGAAGGGGTGCCAGTTGGCCGGCATCACGTACTTGAGGCCGAACGCCACGAAGAGAACCAGCACGCCGGCCTTGATGACCACGATGAGGCTGTTGAATCCCGCCGATTCCTTGATCCCGATGACCAGAATCGAGCTGATCGCCAGGATGATGAAGATGGCCGGCAGGTTCACGATGGCGCCGGAGAGATGCCAGCCGGTGGTGGCACATCCGGCGGCGCCCTGGGCCACCTGGGCCGGCGCACAGTAGAGGAACGGCGAGGAGGTGAACTCCGCGGGAATCTCGATCCCCAGGAGCTTGAGGAAGCTCACGAACGTCGCCGACCAGCCCACCCCCACGGTGGCCGCCCCCATGGCATACTCGAGGATCAGGTCCCACCCGATGATCCACGCGATCAGCTCGCCCAGGGTGGCGTACGAGTAGGTGTAGGCGCTGCCCGCCACCGGCACCGAGCTGGCCATCTCGGCGTAGCAGAGCCCGGCAAAGGCGCAGCCGATCCCCGCCGCCACCATGGAGAGCGGCACCGCCGGCCCGGCGTGCAGCGCCGCCGCGACGCCGGTAAGCACGAAGATCCCGGCCCCCACGATGCCGCCGATTCCGAGCGTGGTGAGGTTGAGCACGCCGAGCGACCGCTTGAGAGACCGGTCGTGCACCGCGTCGGCGTCGGCGCGCAGGGCGGTGATGGACTTGGTGGCCCAGAGGTTCATGGACGCTCCCCTGCCGGGAAGAGGTGAGACGCTGTGCGCCCTACGCGGAGTAGTTGGGGGCTTCCCGCGTGATGGTCACGTCGTGGGGGTGGGATTCGCGGAGGCCGGCGGAGGTGATCCGCAGGAACTCGACGTCCCGCTGCAGCGCGGCGATGTCCGCGACGCCGCAATACCCCATGCCGCTGCGGAGACCCCCGACCATCTGATAGAGCACGTCGGAGACCGGCCCCCTGTAGGGCACCCGCCCCTCGATCCCCTCGGGGACCATTTTGGACGGGGACAGCTCCCCGTCCTGGAAGTAGCGGTCGGCGGAGCCGTCCTGCATGGCGGAGAGGCTCCCCATTCCGCGGATCAGCTTGTAGCGCCGCCCTTCGGCGAGGATGCTCTCGCCCGGGCTCTCCTCGGTGCCGGCGAGCATCGATCCCATCATGACCGAGGCGGCGCCGGATGCCAGCGCCTTGACCACGTCCCCCGAATACTTGATGCCGCCGTCCGCGATGACCGGAATGTCGCCCGCGCCGCGCACCGCGTCCACGATGGCGGTGATCTGGGGTACCCCGACCCCGGTCACCACCCGCGTCGTGCAGATGCTCCCGGGGCCGATTCCCACCTTGACGCCGTCGACGCCCCGCCGCGCCAGCTCCCGCGCCCCTTCTTCGGTGGCGACGTTACCGCCCACGATCTGGGCATCCGGGAAGGCCTGGCGGAGCCGGTCGATAGCGGCCAGGACTCCCGCGCTGTGGCCGTGGGCCGAGTCCACCACCAGAACGTCGGCGCCGGCGTCGATCAGCGCCTTGGCCCGCACCACCGCATCCTCCGCGGCGCCGAGTGCCGCGCCCACCCGCAGCCGCCCGTGGTGATCCTTGTTGGCGTGGGGATGCTCCCGGCGCTTGAAGATGTCCTTGACGGTGATCAGTCCCTTGAGAACGCCGTCCCGGTCCACCACTGGCAGTTTCTCGATCCGATGCTTGGCGAGGGTGCGCTCGGCTTCCTCGAGCGTGGTGCCCACCGGCGCGGTAACCAGTTTGTCCTTGGTCATTGCCTGGCGGATGGGCTGGTCGAGATCACGCTCGAACTGGAGGTCCCGGTTGGTGATGATTCCGATCAGGCGCCCGTTGCCGTCCACGATCGGCACACCGGAGATGCGGAACCGCCGCATCAGCGCCGCCGCCTCCCGGAGCGGCCGGTCGGGACCGAGCGTGATGGGGTTGAGGATCATCCCGCTCTCGCTCCGCTTGACCCGATCGACCTCGGCGGCCTGCCGGTCCACCGCCATGTTCTTGTGGATGATGCCCAGCCCCCCGGCGCGCGCCATCTCGATGGCCATCTCGGCCTCGGTGACGGTGTCCATGGCGGCGGAGACCAGCGGGATCTGCAGCGGGATCCCGCGGGTGAATCGGCTGGCGGTGGAGACGTCGCGGGGGTGAACGGCGCTGTGGCGGGGCACGAGCAGGACGTCGTCAAACGTGAGCGCGACGCCCGGTCGGAGCGAACTCATCCGGTGGGCAGCGCGGGCGTCAGCGGTGAATCACGAAAGGCGCGGCGGAAGATGCCGCGACGTCGGGCGGCGGGAGCCATCTACAAGATTAGGCCGCCGCCCGGGGGAAATCAAGCGCGCCGCGGCGCTATGGCTTGGGCTCCGCGGGGGGCGCGGCCGGCGGCGCAGGGCTGCCGGGCGCCACCTGTTTGGCCGGCGCCGCCGCCTGCAGCGCCTCATCGACGACACTCGACGCCGCGGCCGCCACCCCCTTCATCACCTTCCCGGCGCTGTCCATAAGCCCGGTCGTCCCGGAGATGGCCCGGATAGGGATCCGGGCGGCGCGCATGGTGTCCTCGATGCCCTCGGAGATTTTCGCGAAGAGGTT
>JBGPEJ010000179.1:0-6792 GCA_041482775.1 Gemmatimonadota bacterium | reverse complement strand
GATCTACCGAAGGATTTTCTACGGCGACGGCTCCGCGCCGTCATTCTTGGACCTCAAGGACGAGGAGCTGGAGCGGGTGGTGATCATCACCGGAGCAAGCAAGGCGTACGCGATGACCGGCTGGCGGATCGGTGCGGCCGTGGCACCGCCGCACGTGGCCAAGGCCATCGCGAATCTGCAGTCCCACACGACCACCGGCGCCAATCAGCCGGCCCAGTGGGCCGCGGTCACCGCGTACAGCGATCCCAAGGTGGAGCAGGAGGTGCAGCGGATGGTGGCGGCGTTCGCTCGGCGGCGCGACCGGGTGGTCGCCCGGTTCCGCGACGATGCCCCCGGGGTGGAGTTCGTCGAGCCGCATGGGGCGTTCTACTTCTTCTTCCGGGTGGACGGCATCGCCCCCGGGCAGACCCTGACCGGGCAGGGGTTCTGCGAGCGGCTGATCCAGGAAAAGGGGGTCGCGCTGGTTCCCGGCGGCGCGTTCGGCGACGACCGTTGGGTACGGTTGAGCTACGCGGTGTCCGACGGGGAGCTGGACGACGCGCTCGACCGCATCCTGGAATTCGTTCGCAAGCTGGGCGGGTGAGCGCCGCGCTCCAGGAGCTGCGACGGCGTCTGGCGCTCCGCCCCGGGCTGGTCGGAGCGTCCTTCGTTCCGCCGGCGAGCCAGGGCCGCGAAGAGCACGCCTGCGTGGCGCCCGCCACCCTGATCGAGCCGGGACCACTCACCGGTCGGGCGGTGGGTGGGCCGGTGGCGTGGCCGGGCCCGGTCGCGTTTCTCGACGGGACCCAGCGGATCGAGGTTGTGGCGTACTTCGGCACGGCGCCGTTGGTGGTGGCGGAGGTCGCGGCGGCGGTGCGCGAGCGGGTGCTGCGCGAGACCCGCACCGTGGCGGTGGAGCAGCGAGTGCTGGCCATCGGCCGGCCCGCCGCGTTGGCCGAGGCGGGCGCCGCGCTTGACGGGATCGCAACCGTAGCGCTGGAGGAGAACGAGCCGGTGCATCCGCTCCGGGATCTCGAGCTGGCTCGGCAGGCGGTGGACCGCGCTCGGGGTGAGGTCGAGCGACTGGTGGGAGACCGGTACCGGCGCGCAGCCCCCCATTGGCTGGTGGTGGATGGCTCGTTGTCCGAGAGCCCCGGCTGGGCGGCCGATCCATTCATGATCGGGGTCTCGAAGAGTCACGCCACGCTCCCCTTCGAGGGTGCCGACCTGACCACCTACCTCCAGCTGCCGGCGGGTCACCGCTCCTCGGTGTTCCAGCCCGCTTCGCGCCGGCGCGCGCCGGTTTACGCCTGGGGCCTCCGGCTCTGGCCGTGGGCCGATCGCGATCTGCTCTACGGCTTCGTCCGGGTCGAGGCCGCCGCGCGGGCGGAGACCCTGGGGCGGGTCGACGAGATTTCCCGCTGGCTGCTCGCGGAGCGCGCGCCGATCAGCGCGCCGGACGCGCGGTGGGACCGGCTGCTCTACGGGATTCATGGAGTGGAGGAGTACCTGAGGGCGGCGCGATGAGCGAGCGACCGGTCGGGCGGGTGGTGGCGACGGAGCTCAAGCCCTCCACGCCGCATCAATTCTATTTCTGGACGGCGCGGGAGTCGCCGGTGGGCATCGGGGCCATCGTGCGGGTGGACGCCGAGGCCCGGACCGTGTTCGGCGTGGTGACCGACGCCTTTGCCTATTCGGACCTCCAGACCCCGATGCACGCCGTGATCGGCGCCGACGGCGATCCCGCCGGTCCACTGGAGCCCACCCGGCGCTCCGAGATCCGGCTCTACGCCGCCGCGGTGCTGCGGCACATCCCGGAAGAGCCGGTCCAACCGGTGCCGCTGGGCCCGGTCCATCTCGCCACCGACGCCGACGTGGTCATCGCGCTGCGAATGGACAGCTACACCGAGAATGACGCGCCGACCGGCATTCCCATCGGCGTCTACGCCGCCGGCGGGCTCGAAGCTCCGGTGTACGTGGACGCGGACTTCCTGCTCGGCCCCGAGGCGGCGCACCTCAACATCACGGGGGTATCGGGTCTCGCCACCAAAACCAGCGCGGTCGAGTTCCTGCTCACCAGCCTGTTCCAGAGCTTTCCGGCGCGGAAGGGGCGGCTTGCGGCGGTCTGCTTCAACGTCAAAGGACCCGACCTCTGCTTCCTCGACCAGCCCTCGGCGCTGGGCGAGGAGGACCGCCGCCTCTACGCTCGGCTCTCCCTGACGCCGGAGCCGTTCTCCAAGGTGCGCTACTACGCCCCGTACAAGGCGGACGGTGTGCACCTCAACACCCTCCGGACCCATGAGGCGCTGGCCGGCAACACCGAGCCGCTGTTGTGGGGGCTCCGCGAGGTGCTCGACTACGCCGAGGTGCTGCTCAACAAGGACGATGTCGACGCCAAGGCCGACGCCTTCATCGATTTCCTGGCCGAGCGGGTGGTGGGGAAGCAGTACGAGGACAACACCCTGCATCGGTCCTTTCACGTCAGGAGCTTCGCCGACCTGGACGAATTCTTCCGCGCGATCTTCGCCCTGCTGGAGGAGTCGGGTAAGGGCGGGGAGGTCTGGCGCACCCATCACATCGCCACCATCCGGAAGATCCGCAACCGGCTGGGCAACATCAGCACACGCTCCAAGGGGCTGGTGACCGATGATGGTGAGGTGAATGACCTGCCCTGGGGCGGCTTCGAAGACCGCGGCCTCTACGTCGTCGACGTGGCGGGTCTCGACCCGCTGGCCCAGGACCTGGTGTTCGCCCGCATCGTGTCCCGGCTGCGGGAGCATCTCGAGCGCCGGGACCTGGGCGTGGAGCACGTGGTGGTGTTCGTGGACGAGCTCAACAAGTACGCCCCCGCCGACGGGCCCGACACCTACGTGCGCAAGATGCTCCTCGACATCTCCGAGCGGGGGCGCTATCTCGGGCTGGTGCTCTTCTCGGCGCAGCAGTTCCGCTCCCAGGTCCAGCGTCGCGTGGTTGGGAACGCCGGCACCATGATTCTGGGCCGGATGGATGGCGATGAGCTGGCCCTGCCCGCCTACGCCACGATGAGCCCGGCCACCAAAGCCAAACTCGCCGCACTCCCCAAGGGCGAGCTGCTGGTGCGGCATCCGCACTTCACCCAGCCCATCTTCGTGCGCTTTCCGCGGCCCGCGGTGCTCTCGGGACGGGAGGGGGTGGAGCGCTTCCCGCCCGCGGCGGAGCTGCCCTTCGCCGAGGCGGTGGCCCGCCGGCTCCGGGCGCTCGATCGGGGCGTGACCGCGGCCGCCGTGGGCGAGGCCATCACTGGACGCCGCGAGGCGGATGTGCGGAAAGCGCTCAACGCCACGATCCGCGCCCGGCCGGAACAGCCGTTCGCCTTCTTCGTCAAGTGCCTGGGTCGTGAGGTACGCGCCGAGACGGTGGCGCCGCGCCCCGGCGTGCGTCCGATCCGGACCGGGGATCCTTACTAGCCGCGCCGTGCGAATCGCCCATCTTGCCGACCTCCATCTCGGCTTTCGTCAGTTCCATCGCCAGACGCTGACCGGCATCAATCAGCGGGAGGCCGATGTGGCCCACGCCTTCCGTCACGCGGTGGACGGGGTGCTGGCGGCCCGGCCGGACGCGGTGATTCTCGCCGGCGATCTCTTCCACTCCGTCCGGCCCACCAACTTCTCGATCGTCGAGGCGTTCCACCAGCTGCAGCGGCTTCGTGAGGGCCTGCCCGGCGCGCCCATCGTCCTGATCGCGGGCAACCACGACACGCCGCGGAGCAGTGAGACGGGCTCGATTCTCCGGCTCTACGAAGAGCTGGGTGTCGAGGTGGCCGCGGACACGGCGCGCCGCATGGTCTTTCCGGCGCTGGGCCTTTCGGTGCTGGCCGTGCCCCACGCCGCGCTGTTCGCGCCGGAGCGGGTGAACCTCCGGCCCGAGGGCAATGAACCCCACCAGGTGCTGGTGCTCCACGGCGAAGTGGAGGGCATTTTCCCGGGAGACCGCTCCTCGGTGGAGTACGGCGGCGCGCTCCTGGATCCCGAGCTGCTTCGGCGCGAGCCGTGGAGCTATGTCGCGCTGGGCCACTACCATGTGCAGCACGAGGTGGCGCCGCGAATCTGGTATTCCGGTGCGCTCGACTACGTGAGCCCGAACCCGTGGGGCGAGCTGGCTGACGAGGCGCGCCACGGCGTGCGCGGCAAGGGATGGCTCCTCGCCGACCTCGATGCCGGGTCGGTTACCCGGCATCCGGTTCCCGCGGCGCGCCGGTTGTACGACCTGCCCCGGATCGAGGCGCGAGACCGCGCTCCGAAGGAGCTGGACGAGCTGATCGCGGCGCGCCTGGCCGCGATTTCTGGAGGGTTCGTCGACCAGATCGTGCGCCTGGTGGTCGAGGATATCCCACGCCACGTGGTGCGGGAGCTCGATCACGCCGCCCTGCGCGCGGCCAAGGCATCGGCGCTCCATTTCCAGCTGGATTTCCGCCGCCCCGATGTCGATCGGGAAACCGGGGTGGGCGGGCCGGGGCGGCGGCAGACGCTGCCGGAGTTGCTGCGGCACTTTCTGACTCGCCGGCCGCTGCCGGAACGGGTGTCCCGCGAGCAGTTCGTCGCTCTCGGAGTTGAGCTGCTCGAGGAGCCCGACGAAGGCCCGGGGGGAGAGGCGGCCTGATGCAGATCCGCCGCCTCCGCCTGCTCAATTTCCGGCAGCACGCCGACACCACGCTCGATTTCGAACCGGGGCTTACCGGCATCGTTGGCCCCAACGGGGCCGGGAAAACGACGCTGCTCGAGGCCATTGCCTGGGCCATCTACGGCAGCGACGCGGCCCGCGGCAAGAAGGAGACGATTCGCCGCCGCGGGGCGCCGCCCCGCTCGCGGGTGGAAGTCGAGCTGGAATTCGAGCTGGGGCCGCATCGGTATCGCATCGTCCGGGGCTTGCAGGGCGCCGAGCTGTTCCAGGACGGAGAGGCGGCGCCGATCGCCAACAGCCTCGGCACCGTCACCGAGCGGGTCACCCGGCTGCTCGGCATGACCCGGGAGGAATTCTTCAGCACTTATTTTACCGGCCAGAAAGAGCTTGCGATCATGGCGCAGATGTCGGCGCCGGAGCGAGCCCAGTTTCTGAGCCGGGTGCTCGGGTATGAACGGCTCCGCACCGCGCAACAGCGCCTCAAGGAGCGGCGACGGATTGCCCAGGCCAGGCTCGACGCCCGGCGCGCCGAGCTGGCCGACCCGGTGCTCCTGGCGGCGAATGAAGCGGTCGCGGCAGAGCGTTTGCAGGCGGCCGAAGCGCTCTCGGCCCGGCACGCCGCAGCGGTTCAGCAGGCCGCCGAGGCGCTGGCCCTCCTCCAGCCCGAGGGGGAACGGTGGGAGACCCTGCAGCGCACCGTGGTCTCCCTCGAGGGCGATCTCAAGGTTGCGGAGCACGCCGCGGAGACCGCGCGGGAGCAATTCGCCCGGCTGGATAAGGAGCTGGCCGAGGCGCTGGGCGCCAAGAGCAGGCTGGACGAGGCGCTGCCGGCACTGGTTCCCCTCGCCGCCCTCCGGGGCGAGCGGGAGCAGCTCGATGCGGCCCGCGAGGCGGCGGGAGGGCGCCGCAGCCTCGAGGCGCGGCTGCTGGAGGTCCGCCGGCAGCTGGTGCGGGTGGAGCAGCGGCTCACCCAGCTGCCACCGGCGGACCAGGTGGCCCGGAGCGCCGCGGCCCGGGCGGAGGCGCAGGCGGCGCACGCAGGCGCCGCGCAGGAAGCCGAGGCTCGCCGCACCGCGTGGGTGCGCGACAAGCAGGACGCCGAGACCCAGCGCAAGACCTTGCTGGCCCAGCACGAGGATCTGCGCGAGCAGCGGAGCCGGCTGGAGGCCGCGGGGGCCGACGGAAACTGTCCGACCTGCGGCCGTCCCTTGGGGACGGAATATCAGAGCGTGCTCGGACTGCTCTCCCGGCAGATCGAGGAAGTCGAGTTTCAGGGAAAATTCTATCGCCAGCGGATTGATCAGCTGCAGACGGAGCCGGCGGAAGTGGTCGAACCGGCCAGGGAGCGCGACCGGCTGGAGCAGGCGGTCGGGCGCCAGGCCGCTGAGGCCGGGCGGCTGGAGCAGCAGGCGGCGGAGCGGGTCCGGCTGGAAGCGGAACGCGGCGCGTTCTCGGCGCAGGTCACCGAGCTCGCCGCCGGAATTGCGAGCGCGCCCGAGTCCTACGACGAGGCCCGCCATGTCGAGGTGCGTCGGCGGATCGCCGAGCTCGAACCCCTGGCGCTGGCCGCCGAGCGGCTCCGGGCCGCGTCGGAACGGGCGGAGGAGCTGGTGCCGAGAGCGGCGGAGGCGGAGCAGGAGCTGACCCGGCGGGAAGGGCGGGTGGTCGAAATCCGGGAGCGCCTCGCCGGCCTCGGCTGGTCGGCGGAGGCATTCGACGACGTCCGGAAGCGGATGCGTGAAGCGGAGCGGGCGGTCCAGCAGGCGGAAGTGGACACCGCGCGCGCCGTCGGGGAGCTCACCGCCGCCCTCGCCCACCGGGCCGAGACCGCCCGCCGGCGCGAAGAGCGGGAGCAGCGGGCCGGGCAGGTCCAGCGACTGGCCGACGAGGTGCTGCTCCAGCACGAGCTCGACCGCGCCCTGGGCGATCTGCGCACCGATCTCAACAACGCGCTGCGCCCGGATCTTTCCGAGCTGGCTTCCGGCTTCCTGCGGGACCTCACCGGAGGGCGCTACACCGATCTCGAGCTCGACGAGGACTACGTGGCCACCATCGTGGACGAAGGCGAGGCCAAGCCGGTCATTTCGGGAGGCGAGGAGGACCTAGCGAACCTCGCGCTCCGGCTCGCGATCAGCCAGATGATTGCCGAGCGGG
>JBGPEJ010000178.1:0-6797 GCA_041482775.1 Gemmatimonadota bacterium | reverse complement strand
TGCTTCGGGAGCAGGAGGTCCCGGGTTCAAATCCCGGCGCCCCGATGGGTAGAATGAGGGCCCGTAGCTCAGCTGGATAGAGCGCTTGCCTCCGGAGCAAGAGGTCGCGCGTTCGAATCGCGCCGGGCCCATGGCGCAGGATCGGTGGTGCATCACACTGCGGCCGAGTAGGCTTGATCGATGAAGGGCAGTTACCGCATTGAACCCCGAAGCGGGCTGGTGTTGCTGGACACCGTGGGCGTGGTGCGGCCCGAAGACTGGGAAGTCACCGTCCTTTCGGCGCTCGCCGCGGCGGCCTCTCTCCCCACCCGTCGGGTGCTCAGCGACCGCCGGCGGCCCGGTCCGCCGACCCCACCCGGATTCATTCACGACATCATTCGCAGCGTCCGCCGTCGCGCCGCCGATTTCGGCGACATCCAATGGGCCGTGGTGGCCAACGACCGGGACGACAACTACGCCCTGGCCTTGCTGGCCGAGGACCTGGCCCGAGCCACCCGGGTCCGGGTGAAGGTGTTCTCCCGTATGGCCCCGGCGCTCGAGTGGCTGATCGGCGTGTACGACGAAGAGGAAGTGTCCCGGCTCGAGGCGTGGATCGCCGCCAGCGCCCCCGGCGGCTGACCCCGTCTACTGCATCAGCCGATCGGGATGGGTGTAGGCGGTCATCCGCCCCGCCCGAGCGAATCCCACCAGAGTGAGCCCGGCCTGCTCCGCGACCCGGACCGCGAGCCCGGTGGGCCCCGAGATGGCGGCCAGGAGGGGCGCGCCGAGGACGCAGGCCTTCTGCACCATTTCGAAGCTGGCGCGGCTGGTTACCACCGCGAATCCTTCCGCCGGCGCGGCGCCGCGGCGGAGCAGCGCCCCGATCAGCTTGTCGAGGGCGTTGTGCCTCCCGACGTCTTCCCGGGCCATTTCAATTTCGCCGTCGGGGGTGGCCCACCCTGCCGCGTGCACGGCGCCGGCCGCCTGATTGAGGCGCTGGTGGGCCACCAGGCCCGCGAGCGCCCGTTCGACCGCCGCCGCCCGGATCGGGGAGCCGGCACGGACCGGATGCAGCGTCTTGAGCACCGCGGCGATGCTGTCCGCGCCGCAGATGCCGCAGCCGGTGCGTCCGGAAAGCCGCCGCGATTTCTCCGCGATCGCCTTTTCATATTGTTGCGCCACGCTGAGCTGCACCTCGATGCCCTGACCGTACCGCACCACCTCGACCGAGTACAGATCCGCCGGGGAGCCGATCAACTCCTCGGAGATGCTGAAGCCGAGGGCGAAATCCTCCAGATCGGACGGAGTGGCCATCATCACGACGTGGGGAATGCCGTTGTAGACCAGCGCCACCGGCGTTTCCTCGACGACCCGCTCGGCACGGGCCTCGAACTCGCCGTTGGTCCACCGCCGGGTGGTGAGCTCCATCAGTGGGGTGGCGTAGCCCAGACGGGTCAGCCCGAGCGGATCCTTCCAGTGGTCCAGGTCACCGGTCATACCTGAACAATACATCGAGCGTCCCGCCTCGACCGCCGCCGGGTCACTCGTCCGCCAGGACCCCCGCCAGAAAATTCCGCACCGCCTGGACGTCGTTGACCCTGAACCGCGCCCGACTCGGCCGGTCCCCGACCACGATGGTCACCGCCTCGGCCGGGAGCGCGGCGAACAGATCCTCGTCGGTGCGGTCATTCCCGGCCGCGACCATCGTTGCGCCGGGCAGGTGCTCCGCCACCAACTCAGCCGCCACGACCCCCTTGTGGACTCCATGGGGACGGATTTCCAGGACCCGGTCCCCCCAGAGCAGCTCGAGCGGAAGGTTGCCGAGCAATTGACCGAGATGGAGGCCCAGCTCGTTGGCCTGCCGATCTCCTATGACCGGGTCCGCCGAGCGCCAGTGCCAGGCCAGGCCAGCCTCCTTCACCTCTACCATGGCCGCGGGGGTCCGCCGCGCGAAGTCGGCGAGGATCGGGCGCACCGCCTCCTGCCAGTCGGGACCGGGGTGCTCGCGCCGATGCCAGCGGTGCCGCCCCGGACGACGGGTAAAGCTGCCGTGCTCGGCGTGGAGGAAAAGCGGCAGCTCGCCGAACCAGCGATCCAGGAACCCGGAGGTCCGCCCGCTCAGGAGATGCACCTCGGTCCGGCGGCGGGCGGCCAGCCGGCGCAGCAGGTCGATCAACTGATCGTCAGGCACCGCGAGCTCCGGCGACGCGGCCAACGGCACCAGCGTGCCGTCGTAGTCCAGCAGCACCACCAATCGCCGGGCCGCCCGCACCGCCGGGAGCATGCCGGCCAGGCCGGCAGAGCCGGGAGAACCCGGTTGCGGCGGAGCGCTGGCGCCATCGGCCAGCACCCGGAGAAACCCCTCCACCCACTGATGCACGTCCTGGCGCATGACGCGGGCCCGGAGCGCGCGCATCCGGCTCCGCTGCTCCGCCTCCGGCATGGTGAGAGCGGTGTAGTAGGCCGCGGCCGCCCGATCGATCTCATAGGGGTTGGTGGTGACGGCCTCGACCAGCTCAGCCGCGGCGCCGGCGTATTCGCTCAGCACCAGGACGCCGCGTTCGTCGCTGCGGGCCGCGACGTACTCCTTCGCCACCAGGTTCATTCCGTCCCGGATCGGGGTGACCAGCATGACATCGGCGGCGCGATAGAGAGCCACGACGCGCCGCTCCGAGAGCGAGCGGAACATGTAGTGCACCGGGACCCAGCGCGGCGTGGCGAAGGCGCCGTTGATCCGGCCGACCAGGGCGTTGACCTCCTGGCGGAACCGCCGGTAGGCCCGCACCGCCACCCGCGAGGGCACCGCGAGGTTCACCAGCTTGACCCGCCCGCGCAGCTCGGGATGCCCGTGCAGCAACGCCTCGTACGCCAGAAGGCGCTGCAGCACCCCCTTGGTATAGTCCAGCCGGTCGATGGCAAGCAGCATGAATTCGGCGCCGCCGCGCATCGCCCGCGCCTCTTCGTGGACGACGGACTCCTCGGCGACCGCCGCGATGCGCTTGGCGTTCACTCCCATCGGGAAGACGCCCAGCCGGACTACCCGATCATCCACCACGACGCGATCCACCTGCGCCGGCAGGCCCAGCAGCATCAGCAGCGCCGAGGCGAAGTGCCGGAGGTACGAAGTGGTGTGGAATCCGATCAGGTCCGCCCCGAGAAGGCCGCGCAGAAGATCCTCGCGATGGGGAAGCGTCCGGAACACCTCGGCCGCCGGGAAGGGGATGTGGAGGAAGAAGCCGATCCGCGCGCGGGGAAGGCGCTGGCGCACCAGGGCCGGCACCAGCATGAGCTGGTAGTCGTGCACCCAGATCTGATCACCCTCGCGATAGCGGGCCACCACCTGATCGGCGAAGCGCTGGTTGACCTCGCGGTAGACGGGCCAGTCCTCCGTCTTGAGCGGGACCTGGCCCGTGAGGTAGTGAAACACCGGCCAGATGAACCCGTTGGAGAACCCATCGTAGTAGCGGGTCAGCTCGCTCGCGGTCAGGAACACCGGCGCCAGGCGATCGCGGGAAAGCCGTGCGGTCAGCGACTCCTGGTCCGCCGCAGAGAGGTCCTCGCTCAGACCGGGCCAGCCCAGCCACCACCCCTCGCCACGCGCATGGGGGCCGCACAGTCCGGTCGAGAGTCCCCCGGGGCTCCGTTCCACCTCGAATCCGTCGCCCTCGCGGCGAATGGTCACCGGGAGACGGTTCGACACGATCAGCACCCGGGATTCCATCAGGTCCAGGCCCGGACCCGGCCATCCCGGGCCTCGAGAAGCTCGCCGATGGTCATGGCGGCGTGGATCAGCCCTACGTGGGTGTAGGCCTGAGGAAAATTCCCCAGCAGCGCCCCGGTCGCGGGGTCGATGTCCTCGGAAAAGAGCCCCACCGGGTTGGCGTAGCTCAGCAGCCGATTGAACAGGGCGGCGGCGTCATCGAGCCGGCCCATGAGCGCGAGGGCCTCGGCGTGCCAGAAGGAGCAGATCGAGAACGCGCTGGTCGTCTCGCCGAAATCGTCCCGATTCCGGTACCGGCGCATCAGGCCGTCGATCGACAGCTCCCGCTCGTAGACCGCAACGGTGCTGATGAAGCGGGGGTCCTTGGCGTCCAGCAGGCCAAGGGTGGGCAACAGCAGGTTGCTCGCATCGGCGAATTCGCCGTCGAGCGTCTGAGTAAAGCAGCCGAGCTGGGCGTTGAAGCCCCGGGTCAGTACCTCGTCGCGCTCCCGTTCGGCCAATGCCTCCCAGCGCCGCGCCTCGGCGCCGAAACCCAGCCGGCGGGCGATCAGCGCCCCCCGGTGCAGCGCCACCCAGCACATCGCCCGGGAGAACGTGTGGTGCACCAGCCGGCTCCGGAATTCCCAGATGCCGGTGTCCGGTTGCGGGGCAACCTCGATGGCCCGCTCCACCAGCCGGCGGAGCAGCGGGAAATACGAGGAGGGATCGTCGTGCACGATCCGGGGATCGGTGAGCAGCGACTCGAAACAGAGCACGATTTCGCCGAGCAGGTCGTTCTGCAGCTGCAGGCTCGCGGCGTTGCCGACCCGCACGTGGCCGTTGCCGCCGAATCCGGCGAGGTGGGGCAGGAGCACTTCATCGAGGTCGCGCTCGCCCCCGATTCCATAGACCGGCTGCAGGGGACCCGCCTCGACCGAATCCCGCACAAACCGCAGCAGCTGCTCCCCCTCATTGAGGTGACTCAGCCGCCGCAGCGCCTCGACGATGAACGCGGCGTCTCTGAGCCAGCAGAACCGGTAGTCCCAGGTCCGCTGGGTGCCCATCGCCTCCGGAATGCTGGTCGTGGCGGCCGCGATAATGGCGCCGGTATCGGAGTACGCATGGAGCTTGAGGCAGAGTGCGGAGCGCAGCACCGCCTCGGGGGCAAAGGTCGGCAGGGCGCAGGTCTTGGCCCACTGCCGCCATCCCGCCACCGTGACCTCGAGGTCGTGCTCCACCGAGGCCAGCGTCGGCCGGTCCTCCCGCTTGCCGTGGCGGAGCGCGATGTAGACCGGGCCGGTCAGGGTGAACTCGCGTCGCCCGGCGAGATAGGCGAGGGGGAGGTTGGTCGCCAGATCCACCCGCATCGACGGGCTCACCAGCTCGTATCCGTCGGTGGTGGGCTGCCAGGCCGGGCGCTCCCGCGCGTAGTCGGGGCGCAGGTCCAGATCGATGCTGAGCCGGGGCTGCCCGCCCAACGGTCGGATCAGCCGGACCACCTCGATCGGCGCGCGCACCCCGAGCCCGTCGGGGAGGCGTGGAGCGAAGTCCACCACTTCCCACGCCGCACCATTCCGCTGAAATCGGCTCGCCGCGACGTTGGTGTTGGGCAGATAGCGGAGCTCACCCACCACTTCCTCGCCCCCGTACAGCACCCGGAACGCGCCGCCGGCCTGGGCGTCCAGCAGCCGGGCGAATACCGACCCCGAATCGAAGCGCGGGAGGCACAGCCACTCCATCGAGCTGGTCGGCGATACCAGCGCGAGGACGCGTCCGTTGCCGATCGCCGCATGATCCAGCGGCGGGACGGGGGGCTTGGATGAAGTCATGGCTAGAGAGGGGGACGGCCCAGGTCAGCCATCGAGACACCGGGAGACTCAGTGCGCGAACGGCACCGGCACAAAGGTGAGCACGAACACCACCACACACACCAGCCCCACCCAGCGACGGCTGGCGGGGACTCGCCACTCCGGCACCACCACCGACGGGTGACTCCACCGGCCCCCGCCGATCAGGAACGCCATCGCAACCCAGACGTACCAGTTCCATGATTGCTGGGCCAGCACGAGGAGGGCGAGCACAGCCGCGCCGGCCACCCAGCGCTGCTTCCGCCCGAGCAGACCATAGAGGACGTGACCGCCGTCGAGCTGACTCAACGGAAGCAGGTTGAGGCCGGTCACGAACGCGCCCACCCATCCCGCGAAGGCCGGGAGGCTCAGATGCACCGACCCGGCGTGGGGGAAGGCCCACTGGCGGAGCCAATGAGTCAGCAGGGAGTCTCCCAGGCCGATCGGCTCCCCGGCGAAGGACACCCAAGTCGCCGCGGGAGCGGCGAGCGACACCTGCGACGTGTGGTATCCCCACACGAGAACCGCCACCGCCACCACGAAGCCGGCCAGGGGCCCCGCCGCCCCGACATCCAGGAGCTGCCGGCGATCGAGCACCGGGCTCCGCAGCCGGATGAAGGCGCCGAGACTCCCGATGGGGGACAGCGTCGGGGGAATGGGGATGAAGAACGGCGGCGTCGTATCGATGTGGTAGCGGCGCGCCGCCAGGTAGTGACCGGACTCGTGAATCAGGAGGATGCCCAGAAGCGGGAGCGCGAAAGTCCAGCCGTCGAGGAACAGACGCCAATCTCCCTGCACCATCCCGACGAAGAATTGACCCGCGCTCGCAAGCAGGCCGCTCAGCCCCGGAGCGTTGTAGGGAAACCAGACCCCGGCGAGCGCCGCCCCGGCGCCGAGGGAGCAGACGATGGTGAGGGCGAACAGCACCCCGTGGAGCAGCCACCGGGGACCCCGGGCCCCCGGGACCGCGCGGATCAGGATGAGGCGGCTCCGGGCCCGATCGGCCCAATACCAGCCACCCCGCCAGCCGGTCAGCGCGGCCGCGAGGTCCCGATTGGCGCCCCGGAAGGGCTCCGCGACCTGCGCCTCCACGACCTCCCGGGTACCGAGGCGCAGGACGCGCCACGCGACCAGGAAGGGCAGGAGCTCATCCATCGCACCTCTTGACGTGCAGGTTGTGATTCGGTAAGATCAGCCTATCCCGGTCGATCAGATGCAGGCACGTCCAACCGCTCCGGCGCGACTACCAGCGCTCGGCCGGCACTCCTTCA
>JBGPEJ010000177.1:0-6830 GCA_041482775.1 Gemmatimonadota bacterium | reverse complement strand
CGCCGATGACGAGATCGGCCGGCTGGCGCGCGCCACCCGGGCCATGATCGGTGGGCTGCGGAGCCTCACCGTCGCGATCAAGAGCTCGGCCACCGAGACGGCGGCCATGGCTCTCGATCTCACGGCGAGCTCCGAGGAGATGTCCGCCTCCTCGCAGCAGATGGCCCAGACCGCCTCCGAGCTGAGCCAGCAATCGGCGGAGATGTCCCAGACAATCCAGGAAATGGCGGGGGATTCCACCCGGCTGGTGGAACACTCGGCGGCGCTCACGACCGGCGTGACCGAAGGAGTCAAGCGCAACCTTCGGCTGGGATCGCTGGCGAAGGAGAATCGCGAGCGGCTGGATGCCAGCTCCCGCCAGCTTGAAGCGCTGGTCGGCGAAGTGGAGAAGACCGTCGCGGCAGCCGAGGCGCTGACGACGGCGTCGCAGGAGATTCGCGACTTCGTGGCCCAGGTTCAATACATGGCCCGTCAGTCGAAACTGCTGGCGTTCAGCGCCTCGATGGAGGCCACCCGCGCCGGCCACGAGGGAACCGGCTTCGCGGTGGTCGCCAAGGAGGTGCAGCGGCTGGCGGACGGGTCGGCGGAGTCCGCCGAGCGGATCGAGAAGGTGGTCTCCGCGCTCCTCCTCAAAGTGGAGGAATCCCGGGCCTCGAGCGTTCGTTCGTCCACCGCCGTCGCCAGCGTTCGCGCCGCCACCCAGCACGGCCTCGAGTCGTTCGGCCTGGTGGAAGCGGCGGTGGCCGACACCGAGACGTGGACCCGGAGCATCGCGCAGGCCTCGCGCACCTCGAACAGTGTGGTCGAGGACACTACGCGACGGCTGGACGCGCTGGCCCGCGGGATCGAAGCCTTCGCGGCGGCGATGGAGGAGGTGGCGGCCTCGGCCCAGGAACAGAGTGCCAGCACCGAGGAGATCGTCGGGACGGCAACCGCCCTGGCGGCCACCGCGGAGCGGCTCTCCGAGCAGGCGGGGAAATTCCGGCTGGCCGGCTAGCGGGCGGGGACGAATACCGCCCCTCGGTTCCGCGGCGTTGTGACTCGCGCCCCGGCGGACTCCGTGTGCATTTGACACGGGTTCCCGCCGCACCGGACGCCCCATCCGAGCCAAGCGCTTTCCACTCAACGCATTGCATTTCGAGGGCAGAGGCGTCCAGGCGGCACGCCTTCTGCGCGAATCGAGGTTACCCTCCTCAGGTGGGTGCCGTGATTCTTCCAGTCGTACGGCGGGCTTATGTACGGATCCGTTGAATCCCGGCCTCCTGGAGCACGGGCAGAGCTGATCCGCCGACTGGGGATTCTGGTCCTGGCGGCGCTCGGTATCGGCTCGTGCTCCGGCGGACGGCTTTCCAGCCCGTCCACCGGGCTGGTCGGCACCGCGGTGCGCGGACCGGTCACGCCGGTCTGCCAGGTCGATGTGCCCTGCTCGGCCCCGTTCAGCGCGGGGTTCACCGTCTGGCAGCGGTCCCGGCGGATCGCGTCATTCCGATCCGACGACCAGGGACGCTTCACCGTGCGCCTCGAACCGGGCAGCTACACCATCATCCCGGGCCCGGATGCCCCCATTCTCGACCCTCAGGCGCAGGGGAGGAGCGTCGTCGTGGGCCCGAGCGGCCTGACGACGATCGAATTGGAGTTCGATACGGGCATCCGGTAAGCCATCCCCCAGCCATCCTGCATCGCGCAGGTGGTTCCGCCGAACCGTCACGGCGTTACGTTGCGGAGTACCCACTCCGACAGGGGAGCATCGTGATGGACGGGCTGACGCCGGTTCGCTGGGGCGTGCTGGGGGCCGCGAATATCGCGATCAAGGCGGTGATTCCCGCCCTCCAGCGCAGCCGACTCTGCCAGGTCCTGGCCATCGCCTCGCGGGAGGGGGAGAAGGGGCGAATTGCCGCGAAAGGTCTGGGGATTCCCCAGGCCTACGGCTCCTACGCGGAGCTGCTGGGCGATCCCGAGATCGAAGCGATCTACAATCCGCTCCCCAATCACCTCCATGTGCCCTGGACCATCCGCGCGGCCGAGGCCGGCAAGCACGTGCTCTGCGAAAAACCGATCGCCCGCTCCGCCGAGGAGGCCCGCCGGCTGCTTGCGGTCCGTGACCGGACCGGTGTGCAGATCGCCGAAGCGTTCATGGTCCGGACTCACCCGCAATGGCTCGCCGCGCGAGAGCTGATCACCCGGGGCCGGATCGGCGAGCTCCGTCTCGTCAACGGACACTTCAGCTACTTCCGGCGGGATCCTGCCGATATCCGGAGCCGGGTCGAGTGGGGTGGAGGGGCGCTGCTGGACGTCGGCTGCTACCCGATCACGATGTCCCGGTGGATGTTCGGAGCGGAGCCGACCGAAGTTATCGGACTGGTGGAGCGCGACCCCGACCTGGGGGTTGATCGGCTGGCCTCAGGAATCCTCCAGTTTCCGACCGGGCAGGCGACCTTTACCTGCGGCGGGCAGCTGGTGCTCCACCAGCGGATGCAGCTCCTGGGCAATCGCGGCAGAATCGAACTGCAGATTCCCTTCAACGCCCTCGCGGACCGCCCCTGGCGCATCCTGGTGGATGACGGACACGATCTGGCCGGCGCCGGCATCGAGACGGTCGAGGGCCCGGCGGTGGATCAATACCAGCTCCAGGGCGAGGAGTTTTCCCGGGCCGTTCGGGGAAAGGGCGCCGTGCCGGTTCCCCTCGAGGACGCCATCGGCAACATGGCGGTGCTCGACGCGCTGTTCCGATCGGCGGCTACCCGCCGGTGGGAGCGTCCAGAATGAGCACCCCGGTCTCGGCCGCGCCCGGCCCCGATTCGCTGAAGACCATCGCCTCCCGGGCGGTTTCCGCCGTGTAGCGGGCGGCAATCTCCCGTATCTCCCGTTCCGCCCGGGAAGTGCCCAGTACCGCGACGGTCCCTCCACTCCCCCCGCCGGTAATCTTGGCTCCGAAGAGCCCTCGCTCCGGGCCCGCCGCGGCCACCATCTCGACCAGCCGATCGGTGCCATCGCTTCCGAGCCCGCAGCCGCTGTAGCTACGGTGGGAAGCGTACATCAGGTTTCCCAGCTCAACCGCGGCCGCCGGCTGATCGGCGAGCGCGCGCAACAGCGCCTCGAAGCGCTCGACTCGGGCCTGCTCAGCGATCGGGTGCGCGGCGGCCGCTCGAACCGGGTAGGATTGGTCGGGGCGCACTGCGGTTACGCTGTCGGTTGTGCCGCCATAGCGCTCCAGGAACTCCACACCCGCCATTTCCCGCGGCAACCGCCATTCGTACTCCGCCGAGAATTCTTCCGGGGTGACGTTGGCGAGGTAACCTCTCCAGCGAGGGTCCTCGATGCGCAGCCGGGCTCCATCCTGGACGACGGCCAGGGCGGCCGCATCGGCGATTATCCGATATCCCATGAACGCCGCGGTCCGAACCGTTTCATAGTCGGACCCCGAGACTGCGTGGCGGATTCCGGAATCGATGCCGTAGAACCGGTATCCGGAGGGCACCTCGACATACCCCTCGACGGTGCCGGGCTGGCAACGAAGCCGCAGGAGCCGGTCTTGACGTCCGCAGGCGCTGGTCATCTGATCCATGATGCCACAGGGAGCTCCGGCCACCAAGTTCTCTACCCGCTGGCAGGCGGCGGCAAGGTCCGAGGGTGTCATGGCGCTCCCGCAGCTCGCCGCTACCGCCGCCATCGCGGAAACCTCGAGCGCGGCCGACGAGGCGACCCCGCGTCCCTCCGGCACCGTCGAGTCGATGAGCAGCCGGACCCCGAGCTCCGCCCCCCGATGCCGTGGATCGGCGTGCTGGAGGCAATGCTGCACGACGCCCACGACGTAGGCCGCCCACCGGTCCGCGTTGCGGACAGTGAACCACGCGCGGAGCGCCGCGGGGGTCTGCAATTGCCCGGTGATCAGCGGAGCGAGGTCCATCTCGAACCGGTCCCACCGTCCCTCACGTCGGCTGGCCACCTCGCAGCGCGGCGCGGCCTGCCGCTGGACCATCGCCCACGTCGAACAGCCGAGCGGAAGCTCCAGGACCACGGCCCCGCTGTAGTCGGCGATTCCGCCCATCACGTCGAGCCGTCCCGGCGCCCGGGAGATATAGAGCGGGAATTCCGCCGCGAAAAAGCTCCGCAGCCGGGGATCCGGCTCCCCCCGCAGGGCCTCGAGACGGTCCAGCGCGGGCTGGAAAGCGGCTCGCTCCGGATGGGCATGGAGCTCCTGCAGGTGGATCAGGCGCATCGCTCGGCCGATCCGGCTACTGCGGGGCGAGAAGGCCGTGCCGCTCGAGGGCGCGCCTCAGGGCGGGCTCGACCGTAGCGCGGATCCGTTGATTGGCGTAGCCGACCCAGGCGACATCGGCCTCGACGTTGAAGGGAGCGTCGAGCGGGTCTCCCCGGGGGTCGGTGAGAATTACGCCGAGCTCCTCGGCGATCAACGCGGTGCAGATGTCGTACGGATGGCAACAGAGAAGCGGCGGGAAGTGGACGAGAGGGCGCAGGTCCGCGATGAACCGGTCGTGGCCGGCCATCAGCTCGTAAAACTCTCCCCCGGTCGAGGCGTACTGGTCCTCGAAGCAGGCCGCCTTCCCCGGTGCCTGGGGCGGAAGCACCCCGCCGATGATGTCGTCGTCCACGGCGCCGAGGGCCCCGCGGGCGCCGGGGAAGAACCGGACCACGGTCGCGAAGCCGTGCGCGATGCTGTCGGCGGCCGACGGACGCAGCGTGAGTCCCTCCTCGGTGCCGGAGAGCCGGTTGAAGCGCCGCGCCTCGACCCCCCGGCCGCGAAACGCCCAGAGCTGGTCACTCAGGTGTTGTTTGAGCAGGGGGATTTCGGTCTGCACCGCGAGCACGATGTCGCTGAGCCGGGTGGCGGGCCCGAGATTGGGCGCCACCCCGGTGAGGATCCACCCACTACGCTTCTGATACATGAGCCCGCGGGTGCCGTCAATCGGATCGACCAGCACGCGCCAGCGACAATCGCCATCCCGTGCGCCGGCCGGGAGCATCAGGCAGCCGTCGGGAAGCCCCTCGGCCACCAAGCAGAGCGGTTCCTCGTGCGACACCTCGGTGAGCGCGGCGACGAGGATCGCCTCGCTCACCCGGTCGATGGAGTAGATCGTGTCGCCCGGCCCGTCATCCGCGACGGCCGCGAGGGCGTCGCTGCCCTGCGTGGCGCAGGCCTCCAGCACTCCGCTCCGGATCCGGGCATGAAGTGCCAGAATCGGCCCGAGCAGCCTTCCCGGATCGCTCATCTCACGCCGGCCGCTTGTAGTGCACGGCGGGAACCGCCTGCAGCTCGGCCGCCTTGGCCTCGGGCGCGGTGTCGTTGAGGAAGTTTCCTCCACCGATTTCCGGGCCCGCCAGGTACTTGAGAAGTCCGGGTTTGCGCAGCGGGGGGTGGATTTCGATGTGGAAATGGAAACCGGGGTAGGGCCGTCCATCGGTGGGCGCCTGGTGCAGCACCATCACGTAGGGAAACGGTATGCGCCACAGATTCTCCAACCGGACCAGGGTTTCCCGAAGCACCGCGGCAAGATCGGTGAGGTCCGGTGGCGGGACGTCCGCGAGGCTCGGGTATGTGGCCCTCGGCGCGACGAAGGTCTCGTAGGGGTAGCGGGCAAAGTACGGGACGAATGAAAGGGCCTGTTCCCGCCCGACCACCAGCCGGCGCCCATCCGTCTCTTCGGCGGCGATGATGTCCTGGAAGAGCACCCGCCCATGCTCGGCCAGGTGTGCCGCCTGCGCCTCGGCCTCGAGCTCGATGACTTTGAAGACAAAATTGGTCGCGTAGATCTGACAGTGCGGGTGGGGGTTGCTCACCCCGACTACCTCGCCCTTGTTCTCGAACACCAGGACGTGGCGCACCGCTTCGCGGGCTCCGAGCTCCCGGTATTGTGCCTGGAGTACTTTGAGCAGGTCCAGCACCTGGCTCTCCGAGAGCTCCGCCAGCGTGACGTCGTGTCGCGGCGTGAAGCAGACCACCCGGGAGAGCCCGGTGGCTGGCTGGTTTCGGTAGATCCCCGGCGGAGCGGGAAGGTTGCCGGGGGCGCCGTCACCGACGCAGGGGTGGTCATTGTCGAACACGAACACCCCGGGGTATTCCTCATTGCGCCGGCCCGAGATCCGGGTGTTGCCGGGGCAGAGGTAACAGTCGGGCGCGTGCTGCGGAACCGCTCGGGGAAGTTCCTCGACGCGCTCCCCTTGCCAGGGTCGGTCGTTTCGGTGGGCCGACACGATGACCCACTCACGCCGCAGAGGATGCCAACGCTCCTCCCAAACCATGATGACTCCATCCGGTGCCGGAGCGCGGCCGCTTCCCGGCGGCCGGCGAGCAGTACCAGGCTACATTCGGTGAGCCGATAGGAGGTAACTTGAAGCGCCGACAAAATGATACCCGCTATCGCCGGGTTCGGACAACGTGATGAATCCTGCAATTCCCCATGACGCCTTCTCGCCAAGGCCCGAGCACCATTTCACCTTCGGGCTCTGGACGGTCGGGAACACCGGACGCGACCCGTTCGGCGACCCGGTCCGGCCGGTGCTCAATCCCGCCCGGATCGTGCACAAATTGGCGGAGCTCGGCGCCTACGGAGTGAATCTGCACGACAACGACCTGGTCCCGAGCGACGCCACCCCGGCCGAGTCCGACCGACTCATTCGAGAGTTCAAGGCGGCGGTTGCCGCGGCGGGACTCAAGGTGCCGATGGCCACGACCAACTTGTTCCGCGATCCGGTGTTCCGGGACGGCGCGTTCACCAGCAATGACGCCAAGGTGCGCTCCTACGCGCTGCAGAAGACGATGCGGTCCATCGACCTGGGGGTCGAGCTGGGGGCGTCCGTCTACGTGTTCT
>JBGPEJ010000176.1:0-6874 GCA_041482775.1 Gemmatimonadota bacterium | reverse complement strand
GGTATCCGGAAACGAGTGGGCCGGCGGGCAGCGCCTCGGTCGTAGCGCTGCTCGCCGGTCCCACCTGGAGATTCCGTCGCTGGTTGGCGTTCGATACCGGCGCCATCGCACCGCTCACCGGACCTCAGCCTAAGGCGCTCTATGTCGGCCTGGTCTGGAACCCCGGGCGCTACTGGCCGGGCGGGGGCGGGCGCCGCGCGCCCGCGGCGGGGCCGCCGCCCAATCCGCGCGGAGTCTTGATCCGGTCGGGCAGGTAGCTCCACTGCTCGGGCGTAAGCAGCGCCTTGGCCGAGTCGAGCGCGGCCTGCATCTGTTTTCGCGCCAACTCCAGCCGCGGCCGGATCACCACCATCATCCGCCCGCCGTCTACGTTCGCACCCATCTTCGCAATCTCGGCTTGCAGCTCCTTGGCCAGCGCCAGGCCCTTCGCCGCAACCGAGTCCGAGAGCGTCTGCAGCTGCTTCTCCTGCTTGTCGGAGAGCTTGAGGCCGATCTTGAGATCGAGCATTTCCTTGATCGGGTTGGGAACCAGATTGGCGAATCGGCTGGTGAAGTCACCGCCGCCGGCCGCACCGGGCGACGCCAGCCCGCGCGCCCCACCGCCGCCGCCCTCCCGCCCTCCGCCCCCAAATCCGCCGAAGCCGCCCCCGAAGCCACCGATCCCGAATCGGGTTCCCAGCGTGTAGCGCAGTTGCAGTCCCAGTTGGAAGGGAATTCGGACGGCGTTGCTGCCGGCCGAGGTGGCACCGAACCGTTCGTTCACCGTGTAGAGAAACCGCCCGCTCGCGGGGTCGAACCCGTGGACCGAAAGGAGCGTGGAAGAGGGCCGGATGGTTTGACCCCAGCCGTGAATCTTGTCGGTGCCGTGCACCAGCTGGTCCACACCGGCCAGCAGGTTCTGGGTCACCACCGAAATGGTGAGCCGCCGGTTGAGGCCCAGCATTGCGGGGCGCACATTGAGCTGGAGGTCAAGCGACGGCGTCCACGGCCCTCGGCAGCTGTTCCGGGCCGCGATGGCGCCCATCTGCGCGGTAAGACAGCTCCGGGCTCCGGAAGATGCTGACCCCAGCAGCCGCGTCATGCCGTTGGCGATGGCGCTGTCTGGCGCGGAGGCGGGACTGTAGATGAAGGCGCGGTCGTTCCGGGCGCCATCGCCGTTGATGTCGCCGGCCACCAGCGGGGTGTAGGGGCTTCCCGAAGTGAGCCGGCCGATCGCGGTCAGCTCGAAGGCGTCGGTGGCCGGCCAGGTCATCGTGGCGAGGAACGAATGCCGGCGCTCGAAGTCGCTGGTGGCCCACTCGCGGTCGTTGGGATTGAATCCCGCCGTCTGCCCGGCAAAGCCCCGCTGGCCCCCGCCCTCCGAGGAGGAGGACTGATCCCGGGCACGGGAGAAGGTGTAGGAGGCGTTGATCTGGATGCCGTTCTTGGTGATCCCGTTCGCCGAGAGAGTCACCGAGCCGGACCGGGAGCCCAGCTTCGAGTCGAGCAGCAGCACCTGGCCGAACCGGGCGTCGCGCCGGGACCCCGCGAGGGGCGATACCCCCGAGCTCGGATCGATGAGGCCGGCCGGCACGAACACCGGGCGGTCCCCTTCCGCGGCCAGGGTGAACTGCTGGTTTCCCAGGTTGCGATCGGTGTAGCCGGACTGGCTCACTCCCCGCGCGAAGCTGAAGTCGAGACCCACCGTCCACATGCCGGTCCGATGCTGGGCTCCCAGCGAAGCACGCCACGCCCGGGGCGCGCCGAACGACGGGTCGAACACGGTGACCTGGGGGCTCCGCGTCGGGAGCTGGTCACTACCGCCCCCCAGGCACGCGGTCGGAATGCTCGCCGGGTCCTGGATGTATGCGCGCCAATCGGGCACCGGCACATCCGGCCCGACACAGGTCAGCTGGAGCTCCGCGGCGGGGAGCCCGGTGGCCGACTGGACCGCTGCGGCGAGCGCGGCGGGTATGGGGCTTCGGAAATCGCCGAAGCCGCCCCGCAAGGTGAGCTTGGGCGGCGTGAACGGCTGGTCCCGGTTGGCTCCCACAGTGAGCGTGAAGCCGACCCGCGGGCTCACGTGGGTTTCCTCCGGCAATCGATCGGTCCGGAAGCCGAACACGTCGTTCACGGCGGCGTTGTAGGCGGGGGCGTTGCCGAATCTGGAGTGCTCGAGCCGCCCGCCGTAGACCACCTGCAGCGCCTCGTTGGGCCGCCAGGTGTCGCCGAAGTAGAGCGCCGAGTTGACGCTGGTGCTGGCGCGGTCGCTGGCGCGGAGCGTCCGGGTAAAGCTGGTGGGATGGTCGTTCTCGAGGTCGGCGAGCGAATTGAAAAAGAACGTACCGGTCAGGTTTGCGGCCACCACCTGACTCGAGGAGGAGCGGTTGATCAGGAGCCCGGCCTTGAGCCGGTGGTTCCGATTTCCCGGCAGGAGGGAGAGCTCCTCGGAGACCTCGAGACTGTTGCTGGATCGGCGCTGCGCCAGTCCCGAGTTGCCGCCGAAGCTCAGGTTCGACACGCTCAGGGAACCGTTGTCGAGGGACGAGACGACCTGCACGCGGCCCTGGGGCAGATCGTTGAAGGCGGTGCCGCTGTTCGAGGTGCCCGACAGATAGGCGCGCAGCTCGTTGATGACCTTGGTCCCGAAGCGGGAGCTCAGGGTGGCCATTCCGCCGCCCCCCGCCGACTGGGTGGTACCGCCCGCCGCGGGAACCGAGAGCGCCCCCACCCCGGTCGGCTGGCTCCGGTTGTGGCGGTAGTCGCCGCGGACGGTGAGGGTCTGGCTGCTCGACAGCATGAAGTCCAAACGCTCGATCGAGGAGAAATCGTCGGTGGAGCGATTGGCCAGGCTGTCGTCGGTCATGAGCGGGAGTCCGGTCCCGCTCAGGAAGTTCAGGAAATGCGCGGCGGAATCGGGCTGGAGTCCCAGACGGGTGAGCGAGGCGGAGGACGCGCTGAGCAGCGACTGGAGCCCGTCGTCCCGCAGCCTGCCCTGGCCGGCCAGGAAGTAGAACACCTTGTCCTTGACGATCGGTCCGCCGAACCCGCCGGAAAGCTGATGCTGGGTGTACCCCTGGGCGAACGGGGAGTCCTCGCCGGTGGAGACGGCGAGGCTCTTGTCCCGGAGCGAGTAGTTGCCGGTCCCGGCCACGTTGTTGGTGCCGCTCATCGTGGTCGAGGCGATCTGGCCCCCGCTGAACTGGCCCCGTGCCACGTCGTAGCTGTTGGTGATGACCCGGGTGTTCCGCACCGCGTCCTGCGGCACGCTCGAACCGCCAAAGGTGAGCCCGTCCAGCGTGACGCTGTTGGCCGACGGGCGCTGTCCCGCCACCGAAAACCCCGCGGCGGTCGTGTCGGTGCCCGAAATCGAGACTACGCCCGGTGCCAGCGTCGCCAGAATCGTCAGGTCGCTCGCGTCCAGTGGCAGCTTGGCCAGCTGGGCGGCGTTGAGTACCCGCTCGGTACTCCCCGGCGCGGGGGGGCCTCCGCCCTGATCCACCCGCGGCCCGCGGTTTCCGCGCACCACGATTTCGTCCAGCCGCGCCACCGGGGCCCCCAGCGTGATGTTGGTGACCAGCCGGTCCTCATCGGCCTGGCGAGCGATCGTCCGCATGGTGGGCGTCTTACCGATGGCCCGCACGATGAGCCGATATTGTCCCCCGCCGTCCGGGAAAAGAATGGTGTATCGCCCGCGCGGATCGGTCTTCGCGGAGCGGGTAATGCGGGTCTCCAGCGACATCGCTTCGATCACCGCGTCGGCCACCGGCTGGCCGGTCTCGTCCTTCACCACCCCGGTGAGCACGTCGGTCGTGCTGCCGACCTGCGCGAGGAGCGGCCGGCCCACCGGCGCCCACGCCAGCAGGCCGAACAGCAGTGCACTGCGAACCTTCATCGTCTACTGCCCCCGATGGTGGGATCCCTTACCCGGAGCGGGCAGGCTCCGGATACGGCGGTCATCCGAATGCTGGACGGTTCCGCCTGACCTTCTGTTAACGCTCGAGGGGCTCATAACGTTGTGGGGGAGACGGGGGGGGGATCCGTCGCGGTTCGTGGCCTGGTTTGGCATACCGCCCAGCAGACTTGACGGCCACTTGACTCGTACGGGGACATTGTCCCGAGGCCGGGAGGAGCTCCGCCGCGCGTCGCGCCGGCACCGCCCGTCCCCCTCGCGAAGGAGCGCCGTATGCGAACGACCGTCCTGTTGAGCCTGGTTGTGGCACTCACGTTGCCGCGCGGATTGCCGGCGCAGGTGGCGCCGCCGCTCGAGCCGGGCAGCCGAATTCGGGTGAGCCTCGCGCGAGCCGGCTACGACGCAAGCGTCAGAAAGGTGGGGCGTCTTCTGGCGGTTCGGCAGGACAGCCTGTTCCTGGAGGTGGCCGGCACGAACGACTCGACCGTCGTGCTCTTGCCCCAGGTCTCGCGCATCGAAGTCAGCTCAGGTCGCCGTGGCCACACCCTTGAGGGAATCGGGATCGGGGCTCTCGCCGGCGCCGGTGTCGGCGCCCTGATCGGCCTCGCCTCAGGCGACGACCCGCCAGGATGGTTCAGTTTCAGCGCGGGGGACAAGGCCGTAGTGGGGGGCGTTGCGTTCGGGATTCTTGGCAGCGTGATCGGAGCCATCGGCGGCTCGACCCCCACCGACAGCTGGGTCAATGTGCCGGTCCGGCGGGTGAACGTCGGCCTCTTCCCGATGCGGTCCGGAGGCGCCGCATTGGGGGTGACGGTGAGTTTCTGAGTCCGACCATGGGCCCAGAGGGCAGCTCTCGCGGACCACGGCGGGGATTAGAACCGCACCACCGCCGATCCGCTGAGGCTCCGCCCCAACCCCGGAAAGCCGTACACCGGTTCGTACCGGGTATTCGTGAGGTTTTCCACCCGCGCGCGGAGGGTGAACCGGGCGCTCACGTCGTACGATCCGTACATCCGGGCGACGGCATAGTCCCCCGGATCGACTCGCTTGGACGGGAAGCTGTTGAAGTCGGTGTCCTGCCGGTTCGCCACCAGCGCGATGCCCGCTCCGATGACGCCGCGCGGCGTCACCGCGACACCGGCGTCGGCGCCCAGCGTATGCCGGGGCCGGCGGATCAACCGGGCTAGCGAGGGATCCGCCTCCGAGAGGCTGGTGGCGGAAAGCAGCGTGTAGGCCAGTCTCGCATCGACCGGCCCCGCCTCGACCCGCCCGCTCACCTCGAGCCCCGAGGTGCGGGCCCGATCGATGTTCACGTTGCGCCCCAGGGCGGGGAACGGCGCGCTCTCGAATCCGATCAGGTCCCGGAGCGTGTTGTGGAAATATGTCGCGCCGACCGCGCCGCGGCCACCGAACAGGATCCGGTCCACCCCGGCATCCCATCCCCGTGAACGCTCCGGGCGGATACCCGGATTGGGATTCTGGAATCCGCTGCCGAACCGGGCGGCCAGGCTCGGGGGCATGAATCCGGTTCCCAAGGAGCCGCGCAGCTTGGTGCTGCCGTCGCCAACCCGCCACGCCGCCGTCATTCGATAGGTCCACGCCGACGCAAAGGTGTTGTAGTCGTCGCTGCGGATCCCGGCGGTGACGGTCAACGCAGAGAGCGGAGTGAGCTGTGCTTCGGCGTAGAGACCGAGGAGCCGCTCGTCCTGGGAGGCACCGCTGCTCCACACCGTGCTCCACTCCCGATTGGCGCCCGCCACCAGCACCACCGCCGTTCCCAGCGGGACCGTGTTCTGCCAGTCGAGCACCCGTCGGGAATTGCTCAGGGTAAACGCCGATTCGGGACTTCCGTTGAATCGACTGGTGCCCTTGGTGAACTGCTCTTGCGCGCCCAGGATCAGGCGGCTGGTCCAACGCGCCGCCGGCGTCGCCTCGATCCAGAACGTGCCGAGATTGTTCTCGTACGTCGTGGTTCCGGCCGGCGTCGTGTTCGAGGTCCGGAGGTCGCCCGGGCTGGTGTATCCCTGCTGTAGTCCACGGAGGGTGGCCCCGAACGCGACCCGCCGCGACGCCTGGTAGTCGAGGCGCAGCAGCTGGGTGCGCTGGTCCCAGTCGTTCGGGCGCCGCTGGTTCTCGGTGCCGTTGGCGGTGGTCGAGAGGGTGAATGCGAAACGGTGGCCGCTGCCTTGGGCGGTTACCCGCCCCCTCCAGCTGGAGAACGAGCCTGCCTCCAGTTCTCCAGAGCCGTGGGTGCTTCCCTCCCCGCGCGCGGCGTCCAACGCCACCACCCCGCCGATCGCGGCGCCGCCATAGAGCGTACTCTGGGGCCCCCGGACGATCTCGAGGTGTCCCATCCCGCCGAGGTCGGTTCCTCCGAGAAAGCTCCCGTAGCTGGTATTGGCGTCGTTGACCCGGATTCCGTCGACCAGGAACAGGGTTTGGGTCGAGGACACGCCCCGCAGAAAGAGCGAGGTCACGGCGCCGGGCCCCCCACTGATCAGGGCCGCGCCGCCGGCTACCAGCGGCAGCGCGTCGCGCAACGATTCGATGTGGCGCCGCGCCAGCTCGGCGGGGCGCAACCGATCGACACTGCTGCCCACCGAGCGGAGCGAGGTCGGCACCCTGGTGGCGGTGACCAGGATCTCCTGGAGCCGGACCGAGTCCCTGATCTGGGCCGGAAGGGCGGGGGCGAGCGCGAGCGCGGTCGCGATGGCAAGGGAAAGACGGCCGAACGGCATGGGAGCCTCCACGGGAGGTCGAGGTGCCCCGACACAAATCGCCCTGCGTCCAGGTGAGGGCGCAGGGCGAGACGGGGACGTCGGTGGAGACACCTCGGGCCCCGCTCCCCCCCCTCGAGGGAACTGTGCGGGAGCAGACGAGGCCGGTCTCCTGGCTCGAGGCGCCGTCGCTGGCCTTCCCGGGGCTCTTCCCCCAGTGGCAGGTGGTGCGGCGGCGAACTGCCTCTTACAGTGGCGGGGCCGC
>JBGPEJ010000175.1:0-6943 GCA_041482775.1 Gemmatimonadota bacterium | reverse complement strand
CGGCCGTATTGGCGCCGAGCTGGACTTCCTGCTGCTGGGAAACGGCGCACGATGCGGCCAGGGCTGCGGCTAGGCCGCCGGGGATGGCGCGGCGGGCCGCGCGCAAATTCGAGACGAAAGGGGGCATGGAACCAACCTCCTCAAGACGAGTCTTCAACATTGTGCCTGTACCGCAAAAGCTACGTCGCACCACACGCCGGCGGTATCGATCGTTCGGGGGGGGTCGAACTCGATCCAACGGAGGGATCGGCCTGCTGCTCTCGGGCGCCTCAGCCTGACCGAAGCTCAGGAAGACCGGCGGAGGTGCTCGGCGAGGCGCAACGTCAGGGCGACGATGGTCAACGTGGGGTTGGCGACCCCCGCCGTGGGAAATACCGATGCGCCGGCCACGAACAAGTTGTCGAGCCCGTGGACCCGGAGGTCGGCATTCACTACCCCCTCCCCCGGGTCTTCATGCATGCGGGTCGTGCCGGCGTGATGATGGACGTCGGGATCCACCGGCAGCCCCGGAACGACTTCTATTTGCCCCGCCCGGGAGAGGCTGAATTCTCGCACGACGGCCGCAATCACGCGCTGCCGGTTCGCCTCGTCCGCGGCGCGCCATCGCCAGTGCACCACGACTTGGGGTACACCCAAGGGGTCGCGCTGATCGGAGAGGGTAATCCGGTTCTCCCGGTGCGGCGCCTGCTCGAGATCCAGGAGCACCCGGTACCCCGTGACCGGCGCGCCGCCGACCCAGCTGGCCAACCGCTTCGCGATCCGCCTTAGCCGCGGTTCCGGAATGGGGAACAACCGGAGCGACGCGTTCCACAGGCGATCCTCGCGAAGCAGCCCGTCGGAGCAGCCGATCCGTCCGATCAGGTTGGCCCGGCGGCCGGTGCCGAAGGGAGCGTAGAACCCGGGGCGCGGAGAGAGCGCGGGGTGATGGGACACCAGACGGAGCGACCGGTCGATGGGATGCTCCATCAGGCCACGACCCAGCCAGCCCTCAGGAGTGGCGCGCGGGGCCAACGAGGCCAGCAGCAGGCGCGCGTTCTCGATCGTTCCCGCCGCCAGCACAAAGCGGTTGGCCCCTACCGTGCCGCGCGCCCCTGAGAGCGCCGCCCAGCGTACCTCGGTGATCCGGCCGCCGCCCTCACTCACCAACTGGGTGACCGTGGCGTTCCGGATCAGCCGAACGCGGGGGTCGGCCCGTAGCACCCCCGGGATACGCCGGCGAAAGGTCTCCGCGGGGCCCCATTGATAGACCGTGCTGGTGAGGCCGTCCGACCGGAAGGGAAGCAGGGCGTGCCGACGGTCGCTCCAGGTGACGTCGCCGGGGTCGAGCGGCTCCAGGCCGAGCAGCGATCGGGCTTGCCGGTACCAGGGGTCGAGCGACTCGCGCGTGATGGGCCAGCCGCTCCACGGCAGTTCGCTCCGGCTCGCGAAATCGATGGGATCGAGCGCGACGTACTTGGCGCCCGCCACCTCCCGGCGCACCGTGTTCCAGAGAACCGACGTCCCTCCGACGCTCCGTGCCCGGGTTTCCCGCAGGTCCGCCATGGGGTCCCCGACCGTCGACCCGGCGTCGAGTTCACGCGCCCCACCATTCCCGTCGGCGCCGCTCTCGATCAGGATGATGTTCAATCCGGCACCCGTGAGCGCGTGGGCGAGTGCGAGTCCCGCCGGACCGGCCCCGACGATGCACAGGTCCGCGGAGTGCGCGGTGCCGTCGGTGGCCGTCAGGGCGTCAAGTTCCATGGCGCGGCTCGAGATGGGCCGGGGCGTTGATCTTGCGAGGGCTCTGGAGGCCGGCCATTCTCCCTGGCGACGGCAAGAGGTTGCCCCATCACCCGGAGCGTGGCGTGCCTGCTTCACGCAAGGTATTGATGCTGGTGCTCGATTCGGCCGGCCCCGAGTTGCTGCGGCAATGGACCGACGACGGCACCCTGCCGAACATAGCGCGGATCAGCCGCGACGCGCTGGTCCTCGATGTCGCGGGGCCGGAGGGTCTCGAAGTCGGCGCCACCTGGCCGTCGTTCTCCAGCGGCCAGTCCCCCGGCCAACACGGCATCTGCTGGCTCGATCGAGTGATTCCCGGCACCTATCGCGAACTACGCATGGTCCCGCCGGAGTTTGACCACCTCACCACCTTCTGGGAACGGTTGAGCGACGCGGGCCGTCGCGTGGTTGTCCTCGATGTACCGTTCACGCCCCGGCCGAGGCGGCTGAATGGCGTCCAAGTGACCGAGTGGGGCACCCACGACGGCGTGTTCGGCTTCCACACCAAGCCGGCGCGGCTCAAGGCCGTCATCCAGAAGACCTGGGGCAAGTATCCGGCGCCACTGACTTGTGACACACTGCGGCTTTCCCCCGACGGATACCGAAAACTCGCCGACGGGATGATCCGCGGCTCCGCACTCCGCGGCACGATGACCAAGATGTTTCTGGCCGACGGGCGCTGGGATTTCGGAATTCAGGTCTTCACGGAGCTGCACTGTGCCGGGCACCTGTTCTGGCACTTTCACGACCCCACCCACCCGAGCGCCGATCCGGTCAGCCTCGCCAGGAATGGCGATCTGTTGCGCGAGGTCTACATCGCCGCGGACGCCGCCGTCGGCGAGATCCTTTCCGTGGTCGGTCCGGAGACGACCGTGATCGTCGGCTCGCTGCACGGAATGCAGCACACCTGCGGATCAAGTCTCCTCTTGCCGGACATGCTCGAGGGCCTCGGCGTGCTGTGTCGTGCCTCCCGGGCGGCTTCCGCACCGGGGCCGGGGCCGCACCGGCGCGGTCCCAAGGGGCGAGTGAAGGCGGTGTATCACCGGCTGCCGTCGGCGATCCGAGTCCCACTCTACGAGCTGCGCCAGGCAATCAACCGGCACTGGCTCCATCGCGGCGAGCCGATCGACATCGAGCCCAGCCGAACGAAAGCCTTCCAGATGGGGTTCGGCGCGGGGTCCACATTCTCCGGCATTCGCCTCAACCTCAAGGGTCGGGAGCCCGCCGGCATTCTCGCCCCGGGCGACGACGCCGACCGGTTCTGCCAGGAGCTGAGTCGCGGTCTCCGGGAGTTCACCGATCCGGACACGGGACGGCCCCTCGTCCGACGGGTGCTGCGTACCGCCGACCTGTATCCCGGGCCACGGCTCAACGATCTGCCGGACCTCCTGGTGGAATGGGAATTCGATCCCGCGCGCGGCAGTACCGCGGTCGGTAGCGGTGCCGGGGGGGTCTGGCGGAGTTTCTCCGAACGCACCGGGTTGATCGAACACCCCAACGGGTCTGGCCGGACGGGAGCCCACCGCCTGCCCGGGCTGCTCTTCGCATGCGGCCCGCAAGTCCGGCCCGGCACGCTCGACCGCGTGATCTCGACACTCGACTTCGCGCCCACGATCGCCCGGATCCTGGGGTGCGAGCTCTCCGGCGTGAGCGGGCGACCGATTCCCGAGCTGCTTCGCGGTGGGTGACGCTCCGGCCTCCGCCGGAATCACCGGCCGCATCGCCGTGGTGATTCCGTTCCACCGGGCGGATCGCTGGTTCCCGGAGGCCCTCGCGTCCGTCCTCGCGCAGACCCGGCCGCCCGACGAGATCGTCGTCGTGGACGATGCCACCCCCGCCGGTGAGGCGCGGACACTGGAGCACCTTCCCGACCCCGTCCGGATGATCCGTCTGGCGCGGAACGCCGGCGTGAGCACGGCGCGGCAGGCCGGGACCGAAGCGACCCACTCCGAGCTGGTCGCGTACCTCGACGCGGATGACTGGTGGGAACCACGATTCCTCGAGGCCCTGGAGGAGACGCTCATCCGGCATCCCCAGGCGCCAGCGAGTTATGCCGCGGTGGTGAAGCGGTATCCCGACGGCCGGCAGACGCCCTTCGCGACCAAGCCCGCCATGCTCGGCATCCACGAGGCCGTCGTGCGATCGCACATCCTGCCCAGCGGTTTGCTGGTACGGCGGGCGGCGCTGGACTTGGTCGGCGGATGGCGACGGGACCGGATGGTGATGGAGGATTGGGACCTGTCGGTGCGCCTGCTGGATCAATGCGGGCCGATTCCCCTGGTGCCGGAGCTGCTGGTGAACTACCGGGTGGGAAATCCCGCAAGCATGAACGCGCAGCACTGGACCGCGCTGCGGCGGTGGAGGCGCACGCTGTCGCTCAACCGGGATCTGGTGGAAAAGCACTTTGGTCCGGGAGCGCCGCGCCGCCGCTGGGCCCAGGCGTTCGCCGACCGCGGGGACCGCGCCGGCGGCTTCCGCGGCGTTTGCTACCGTGTGGCGGCGCGGGTCCTGGGGCCGCCCCTCCGTGAGGCATTTCCGGAATGAACCAAGCGGCCGGTGGGTCGCGGATCGCGGTGGTGATCACCTTCTACGGAGACGATCGCTTCTTCCCCGAAGCGCTGGCCTCGGTACGGTCCCAGACGCGGCCCGCCGACGAGATCGTGGTGGTGGACGATGCGTCACCGCCGGGACGGGCGCAGACTCTCGAGGCGCTCGACCCGAGCGTTCGTCTGATTCGCCACACGAGCAATCGCGGTACTGGCGCCGCTCGTCAAACGGGGGCCGACGCCTCCGCCTCCGAATTCATCGCCTACCTCGACGCGGACGACGTGTGGTTGCCGACCAAGCTGGAGCGCCAGGTCGCCCTGCTGGAAGAGGATCGGGCTGCGGGCGCGGCGCATACCGCGCTGATCACGGTGCGCGCCAAGGGCCCCGAGACGGTCTTCCTCGGGAAACCTCGGATACTTGACTTGCCCGCTGAACTGGTGCGGAATCAGGTGCTTGCCTCCTCGCTGATGATCCGCCGGGGGACCCTTGAGGCGGTGGGAGGCTGGTCGTCGGACCGGCGTCTGATGGAGGATTGGGACCTGGGCACCCGCCTGGCGGCCGCCGGCCACCGGGTGGTGTTCCTCCCGGAGCCCCTAGTGCGCTTCCGTCGCGTCGGCCACGGAAACCTGTCGAGCCGGGGGTGGCCGCACCTGAGGATCCTGCTCCAGACCATCTGGCATCATCGCCGGCTCTACCGCGGCACCCTGGGCCTGCGTCGCACGGTTGCCGTGATGGGATCAGTGATCCGTCACGAGGGGTTCCGCCGCGGGGGCGTTTCCGGCAGGGTCCTGCGCATCGTGGGCCGCGCGCTCGGCGCATCCTAGGTGGCGGGTTCGCGGCGCCCATCGGTAGGTGGCGGCACAACCAGCGGTAGTTCGCCATGGGGGCCGCCGGCTCGCTCTGACTGGGGCGGGGCGGCAGGGTCGGCAACGCGCCGCAATCTACGACTCCACGGCCCTGAGCTTCACCGCGGGAAACGAGTCCTTCGCAAAGTTCGTCGAGCCCGGTTACCCGCTCCGCAATGTCGTGAGCCTCGACTGGGCGGGCAGAACACCAAGACCATCCCCGCCCGGTTCCGCGCTCGCTGCCCTCACTGCCCCGTGACTGCCGGTGGGTCCGGTGTTGGTTATGCTTGAAGTCGTCGTGAGCCCGGTCAAGCCCCGGGAGCGGAGCGCATGATCGGGCCTGAGTTGACCCAGAAGTTGACCCACCCGGGGAGATTGAACCTGCGGCTCCTCGGCCTAACTCGTTGCTAGTTTGATAGTTCGGGGCGGTAGCTCAGTTGGGAGAGCACCTGCTTTGCAAGCAGGGGGTCAGGGGTTCGATTCCCCTCCGCTCCATGTTCCAACCTCAAGCCTCATCGTGAGTTCAGCGGTGAGGCTCTTTTGCTGCCCCGAAGGATGGTGTGAGTAGTGTTGTGAGTTACCTGGCACCATTCAGCCGTTGGGTCGGATGGAGCACCACCCGCTTGACGGTCTCGGCATCGACCTGCTGGTAAGATGTCAGAATGGTCCGCTCATCCCGCCAGCCGCCCGCTGCCGCCACATCCTTGACCGGGTAGCCCTTCCGCTCCGTGGCCCACTTTCTCCGGAGCGTATGCCACAAGCCGCCCGTGGGTAGCGTCACCCCTGCCCTTCCGAACGCCCGCCGCAGCCAGTTGTCCAGCAAATGCCTGTCACATGGCCTTGACGGGTCCTTGGGGGCAGGAAAGACCGGTGCCGCACCTATCGCGGCCTGGAGCTTCCTGGCGGCCTGAAGCGCTTTGGCAACCGGCTTGCTCATCGGGACGACCTGTTCGTACCCCTTCTTGTCGAACTCGGCACGCCATCGAATGCTGGTACTCGGCACGTCCACGTCATCCCAAGTCAGGTTCCGCCACGCCGAGATGCGGCGGCCGGTACCTTCCGCCAAGATGAGCGCCAGCTCAAGCAGCCGATGAACCGATGGGGCAGCCGCCAGCACCTTGATGTACGCGGCGTGGCTTAGCACCGGTCGCCTCGGGTTTCGCTCCTTCGGCAGTTTCACCCCGACCAGCGGGTTCTCCCGCAAGAGCCGCCGTCCATTTGCAGACCGTTCGCGAACCCCCCAATTGAGCGCGGCGAGGAGCAACATCAGGTCCGCCTCGATCGTCCGGTTCTGGACGGCCTTGCCCACCGTGGCACCTTCCAGCCCCTTCTCCCCTGCCCTTCGCGCGGTGACGAATCGCTGGACGTCCGATTCGGACAGGCTTACCACGTTGCGGCTTGGCCCGAGGAACGTGACCACCCGCTTGAGCTTGCTTTCGTCATGCTTGCGGGTTCCCGCCTTCTTGGCCAGATGGCGCGGACTCTTGACGTACAGTTCCCGAAGCATGCCGAGGGTCAGGCTCTCCTCACTGAACGCCAGTTCGTTCGCCACAAGGGCGCTGAGGAGCTCGTAGCCCTGCCGGGTCGCCAGTTCGCGGTCCCGGTGGCCCAGACTCTTCCGGTTCTCCTTTCCGTTTATCCAGATGGAACGCATGATCGGCGCACTCGGGCGGGGCTCGTAGAGCCGCACCCGGTGGCCGCGTTGACCGATGGACTTCGACCAGGGCAATCGGGTCCTCGTCATCGAGGCCTCCGTTGGCTGGCGATGTCCTGGGCATCGGCACCGGGAT
>JBGPEJ010000174.1:0-6976 GCA_041482775.1 Gemmatimonadota bacterium | reverse complement strand
ATCTTTCCTGACGCCGCCGGCCCGACCATGGCTGGCCCGACACCATGACCGACCTCCTGGAACCGATTCGGCGGGCCCTGAAGGGCCGCTACCACGTCGAGCGCCTGCTCGGCGAGGGGGGCATGGCCATCGTCTACCTGGCCCGTGACGAACGGCACCATCGCCAGGTGGCGGTCAAGATCCTTCGGCCGGAGCTGGCCCAGTCGGTGGGAGTCGGCCGATTCGGCCGCGAAATCGAGATCGCCGCGCGGCTCAACCACCCCAATATCCTGCCATTGCTCGACAGCGGCGTCCTGGAGCTGGGACCCGGCTGGCCCCCCGCCACCTATTACGTCATGCCGTACGTCGAGGGCGAATCGCTCCGCGACCGGCTGGTCCGGGATGGCCGGCTGCCGCTCGGCGAGGCGCTCCGGCTGACCGGTGAGATCGCCGACGCCCTGGACCACGCCCACCGCCACGGGGTGATCCACCGGGACATCAAGCCGGAAAACGTGCTGCTGTCCGAGAACCACGCGGTGGTGGCCGATTTCGGCATCGCGCGGGCGCTCGACGAGGCGGCGGGGTCGATCAGCCGGACCGGACAGGCCATCGGCACCCCGGCCTACATGAGCCCGGAACAGATCACCGGCGAGCGCACGATCGACGGCCGGACCGACATCTATGCGCTGGGTTGCACCCTCTACGAGATGCTGGGGGGGAAGGCTCCCTGGGGCGGGCTCACCGTCTCTGCGGCGCTGGCCAAGCGCCTTGCCGGGCCGGCCCCCCGCATCCGTTCGCTGGATCCGACCGTGCCGGCGGCGGTGGATGAGGCGCTGGCCCGCGCGCTCGAGCTGGAGCCGGAGAAACGCTTTGCCACCTCGGCGGAGTTTGCTGCGGCGCTGGTCCAGGCCGCCGCCCCGCCGCCGGCGGCCGGAAGCACCCCCCGCCGGCTCGTGGTCCGGGCCGCGGCGGTAGTGGTCGTGGTGCTGGCGCTGGGCTTCGGGCTGATCCGGCTGGCGCGCCCCGGGCACGCGGACGCGATCACCTCACTCGCCATCGCACCGGAGCCCGGCGACAGCGCCACGGCCTATTTCAGCGAAGGTGTCTTGGACGCGGTGGCCAATTTGTTGCGCCGGATTCCCCAGCTCCGCCTCACGGCGCCAAGCCTGGTGGCGCAGCTCCGGCGGCAGCAGCCGACAATGACCACCGAGGAACTGGGGCAGCGGCTCAAGGTGGGCGCTATTCTGAGCTGGTCGCTGCGGCACTCCGGGGACTCGGTCCAGCTGAGCGCCGAGCTGTACCGGGTGCCGGGTGGCGCGCTGGTCTGGAACGCCCGGTTCGGGCGGTCGTTCGCCGAAGTTGCCTCGATCCAGGGCGAGGTAGCTCGGATGGTGGCGGATTCGCTCCGCCTCCAGCTCACGGGGAGTGCCTACGCCTCAATGGTCCGGCGGCCGACGGCGAGTGCCGCCGCGTATGACGTGTTCCTGCGGGCCCGCCGGTTCGAACTGCGGGGCCTGCCGCTGGGCGCCGCGGATGCGCGGCAGATGATGGACTCCGCAGCCCACTACGCGCGGGAAGCGATCGCCCTCGATTCGAGCTTCGCACTCGCCCGGGGCCTGCTCGGGACGTACTACTTCGTCACCGCGTTCCGCGGTTGGGGAGCCTTCACGGAGTACATCGACTCCGCCAGTGTCGCCTCGGAGAGGGCCCTCGCCGTGGACAGCACCCTGGGCGACCCCTGGATCAACAAGCTGAGCCAGGCGATCTACCTGGACGACGATTGGAATGCCGCGGAGGCATCGGTCAGCAAGGGACTGCGCCTCAGCGCGCACGATGCCCAGGTGCTGCTGTTCTCGGCGATCGTCGTCGGGGAGGTCGAGGGCCGGTTCGATTCCGCCTTCGTGCTGGCGCGGCGCGCGTCGGAGATGGAACCGTCGACCCAGTATCTGAACACGCTGGGTGATCTCTACATGCGGGTGGGGCGCTATGACTCGGCGGCCAGCGCGCTGCGCCGCGCACTGGAGATCGACCCCAGCGTGCCGGGGCCGCGCCGCCGTCTGATCCAGAGCCTCGAGCGCTTGAAGCGGTTCGACGAGGCCATCACCACCCGGCGGCAGGGTGGAGATACGACGGGCGCCGCGGCGTACGCGCAGGGATTCCGCGAGGGAGGCGAAGCGGGGTACGAGCGGGTGCGGCGGCAGGATCTCGAGCGCCAGCTGGCGCCGCTGCTCGCGCCGATTTCACGGCCCTACAAGCTTCCCGACGACACGGTGCCCCAGCTCCGGGAGGAGCGGATCGTGGCACTCTACGCGCAGCTGGGGGAATGGACTCAAGCCATGGACTGGGTGCTCAAGCTCAAGGAGCGCCGCCCCCGTCGTTTCCGCTTGATCGTCACTAACCCCTTCTACAACGGGCTCAGGAACGATCCGCGCTTCCTCCCGCTGGTCAAGTCGGAAGGGCTGGAGGGGCTACTGCCCCGGCGGCCCTAGCCGCACACCCTGCGGAACTCGCTTTTCGCGAATCGCGGGTCGTCGGCGTCCTTGAAAAAGTCGTCGAGATACTCGGTGGCGATCTTGAGCCGCTTGGGATCGAGCCCCTTGATCCCGGTGAGCTGGGCGTACAGGTCGGCCTTTCTGGCCTTGAAGATCCCGATCACGGTCGCCAGCATCTCGGGGGTGTGGCATCCCCCGCGATACAGCCGGTCGGTCACCCGTTTGATCGGCAGGCGGGAGTCGGGGTGGGCGTAGGGTGCCTCCACCAGGCCGGACCAGTCGAAGTCGTAGGCCATGGGGAAATAGTTCATCGAGGTGTCGGTCTGCACGATGCGGTAGTTGTGCAGCATGGAAAGGGAAAAATCGGTGTTGCCGATCATGTACTGAAATACATCGGTGATGGCCATCTGCTTCTCGTCCATGTCCCCGGCACCGCCGCCCTTCTGCATCAGCACCTTGCCCTTGTTCCGTTTCGCCATGTCGCTCTCCTCCTCGGTCCAGAAGCCGGGCCGGGTGATGGTGAACGCGGGGTCGGCCGGGTCGAGCCAGGTTACCGTGGCCAGGCGGGCGCGGAGGCTCAGCGGAGTGAGCAGGTTGTACATCCCGTAGATGGCATACTCCACGTACACGTTCTGAGCGTAGTTGTCGCCCTTCTGGCAGTTGGTGGTCAACTTGAGCGACCCCATGCCGGAGAACGCGGTGCCCTTGGTCTTCTCCTTGTCGAACCGGACCTTGAGGGGGGGGAAGGAGCAGGTGGAACCCTTGAGCCGGTAATGGCCCCGGGTGTTGAGGGTCACGTCCAGGGAAACGGTGTCGCCCTTTTCGTCGAGGAACCGGAGCTTGGCGGGATAGCGCTTGGTGCTGAGCGAGTCCCGGTCCTTGAAGACGGTCTTGAAGTCGGACTGCAGCCACATCACCAGCGGCTCGGTGGTCCGGAAGAGCTTGTGCGGGCGGCTGGACGAGTCGGCCTGGCGGGCGTGGAGCGGGCTCGCGGAGAACGAGAGCGCCGCGAGCAGAACGACCGGGGCGGGGCGGAGCAGGGCGACCATTGCAAGTCCTGGCGTGGGAGCGGATTCGATGATACCGCGCCCGAACGCTCTCCGCGAGGGGCGCGCCCGGCAATGGTACTATTATGCGGGCCGGCTTTCGAGCCCCTGGTTCCTGGCCCCAATCCCTAGCCCCCAGCCTCCCGACATGCATCTCAACCGTCCGACCGTGCTGGCAGCCCTCCTTGGTGCCCTCTTCTGCGCCCCCCCGTCGCCCGGCGGTACGCCGCCGCCGGCGGACGCCGCGGCCAAGCCGACGCTCCTGGTGTTCATCACCGTGGACCAGATGCGGGAGGACTACCTGGACCGGTGGCGCTCGCAGTTTACCGGCGGCTTCAAGCGGTTGCTGGATCGGGGCGCCTTCTTCACCAACGGCCACCAGGACCACGCCATCACCGAGACGGCGCCGGGCCACGCCAGCATCATGTCGGGACGGTTCCCCCGGAGCACCGGGATCACCCGGAACGTGGCCGGGGTCAACGATGCGAATTCGCCGCTGATCGGCGCGCCCGAATTCGGTGCCTCTCCCTTCCGCTTCCGGGGCACCACCCTGACCGATTGGCTCACCGCCGCCGACCCGAGAACCCGGGCACTTTCGGTTTCCTACAAGGATCGCGGGGCCATTCTGCCGATCGGCCGGTCGAAGCAGCAGGTCTACTGGTACTCCTCCGGCGTCGGCAGCTTCACCACCAGTCATTGGTATCGCGACACGCTTCCCGACTGGGTGAAGGCCTTCAACGCGCGCCGGCTCCCGCAGAGCTACGCCGGAACGTCGTGGAACCTGCTGCTGCCGGCGGCGGATTATTCCGAGCCCGACAGCGTTCCGGCGGAATCCGGGGGGCGGGGGTTCCTCTTCCCGCACCGGTTCTCCGCCGATCCCGACACCGCCGCGGCGCAACTGCCGGGCTTCCCTTTCATCGATGCGGTGACTGCCGCACTGGCGCTCGAGGGAATCCGGTCGCTCGGCCTCGGCCAGGGGCCGGAGACCGATGTGGTGGCGGTGTCATTCTCCGCGACCGATCTGGTGGGCCACCGTTACGGTCCCGATTCCCGGGAGATTCACGACCAGGTGGTCCGCCTCGACCGCACCATCGGCGCGCTGCTCGATTCACTCTACCAGCTCCGGGACTCGAACCGGGTGATCATCGCGCTAACCGGGGATCACGGGGTCTACCCGTTCCCGGAGCTCAACAATGGCCGCCTCACCCCGGCGCCGCTCCGGGTGGACGTGCGCCCCGCCCAGACCGCGATGCAGCGGGTGATTCAGGCGGGGGGTGGAAACCCCAATGCGATCGATCTGGAGAGCGGCGCCTTGTTCGCCGACCGGGATTCTCTCAAGGTGACTTCCGCAGTGCTCCGCGCGGCGGTGGATTCCTTCCTGGCCACCGCGCGGCGGATTCCGGGAGTGCTCCGGGCCGATCGCTTTGCCGATCTGGCCGGGGCCGACTTCGGCAAGGACTACGTGGCGCGCCGCTGGGTCCAGATGTTCCCTCCCGACATGCCGGTCCAGGCGGTGATCACCCTCACGCCGGGGAGCTACTGGTGGTACTACAACATCGCGCAGCACGGGACGCCCCACGATCTGGACACCCATGTGCCGATCATCTTCTTCGGCACCCCGTTCAAGCCGGGGCGCTACGCCCAGTTCGTGCGCACCGTGGACATGGCCCCGACACTGGCCCGGGTGCTCGGGGTAACACCGGCCGAGCCGCTCGACGGACGGCCGCTCACCGCGGCCATCAAGTGACGGCGGCCACCGGCATCGGCCGGCGCGCGGTGGGCGCGGTCGCGCTGCTGCTCGGGGTGCTGGCCGGCCGCGCTCCGGCGCAGGGTGCGAAGGGCATCCAGCACGGGGTCCGACCCGCCGGTGGGCGTTTCGTGATCCGGAACGCGCTGGTCATCGAGGGCAACGGCACACCGGCCGCCGGGCCGTACGATATCGTGATCGAGGGCAACACCATCGTGGATCTGGTGGCGCTCGACCCGGTGGCGCTCAAGGCCGGTCGAGCCCGCCGCCCGGCGGCGGACGCGGAGATCGACGCGACGGGGAAGTACGTGATGCCGGGGCTCATCAATCTCCACGCCCACGTGCAGGACGAGCGAGGCGGGATTCCCCAGCCGCTGGAGTACGAATTCAAGATCTGGCTCGCTTCGGGCGTCACCACCGTGCGCGACGTGGGCAGCAACACCCGCCAGACCCTGGATCTGAGGGCCCGGAGCGCTGGGGGGACGATCGTGGCGCCGCGGATCTTCGTCTACGCGCTGTTCGGCGGCGGGGGTGACGCGGTCGAAACCCGCGGCATCCGCACCCCCGAAGACGCCCGGGCCCGGGTCCGGGCCCTGAAGGCGCTGGGCGCCGACGGGATCAAGATTCTGGGCATCGACCGGGACCTGATGCAGGCGATGGAAGACGAGGCCCGCAAAGTGGGGCTCCCCATCGCCCACCACGCCGGGGTCGAGGAGACCAACGCCTGGGACGACGTCAAGTTCGGCACCCGGAGCATCGAGCACTGGTACGGGGTGCCCGACGCGGCGCTGGCCGACGGAGTGCAGCATTTTCCCTCGGGGTACAACTACAACGACGAGGTGGACCGCTTCCGCTGGGCCGGGCGGCTCTGGCGGGAAACCGATCCGGAGCGGCTCGGCAAGGTGCTGCAGGCGATGGCGGACGGCGGCGTCGCCTGGGACCCCACGCTGGTCATTTACGAGGCCAGCCGGGACCTGCAGCGGGCCCAGAATCAGCCGTGGTTCAGGGACTATCTGCACCCGACGCTCGAGGAGTACTTCAAGCCGAATCCGGCCAACCACGGCTCCTACTTCATCGGGTGGAGCTCGACCGATGAGGCCTACTGGAAGGAGAACTACCGGATCTGGATGGCGGCGCTGCGCGAGTTCGAACGGCGGGGCGGGGTGATCGGCGTGGGGGAGGACGCGGGATTCATTTACGAGCTGTACGGCTTTGCGCTGATCCGCGAGCTCGAGCTGCAGCAAGAAGCCGGGTTCCACCCGCTCAAGGTGCTCCAGCACGTCACCCTGAACAACGCGAAGATCCTGGGGATGGAAGACAAGCTCGGCAGGGTGCGCCCCGGGCATCTGGCCGATCTGCTGGTGGTGAACGGGAATCCGCTCGAGGACCTGAAGGTGCTCTACGCCACCGGGACCGAGACCATCCGGGACGGCAAGGCGGTCCACACCGGCGGGGTGGAGTGGACCATCAAGGATGGCATTCCGTACCACGGACCCACCCTGCTCCGGGAGGTCAAGGAGCTGGTGGCGGCGGCGCGGGCGGTGAGAAAGAACTGAACGGTAGACCACAGATTGCACAGATTTTCACTGAAACGTCGGCACAATCGGTGGAATCTGTGGTCGGCAGTTCCGCGTTTGAGCCTACCGCTTGTCGAAGATCACCAGGAGGAGCGTCGCAATCGGCCCCAACAGCAGCGACACGAGGAACCAGAT
>JBGPEJ010000173.1:0-6977 GCA_041482775.1 Gemmatimonadota bacterium | reverse complement strand
CGATGGCGGGAAGACCTGGCACGGGGTTATCGCATCGGTGCAAGGCCCGCTCAAGTTCGCCGACCCCGAGGTGGGCTGGTCATTCCATGAAAAGCAGCTGACCTACACCGTCGACGGCGGCAAACGCTGGAGCTCGGCGGTATTTCCGTTTGCCGGGGACGTGCGGGGCTTCAGTCTGCCCCACCGCGATGCGGCCTACGTGGTGGGCGATCACGGGATGGTCTACCGGTACCGCGTGGTCCCGGTGGAAACGGAGGTCGGCAAGGCGCTGCCGGCGCCGGCCATGCCGGGGATGGCGACGACGCTGGCGTCCAATGTGACCCAGCTGGATGGACAGTTCGCTGCGCTGGACGGCTTCGTCCAGTCTGCTCCCGATGCCGCCAGCACCGGGGCCGGCGGGGCGGCAGGTGCTGGCGGAGCTGCGGGTGCCGGAGCGGCGGGCGGCGCCTCGGGCGCCGGCGGCGATTTTTCCCAATCCCCTCCCTCGGCGTTCGTGGCCGGCTGTTGCGGCAAGCGGTTGAGCGCGCTCGAGCTGGTGCTCAAGGCGGTGGGGGGGATCGTGCCGGACTTCCTGTCCAAGTACAAGAATCTCAACCTGCTGGCGCAAGGCCTCCGGACCGCGGCGGCGCTGCCGGAAATGAGCGACAGTCTGCGCACGGCGTTCCACGCCTTCCGTACCGCCCCCGACCGGCCCAGTGCCACAACGGCGCTCTCCGGGCTCAAGGGAATTCTCGCGAGTCTCAAAGCGGCGGTGGATACCGCCCTGCAGAAACCGAAATGAAGCGGAGGGATCCGATGCGATATCTGTGGTATACAGCCGCGGCGCTCACTGTGGTTTCGGGTCAGAGCGCTGCTCAGACGCCGCCGCCGCCCCGGCCGATCGGCCCGCTGACGGGGGTCGGCAAAGTCGGGATGAACCCGGCGGTACCCATCGTGGACGGGATGGATCTTCTCCCGATCACCATCGCGCTCGATGCCACCAACCACGTCGGGTACACGATGATGAATGCCGGCCGCAGCCCCGTCACCCAGCCGTTCGTTGCGGATATCTACGTCAACGGGGTGCGGCGGGACACCTACAAGCACACGGGGCAGGGAGCCCAGTCCCAGGTTCCGGTGTTGTCCTCGCTGGCGCGGGTGGACAGCTGTGGCGCCGTCGTCATCAAGGTGGTGGCGGACGCCCAGCAGGTCATCGCCGAGGCAAATGAGACGAACAACACGACGGAGGCGACGATCACGCCGAGGTGCCCCGACCTGGCGATCACGTCGATCAAGCAGGACTGGCAGGACGCCAACACCCGCTACCGGATTCAGGTGACGGTGCAGAACCAGGGGAATCTGGCGGTCCCGAAGAAGGTCCAGATCCGGGGCTGGGGCGGCCCGGAGGGTGCGCTCAGCGGATTGGATCCCACCGCCTGGCCAATTTTCACTGACTCCGAGTTGGATCCACTCGCCCCGGGCCAGTCCACCACGTTTCACATCGGCAACGTCTTCCTCGGAACCACGACAGTCCTGGTCAAGATCGCCCTGGATGCGGCGCACACCATTCAGGAAAAACGGATCGACAACAACGTCGCCACCAAGACACTGGGTCCACACTGACCTCACGCAGGACGCCGGAGGCATCACATGAGAGTTCTTCTTTTCCTGGCCGCCGCCCTCACGATCGGTTCGGGTGAGAGTGCCGCCCAGACGCCCGCCTGTTGTACCATCACGGCCATCGAGGCGGGTACCGGCCTCGTTTCCGCGAAGGTGACGGCCAACGGGAACGTCTTCCAGTTCAAGGTCGCGACTCCCGCGGTGTTGGCGTCCCTCAAGCTGGGCCAGGGGGTGTACGCCAACTTCACCACCCGGCAGGTGTCGCTCGACGGGCGCGCCGCCTGCTGCGCAATCACCAGTGGCCCGCAGGCTCCGATCGCCGTGCCCGGGCCGGTCAGGGCGCCTGCCGCCGTGCCGGCGCCGGCCCCCCCACCAGCCGCCCCGGGGCTCGGCGCGGTGGCCAAGGGCGCTGTGGCCCAGTTCCAGTTGCCGACCATCTCGTACGGCACACCGCACCCGCCGAGTGCCACGGGCCGTACGAACGTACTGAGCCGGTTCGACTCCCGGCCGGTGTCGGCCATGGTCGGAGGGAAGAGCGTCACCGCCACCGTGTTGCATCTGCGCGGACGGATAGCGATCGAGCAGGCCCCGGGCCTCTCCGACGGGGTGCGGCGGTTGCTCGAGATGCACGTGAGAACGATTCCGCCCGGAGGGTCGGATCATTACGTCGTCAATACCCAGGTGGCCGAGGAATGGGTCAAGGCCCACCCGGTTCCCGACTACGTGAAGCCGGCGCCGGAAGAGACTGGCGGGGGAAGCTGCGGACACTGGTACGACTCGTTCGACTGTGCGGGTCAGGCGGTTACCGATGAGTGGCGGCGGAACTGGGACAAGGCGGTCAAGGAGTGGGACCACGTCACCGGCGAGCTTACCCACGATTGGAACATGGCCCAGGGCTGTTTTGCCGACCACACGCTGCCGTTGCCGAACATCCCGGTGCAATTCTCCATCACGCCCGAGATGACCGTTCACCTCGAACAGTCAGGGTCCCAGGGCCTGGGCGCCGGCGGCTCGGCGTCGGGCACCGTCCAGGGAACCGTCAGCCTCGGATTCCCGATTCAATCGGATTTCCGTTCCCAGCTCGACCTGTTCTACATCCCCTGCCTGCCGTTTGTGGTCCGGCCCAAGAGTCTGGCCGGGACCGGAACGCTCACCGTGGGAGAGCAGCTCAAGGCCAGCGTTTCGGCGACCGGGAAATTCCAGAAGACCTTCACGATTCCGCCGACCGGGGGCCCGCAGATTCTCATTGAAGTCATCCCGATCGTGATCGGAGGCGTACCGGTCGCGGAGCTCGACATCAGCGCCTACATCGAGGGCAACATCGCCGTCGGCGGGGAAGGCAAGGCCGAAGGCCACTTCCAGATCGACAATCCGCACAAGGCGTTTTTCGATTTCACCTGCAGCGGGAGCGGGTGCAACGCCACCTCGCACGGCATCCCTGATCCCACCACCGCGAGCGAAGGCGCCGACATCCAGGGGCAGGTCCACATCAAGCCGGCCATCTTCACCGCTCTGCAGCTCGACTTCGACGTGGACGCGTTGAGCGCCCGGGCCGGCCCCCAGCCGTACCTGCTGGGCACGGCATCCGGCTGTGCCGCCGTGGCCGGCGCCCAGACGGTCGGCGGGGGTTCCAGCAGTCAGGAGAACCACATCCTCGCCGGAGATCTGGATTGGGGAGTGGACTTGAGGGCGGAGGCGCTGGTGCTCCGGAAGGTCATCGGGCAGCCGTTCGTTCACTCGGTGACGGGAGACAAGCACATCTGGTTCCGCGATCTGGCACCGGGAGGCTCCAACGCGTTGGTTGCCGGCGTAGATGGGGCGGCGCAGGTGACGGCCGGCAAGGCCGCTGTGTACAACGTGAAGATGCCGAGTTGCTACCCCTATACCAACCCGGTCCGATACCGGGTGACCTGGACCGGCAACGCCGCCCCCGGTGCCAACCCCGCCTGCCAGTGGCAGGCGGGGCAGGGCACCTGCACCTTCGATCCGAAGAAGGCGTCGCCGTTCACCCTCACCTGGTCCGCGGCCGGTAGTCAGACCCTGACGGTGGTTCCAGTGAGTGACGAGCACCTCCGGACGTTCACCCCGGCACCCAAGCAGACCCAGGTTTCCGTCACGGTGGCGGCCGCGGGGGGAGGCGGGCAACCATGAGCCCGGCGGGCCGAATCTGCGGCGCATTCCTTCCGGCCGCGGCTCTGCTCTCCTCGCTGGCCGGTCCGATGCTGGGTCAGGTTGTCTCGCGACCCGGTGCGCCGGCGACCACTCAACCTTCGAGCGCCACCTTCTGCCCGCCTGCCGCGCGCTCCTGGTGGGCCGGCCTCGGCAAGGGCGGTGAGATCGCCTGCGCCAAGGACCCGGCCCGGCCCGCGATCCTCCTGGTCCATGGTCTGCACCAGAGCCTGCTGACCTGGACCGCGCCGTCCTCGATCGGGTACTCGTACGACACTGGCCACGACCCGGCACAGCAACGGATCGGAGACACTCATCAGGGTCCCAATGCCGGGGTCTACAAGCTCGGGAAATCGGATTGGCTTTACGGCAACGATCCGGCGGCCTGGGACCGGACCCACAACTGGTTCGATTATCTGGCGGGATTCGGATTTACCGTCGCGGCTTGGAGCCAGCCGGGGCTTTCGTTCGAGGAAGCGGTGCCCTCCGCCCTGGCGGCGTTCGATTCGCTCCTGGCGCTCACCCGGGCGAGAAGTCCGGGTGCGCCTCCAGCGATCGCCCTGATCGGCCACAGCCGGGGCGGCTTGCTGATCCGCCGGATCGTGAAGGAGCGGAAGGCGAGCAGTGATATTGCGCGGGTGAAGTGGGTCGTGACCCTCCATTCGCCCCACCAGGGAAGCGAGCTGGGCCAGTGGCCCGGGCGGCTGGCGAGTGAGACGATGGACCTGCTGGATTGCTGCGCCCCGCCGGTCGTCACCGCTCCCCTCAAGGCCCCGCTCCGCGATCTGGTGACGGAGGCGATGCGTCCGATGACCAAGCTCCTGGTCGATTTCGAAAGCCGGGAGCTCACTCCCGACAGCCCGATGTTGCGGGGCCTGGCCAACGGGGAAACTCCCCTCCCCGGCGCCAAGTATTACACCTTCGGTGGCGTCAATCCGAGCTACTTCCGGCTGTACCTCTGGACCTTCGACGCCATGAGTGCGGTGCCGCAGTACAAGAACCTGAGCCAGTACTTCGTCTGGCGGGCGAACCCGGTGCTGCTGGAGCCACTCTCACCGGTGTTCGACAAGATCCGTCCCTTCGTGCGCGAGGTGAAGGCGGGGTTCGGCGATGGCCTCGTTACCGACGCCAGTGCCCGGCTGCCGTGGTCCACCCACTTCACCGACCATCTCAATCACGCGGAGGTCCTGTGGGACCGCGGCGTCCAGGCTCAAGTGGCGCAGTTGATCGATCCCTTGCTCGCGCGGGTGGCGGGCCCCGGCCTGCGGCCATGAGGGCTCACGCGCGGCCCGGGCGTGGCGGCGCAACCGGGCGGGCGCCCCGGAGCATGCGCTTCGCTGCCCTCCGCCTGGCAGCGATCTTCGGATGGACGATTCTCCCGATCGGGGGATTTGCTCCCCCGGCGGGGGCGGAGACGAGTGAATTTCGCGCCGACTCGATGACCGTCGACGCCTGCTCCGTGGCGCCGATGGAGCAGCTCCGATTCGTGGTGACCGCCGGGCTCAGCCATGCGTTTCCGATCCGGGAGAACCGGGAGGGAACCACCGTTTCCCTCGCGGAGCCGAAGGTGGTGACCGCCACCTGCCCGAATCTGAAGGTGGACCTGGCCCTCACCCTCCGGGAAGAGGCGCCCCGGGGTTCCCCTTCGGGCCCGATCGCCGGGACAGTGCGTCTGGCACTCACGCTCTCGACCACGGCGGCCTTCGCATCCGGGCCGGGCAAACCCCCGCACTCGGCCGCGGCGCTGGCCGATGCCGCCCTCTGCGTTCGTCGGGTGGATCCGGTGGACCTGAGCTTGAAGGGCGCGCCGGCCTGGCTTACGCCGGCCTGGCTCGTCGGCCGGCTGGGAACCGACCTGGTCGGTCACGCCTGCGTTGACGTTACCTCGCTGGTCTATGTCTTCCTCCAGCGCGGCGGCACCCTGACGCCGGCGCGCTAGCGATCCGGCTGCATCTCGCTGGCGTAGGCCTTCCGCAGATTCTCCTGGTATTGATCGTAGAGCCCGCGGAGCGCCGCGTGCTCGGCCCGGACCGCCTCCCGGAAGGGTGCATCGGTCAGGTAGTGGTACAGAATGGCGGCCATGATCTGGGCGTCCATCCGGAATCCGGTATGGCCGACCGGCGTGAAGGCGTCGTCCAGCATCCCCATGGTGTGATTGGCGAAGCCGGAGCTGGAGACGCTCACTCCGACTCCGGGCACGTCGAGCGAAACGCCGCCGGTTTCCTCGTACCCCGCGGGCCGTTGCGGCTCCGGCTCCAGCTTCGGGGCTCCCATCGATTTCGCGTAGGCGTAGTAGGCCTCCTCCAGCGTGCCGAGCGCGATTCCGTCCCGGTATTCGCCGTAGCGGTCGATCTTGACCTCCGTCCCGGTTGCCATGGCCGCAGCCCGGGCCGCGTTGTCCATCATCCGGGCGACGTGTTCGAGGTACACGCCGTCGGGATAGCGGATGTAGTAGTCCACCACCGCGCGGTCCGGGACCACGTTGGGCGCGATCCCCCCCTCGGGGATCACCCCCTGGATGGACGCCTCGGGTCGGAAGGTCGAGCGGAGCCCGTCCACCGCGGTGTAGAAATGCACCGCGGCCTCGAGGGCGTTCCGGCCGTTCCAGCTGGAGAGCTGGTGTGACGGCCGGCCGGTGAAGATGTACTTGACCTCGTCGATGTTGAGGCAGCAGATCCCGAACCCGGCGCGGGAGCGGGCGGTTTCCCGGGAGGAGTGGCTTCGAACCAGGATGCTGGCGCCCTTGAACACGCCGGCGTCTCGCATGATGGTCTTGGCCGGCGGGCCCACCTCTTCCGCCGGGGTCCCGTAGATCCGGATGCTTCCGGGGATCCGTCTGGCCTCGAAGAACTCCTTGAGCGCCAGCGCCGCCGCGATGGCGACCGGGCTCTGGGCATTGTGCTGATCACCGTGGAAAGCGCCCATGGTTCCGCGGAGGGCATCGTACTCGGCGATCAGGCCCAGGACCGGGCCGCTGCTCCCGGCGGGGGAATCCCATCTGGCCACGAACGCCGTGGCGAGTCCGGCCACGCCCGAATCCACCGTGAACCCGGCCCGGCGCAGCACCCTCACCAGGGTGTCCACCGAGCGGAATTCCTTCCACCCCACTTCGGGGTGCTTTCCAATCCAGTCGCTCAGACCCTGCATCTCCCTATCCCAGAGCGCGCCCACCCGCGCCACGATCCGGTCCCGCTCGGCGTCTTTGCTCT
>JBGPEJ010000172.1:0-7052 GCA_041482775.1 Gemmatimonadota bacterium | reverse complement strand
GGCGATCGAAGTCGTACTGGGCCACCAGCTTCGGTTCGCGGTTGAATCTCGCGTCGACCCGGTCCGGCGGGTGATTCTCGACCAGCGCGGCCAGCTCAACGAGACCGTCACGCACGTACTCGCGGCCGTCGGTGCGCTCGGCGCCCAGAGTGAACAGTTCCTCGAACTGGTCGAACACCAGGACCGGAATGACTGTCCGGCCGTCAGCGCTGGCGAGTCGGAGGGAGCGCCGGTGGAAGAATTCCCAGAGGGTCTCATCCTCGTTCAGGGGCTGCGGCGCGATTCCCTGGGCTCGCAGCGCCTTCTCAATGGCCCGCCAAATCTGGCTGCGGGCCGGCTCCGCGGCGCTGGAATAGTCGAGCCGGATGGGTACCGGGAGCAGGCCAGCGGCGCGGAGCCGGGGATAGAGCGCCGCCTGCACCAGCGAGGTTTTCCCCAGCCCCGATTGGCCGTAGAGCACCGCCAGGCGATTCAGCCGCACCAGCCGGAAGAGATCCTCTACTTCCCGGCCTCGCCCGTGGAAATACGCCGCGTGCTCCTCGGCGAAGGGCGCCAGTCCCGGCCAGGGGTTTTCGGCGTCGACGACATCGGCCTGAGGATCGATCCCGCGGGGCAGCGGGCCAGTCATCGCCCGTCCCCCCGCGTGATGCCGGTGATGCGGGCGTACTCCCGCGCGAGGTACTCCAGGAGCGCCGGCGCGAGGTCCCCGCTCTCGACCCGTTCGATATGCAACTTGAGGCCTTCGGGGAACTCGCCCGACGCTACCTGCCGCGAGAGATCGTCGACCACGATCGGCGTGATGAACACTTCGCCCGACTTCATCCGCTGGGTGCGCTCGATGGCGCCGTTCCATTCAACCCGGAAATAGGCATCGCGGGTCTGGGCGGCGGTGTGCTGCGACATCACCGGCATGAACAGGGTGCAGCTCTTGACGTTCTCCGCGATGCGGCGTTCCCAGTCCTGCCCGCCCTTGATCTGCTCCATGTCGAACCAGACCGGAAGGCCGGCCTTTTCGAGTCCGGCCTTGATTCGCTTGACCGCCTCCATGTCTTCGCGGGCATAGCTCAAGAAGATCGCCTGCTTGGGAATTTCCCTCGGCGGGGGCACGAATGGGGCTTTGGCCCGGGCCACGACTTCAGGGTGTTCCCGCCGCCAGCGACGGTGCAGCTCGGCGACGAACTCGACCGCATCGCCGCCGGGAAAGATCCGCGTGTGGGTGCTGAAGTGATTCAGGAAGGTGACCAGGCCGGGCTCCCGAGCGGTCCCCGAATCGGCCAGGATCTCCGTGAAATCCTGGTAGCCGGAGAGTTTCTTGCTCTTGGTTGCGCGCAGGAAGAACCGCGCGAGCCAATCGGGGAAATGTTCCCCGATCATCAGCAGATCGTGCTCCGCCAGCTCGGCCATGAGATTCTTGGGCCGGTACTCGGCGGACTGAAGGGCGTAGAGGAATTCGAGCAGGTCCTCCTCAGTCAACACGTAGGTTGGCGAGGCGGAAGCCTGTCCGAGCAGGTGGAAGACGGTTGGCTGGCCCCGGTCCCGGAGCTCCGCCACGGTGCAGTTCAGGTCTTCCCGCTTGTTGTAGCGATAAATGATGGAGCTGGTGCCCTTCTCTCCGCCGAAGCGGACCAGATTGAGCGCGTCCGCCAGGAGCGGATCGAAGGTCGTGGTGACGAACAATGTGAAATCGGTGATCTCGGCCAGCTGGCAGAGCGGAGCCGGCGGGGAGAACTTGGCCTGGCGGAGGATGTCGGGGACCAAGGTGTAAGGAGTCGAGCGGGTTTCGCCGGCGGGGATGTGCTCGAAATAGGCACACATCACCTGATTGAGCGTCGGCGCGGCACCGACCGCCTGGGCAAGATCGAGCTGGTTGGCCAGCTCCAGCGCCACATAGCGCTCGAGCGGGAGCACGTCGCCCTCGTGCTCGACGAGGACGAGGTCGGGCCCCACGATCGGGACCACCAGGCGATCCTTGATCCGGGCCAGAAGTTGGGCCCAATTCCGATCCCGCCAGGCGCCGGGGGGGGGGAGGGGGGCCGCGGTGCTCGGAGTGCCGCCTTGCTCCATATCGGGGAAGTACCTCCAAAGCTCGGATATAGGTCGGGGGTCGTCCAGAGAAACTACACTCCGGACGGCCCCCGCGCTTCCGTTTGGATTGGGCCAGCCTACGGCGTTGCCGGGACGATCCGGAACACCCTCCCCGATTGGATCACGATGTAGAGCTCGCCCTGTGCGTCCTCGCCGAAGCTGGTGATCTGGCCACCGGGGCGGAGCGCGGGCCAGTCGTTTTCGCCGGTGACCCGGGTGCCGGCCAGGCGAAAGCTGCGCACCCAGCCCTGGCAGTAATCGCCGTAGAAGTAGGTGCCCCGCAGGTCGGGGATGGCCGAGCCGCGATACACATATCCTCCGATCACCGAACAGCCGATGCCGTGGTCGTAATCGAGCACCGGCAGCGTCAGTCCGGTCCGCACGCACGCCGCGGAGGGGCTGTAGCAGGCCAGCCCCTCCATGGTATTCCAGCCGTAGTTGAGTCCTCGACCGAACTGGGAGACGTCGGTGCTCACATCGATTTCTTCGTGGGTGTTCTGTCCCACGTCGCCGATGTAGAGATCACCCAGAGAGCGATCGAAGCTGAACCGCCACGGGTTGCGCAGTCCCAAGCTCCAGATCTCGGGGCGCCTGCCCGCCTGGCCGACGAAGGGGTTGTCCGCCGGCACCGAGAACTGCCCCGCGGCGTTTACTTCCACCCGCAGGATCTTGCCGAGCAGGACGTTGCGATTCTGCCCGTTGCCCTGCGGATCGCCGCCGGAGCCGCCGTCCCCCAGCCCGATGTACAATTTTCCATCGGGGCCGAACACCACCATCCCCCCATTGTGATTGGCGAACGGCTGGTCCACCGCGAGGATCACCTGCTCGCTGGCGGGATCCGCGACGTCGGCGTCGGAGGAAACCCGGTACACGGCGACCCGGGTGTCTCCCCCCCGGTCGGTGTAGTTCACCACGAAACGGCCGTTGGTGGCGTACTGCGGGTGGAAAGCGAGGCCGAGGAGTCCCTGCTCACCGCCGAAGGAGACCTTGGCGCTCAGATCGAGGAATGGGATCGACAGCAAGGCGCCACTGCGCACGATGCGAATGCGGCCCGACTGCTCAACGATGAACAGGCGGGCGGTGTCCCCCGGCGGCGCGGTGAGATACAACGGTGATTCGAGGCCCTGTGCCACCTGGACGATCTTGAGCGCGGCGCTGCTGGGCGTGCCGCCGGCGCCGGGAGCCGCCGGTTCGCTGCAGGTGGCGGAGAGGAGCGCGAATGCGAACACGCCCCCGCCTGCGAGGTATTGCACCAGCATGCCGGCCTCCCTGGCGTTCGGGAAAAGATACTCTTGCGACGCTCGAGGCCGTCCTCGGACGCACGTGCAACGCGCGACCCCCTAGTCAACATGCTCCGGCGTTACCGTCTCGCCCAGCTTCTTCCCGAGGGCTTCGAGGTATCCGTCCGCCGTCCTGTGCACCCCCATCACCTTCATGGCCACCCGGAAGATCGGGTTCGACACGTAGCCGTTCTCCGTGACTGTAAGCTGGGTGCCGCTTCCCGCGGGAGCCAGTTCGTAGATCCAGGTCCCGCCGAATGCCGCATCCGGAGGGGCGTCGATCCGGGTCACCAGGCGGGTCGGGGCGACCGCCTCGTCGATGATCAGGCGCATCGTGAAGCCGCCGGCGTTCTCCTCCCAGACCTCCTTCCCGTTTGCGTCGGGGAGCCTCCGCGCGCTCTTGAGGTCCGCCCAGGTGCCCCGTAGCGCGCCGAGGTCTCGGACGACGGCCCAGACCTGATCCGGCGATTTCTGCAGCGAGACCCGGCTGGACGCCCGATGGTTACGGGGCAGGATCAGGCCCACGCCGAACACCAGCGCCAGGACGACGAGGAGACCAACGACGATGCGCAGGACGATCACCATGGGACCTCCGAGACGGATCGGTCAGGGGGCCGGACGGCGGGCCCGCTTGGAGTAGGGCGGCAACGCCAGCGCCTTGGGCGGATTCTGCTGCAGCAGCTTGAGCGCTTCGGCGACACCCCGCTCGAGCTGGGGGTCGTGGCCAGCGGCGACCGACTTGGCGTCCAGCGGCACGTCGATGTCCGGGGGCACCCCTTCGCCCTCCGCCGGCCACTCCCCGTTCAGCCCGAAGACGGCGCTCGACGGGGCCGTGATGAAGCCGCCGTCGACCAGCGGGTAGGGTACGCTGGCCGCGACCAGGCCGCCCCAGGTTCTGGTCCCGATCAGCGGGCCCACCTTGAGCTGCCGGAACGCCCAGGGGAAGTAATCGCCGCCGGAACCGGCCAGCTCGTTGGTGATCAGTACCTTGGGACCCAAGATCCCGGCCATCGGGAGAGGGAAGTGGGTTCCGCCCGGTACGTCGTTGCTGACCCCGCCGATCGGCTTCCGGCTCATGTAGTCCACCATGTAGTCGTCCAGCAGACCGCCTTGATTGAAGCGCTCATCGATGACCGCGCCGGGTTTTTCCTGCTGGGCGAAGAAGTAGCGGTTGAACGAGGCGTACCCGGGGCCGGCGGTGTTGGGCACCCACACATAGGCCAGCGTGCCATTCGACAGGGAATCGACCTTGCGGCGGTTGTCCTCGACCCATGCGCGGGTCCGGAGCGCGTTTTCGCTCCGGAGCGGCACCACGGTGATGGTCCAGGCACCGTCCGTCGTGGGACGACTGTTGACCCGGAGCACGGTCTGCCTTTCGGCGGTGCCGTCGAGGAGCCGCCACGGATTGTCCGCCGTGGTGAGGCTGCTGCCATTGATTTCGAGGATGTAGTTGCCTGCGGAAACCCGGAGGCCCGGCGCGTCGAGTGGTGCCCGGAGCTCGGGGTTCCAGCTCTCCCCGGTGTAGATGCGGGTGATTTTCCAGCGATCTCCGTCGGGGGCCAGATCGGCGCCGAGCAGCCCGATCCGGGTCGAATCGACCACGGGGAAATCGCCGCCGCCCACGAAGCTGTGGCCCACCGACAGCTCGCCGCCCACCTGATCCAGCACGTAGGTGAGGTCGGTCCGGTGCCGCACGTGCGGAATCAGCGGCGCATAGCGCGCGTAGACCGCGTTCCAGTCGGCGCCATGAAGATTGGGGTCGTAGAAGAAATCCCGTTCCATCCGCCACGCCTCGTCGAAGATCTGGGCCCACTCGGCGGCGGGATTGAGCTCCTCCTGCAACGACACCTGAAGCCGGCCATCGCCCGGCCGGGGCGGTGCCTCGGTGCCGACCACGCTCCACTGCCCGGCCGCTTGATAGAGGAGCTTCTTGCCATCGGCCGAGAGGGAGAATTGTCCGACTCCGGTGAGGAACACCTCCGCCTTGCGCTTGGACATCTCGTACTTGTGGAGGGTGGAACCGGGTTGCAGCGGGACGCGTTCGGCGAGGAACACCACGCCGGTCGGCCCGGTGGCCAGATCGGCGTAGTCCCGCACCGGGACCTGCAGCGCGAGGATCCGGCGGCCGAGGCCATCGAAGTCGATCCGCACCGCGGTCGCATTGGAATCGGGTCGAGGCGCCGGTGCCCCGGCCGGCGCTGCGGCGCCAGCCGGTCCGGCGGCCGCGGGCGCGGCATTGGGCGGCGCGGGTGGCTTGGGCGGAGCCGCCGGCCCGCCCTCCTCGTCGCTCTGGGGCTGGAACGGGGTCGAGTCGGCGGCGCGAAGGAGCGCGACGTACGCTCCTCGGGTCACCTGGCGGCCGATGCTCGAGATGTTGGCCCAGCCGCTCGCGAGCCCGAGATCGGTGCTGGCCAGGAAGTAGAGATAGCGCCCGTTCCGGTCCCACGCGGGGCTCACCGCGTCGGCCAGCGGGTCGGTAACCGGGGTGACCCGTCCATCGGCCAGCGACCAGACCACCACCCGGCGGAACCGGTTGGGCAGCGCCTTGGAATAGGCCAGCCACTTGGAGTCGGGCGACCAGGTGATCCCCATCCCGCTGCGGGCGAGCAAATTCCCGTCGGTGTCCGCCGTCGTCATGCTGCCGGTGGCCAGCTCGATGACCCGGATCCGGGAATGATCGTCCACGAATGCGATCCGCTTTCCGTCGGGCGACCACTCGGCGGCGTAGGCGAACTTCGCGTCGCCGATCGGGACCTCCCGCGTCGGCGCCAGGCCATCCTGGGCGCCGATCAGGAGGTGGTAGCCCTTGCCGGTGTCGGAGAACCAGGCCACCTGTTTCCCGTCGGGCGACCAGACCGGGGTCCGGTCGGCGGCGCCGGGGCTCCGGGTCAGATTCCGGGCATCTCCCTTCTCGACCGGCACCGTGAAGATGTCGCCCCGGGCCTCGAACAGCGCCCGCTTTCCCGTGGGCGAGAGGGCGGCGGCGGCGATCGAGCGGCCGACGTCACTCCAATGAGGAGCGGCCCAGGGGAAGTCACCGTGCACCGTGATGGTGAGCTTCTTCGGCGCCCCGCCGGCTGGATCGAGCAGTTGGAGGAAGCCGTCCTGCTCGAGGACCAGGGTGCCGCCGCCGGCGGCGAGCGACTTGACGTCGGCATCCTTGAAGCGGGTCACCTGCCGCACGCCGGTCTTTCCGAGATCGTAGGCCCACACGTTTACCGCGTAATCGCGGTCGGAGAGGAAGAAGATCGTGTTGCCGACCCAGACCGGCTGGGTGTCGGCGGTCCGCTCGTTGGGAAGGCGGGTTTCCTCGAAGGTTGCCGGGTCGAGAATGGTGAGCGGGGTGTTCTGCCCGCCGCGATAATTCCGGAACTCGATGTCCCACCGGCTCACCCGATCGTAGACCAGGCGCTTCCCGTCCGGCGAATACGCTCCGCGGATCGCCATCGGCGCCGGCAGCAGGCGTTCGACCCCGCCCTCCACCGGGACGGTGTAGAGGCGCGCATAGGCCGCGGGGGCGGTGCCCCGATTGGAGGAGAAGAGCACCAGCTTTCCGTCGGGCGACCAGCCGCGGGCCCCGTCGTTGCCGGGATGCCAGGTGAGCCGGCGCGGGTCTCCCCCTTCCACCGGCATGACGTACACATCGTTGTTGCCGCTCCGGTTGGAGGTAAACGCGAGCCAGCGTCC
>JBGPEJ010000171.1:0-7074 GCA_041482775.1 Gemmatimonadota bacterium | reverse complement strand
CGCCCGCACCGTTGCCGTGTCGGCCCGGTAACGGGTGGCCTCGTACCCCTCGAGGTCGAGCAGCTGGGTGACGATCGAGTCGGGGACGGCGAATTGGCGCCGGGGCGCCGAGGGAAGCCCAAGTCTCCGGGCGCTGGCCGAATCGAGCCGGCGTCCCATCCCCTGCCGGCCGGTGTCGCCCGGCACGCCACCGGACAGGACCGGAATGCCTCCGGGCGGCCGGGGTGGCGGCACCGGCTGCTGGGCTCGCGCCGGCGTCGCCGCCCAGCAGAGCAGGAGCAGCGCGGCGCCGGCGGCGCCGGCCGCTTCCGCCTTCTTCCGGCGGCGCTGTACCATCCAGACCCCGGCTACCCCGATCTCGTACAGGAGCAGCAGCGGAACGGTCAGCATGAACATCGAGAACACGTCGGTCCCCGGCGAGAGGACCGCGCCGAGGACGAAGCTGCCGACGATGGCGTAGGGCCGGATCCGGTTGAGCAGCGGGGTGGCGATGATGCCCAGCGCGGCCAGAATGATCATGAGGAGCGGCAATTCAAACGACAGCCCGAGCGCCAGCACCAGCTGCATCACGAACGAAAAGTAGGCGTCGAACGTGATCATCGTGGCGAAAGAGCCCGACTGGAAGCTGAGCAGAACCCGGAGCGCCTGAGGCACCACGAAGATGAAGGAGAGCGAGGCCCCGCCGAGAAACAGGATCAATCCGGCGAACAGGGCGGGCACCAGCGTCTTCTTCTCCCGCTCATAGAGCGCCGGGGAGAGAAAGGCCCAGAGCTGCCAGAGCAGAATCGGCGAGGCCAGCACCAGCCCGACGACGAACCCCATCTTGAGCACGATCATCAGCGGCTCGGTCGGCGAGAGGACCGTAAGCTGGCCGTTGGGGATCAGCGGGGCGATCGGTTTCTTCAGCGCATCGACCAGCCGGAACCGATCCACCAGCCAGAGCCCGAGCGCGAAGCACCCGACCAGCGCGAGCAGGCTCCGCAGGAGGCGCGTGCGGAGCTCCTCGAGATGGTCGAGGAACGGCATTTCGCCGGCGGAACGCGCCATGGGGATCCGGGGCCGCCCCTAAGGGCGGAGGTTTTTCAGGCGGTCTCGGACGACATCGGCATCGTCGGAGCGGGGATACTCTTTGAGGACGCGATCATAGTAGCTCCGAGCCGCCGGGACGTTGCCGCGGGCCTCCTCGAGACGCCCCAGCTTGTACAGCGCGGTGGGAGCCCGGGCCGATCGGGGAAACCGACTCACCACCTGGTTGTAGTACGCCACGGCGGAGTCCGGCGCCGCGACGGCGAAGGTCTCCCCGATGTAGTAGATCGCGTCCGGCACCTGGGCATGGTTGGGATAGCTCCGCAGAAACTCCTGGAAGCTCCCGCGAGCGGTGACCAGGCTGCCGCGGAACACCAATTGCACCGCGCCCTGATACATCTGGTCGGCCGAGGCGGTGGCCGGCGCGGCGGGGGGCGCCGCGGGCGAGCGCGCGCTGGTATCCACCGGCGCGGGGCTCCGTGGCGGACCGGCCGCCGCCGACTGTTCGGCGCGCTGGTCGAGCTGGCCCTTGAGCTCCGAAAGCCGGCGCTGACTCTGCCCGGTGAGCTCCTGCACCTGCAGCAGCTGCCGCTGCACCTCGGTCATGTCCGCGCCGAGGCGGACCTCCAGCGTGCGGAGTGCCTCGCGCCCGGCGCTGAGTGAATCGAGAATCTGGCGCTGCAGTCCGATCACGGCTGCGAGCGCGGCGGCCCGGGCCGAGTCCCGGCGCGCCGTTTCCACCCTCAGCGTCTGCACGGTTCCTTCCAGCAGGCGCACCTGGCCTTTGGTGGCGCATCCCGCCGCGAGCCCCAGGAGGGCGAGGTGGCCGAGTGCGCGGCGGCTCACTTGGGCGGCACCAGCCGGTCGCCGCCGGCAATGATCTCGAACTCGTCGCGCCGATTCTTGGCCCAGGCCGCTTCATTGCTCCCCGAATCCACCGGACGCTCCTCGCCGAAAGAGGTGATGTCGATCCGCGCGGCGTCCACCCCCTGCGCCATCAGGTAGTTCTTGGCGGCGAGCGCCCGCTTGTTGCCCAGGACCAGGTTGTATTCGTCCGAGCCGCGCTCGTCGGCGTGGCCGCTGATCCGGATCCGGAGCGTGGGGTTGGCCTTGAGGATCGCCGCCTTGCGGTCGAGAATCGGTCGATCCTCCGCTTTGATGGCGTCCTGGTCGTAGTCGAAGTGGATCACGTTGCCCAGATCGGCCAGCAGAGCCGCCCGCCCGGCCTCCGCCCCGCCACCGGGGCCCCCCGGTCCCGGATTTCCGGGCGGCGTGCCGGGTCGCGAAGGCGGCGCCATCGCCGAGTCGCGCGGGAGCGGGGCTACTTCGGGGGTCGCCTTCTTCCCGCAACCCGCCGCGGCGAGGGCCAGCAGCGCGCACGGCACGAATCCCAGGCGTCTACGCATCATTTCACTCCGCGTGATCGTGAGTCATTGCCGCGGCCGTCCCAGGGAACGGGACCAGGCGGGGAGCCGCGCCGTGCTCGGGGTCATGATCTGCCGCACCCGGCCGGTCTCGGTGTCCACCACGAACATCTGGCGCCGCCCGCTGCGATCGGAGACGAACGCGATATGACGGCCGTCGGGAGCCCAGCTCGGATCCTGGTTCCGCCCGAGCGAGGTCAGCTGCTTGAGGCTCCGCGCCGCCAGCGCGAAGGTCCAGATCTGTGGGGCGCCGCCCACCTCACGGTGAAAGGCAATCGTCGCACCATCGGGCGACCAGTCGGGCGCGTTCGAATTTCCGGTGGACCCGAAATCGAACGGCACCAGCAGCTCCTGATCGGTGCCGTCGGCGCCCATCGCGTAGATCTGCTGGCCGCCGGCGCGCGTCGAGACGAACACGATGCGTCTTCCGTCCGGAGAATAGGCAGGCGAGAAGTTTTCTGCAAACCGTCCGCCGGTGAGTCGCTCGACGCAGCAGAGGTCCTGCACGTTGAGTGCGTAGAGGGCCACGCCCTGCTCCGCCATCCGGGCAAACACCAGGCTCCGTCCGTCGGGGGAAAAGGCCGGCGTGATGTTCTGGGTGCCGCCGGTGGTGGGAAGGGTGGTACGGGTTCCGGTCGCCAGGACCTGCAGCACGATCGGGCGGGAGCCGTCCCGGGCAAACTGGGTGTAGGCGATCCGGCCCCCATCCGCCGACCACGCCGGTGATACCACCTGGATCCCGGCGGGCGTCACCGGCAGCAGACCCGCTCCGTCCGCGTCGACCCGCCAGATGCGCTTGTCCTCGTCGTTGAGGAGGAGCAGCCGGGTGGCGGCAATGCCGGCCTGCCCGGTCGCGAGCCGGATGATCTCGTCCGCGAGGCGGTGGACCCCCAGGCGCCCCTCACCGACGCCGCTGCGGTCCATCGGGAGGGAGACCTCGGTGCGGAGCCGCTCCGCCGCGAGGTCGTACAGCCGCGCGATCACTTCGCCATTCGGCGCCGGCAGCAGCTCGACCGCCAGCGCGGCCCCCAGCGTGCGGTAGAACGCGAAGTTGAGCGGCGCGCCGCTCCGGCCGGTGCCATCGGTCGCCGACGGCTGAGCAAGCGCGATGACTTCGAAGCGGTCGCTGTAGTCCAGGTCCCTCGCCACGATGGCGTGGACCGAGTCAAGGCCGGGCGAAGGGAGCACCACCAGCCCGGGGCGAATGCCGGGCTGGTAGGTAATCCCGACCCTGACGGTGTCCTGCGCGGCGAGCGGTAGGGCGAGAACCGGCAGGACCAGGATGCCCAACAGCCACGGCTTCACGGCGTCTGCCTGGGTGTGAAGGAAAAGCTGATTTGCAGGTAGTCGGCTGGATACCCCGCCGGCAGCGCACCGAACGCCTTGGCCGCGGCGGCGGCCTCCACCGCCCCCTGGGCTTCGAGGTCGAACGAATAGCTCCGGGAGGTGGACAGGAGTCGGATGTCGCGGACGGTTCCGTCCCGGAGGATCACGAATCCGACCTCGGCGGTGAGCGCGGAGTTTCCCTCAGGCCGGTTCCATCGCCGGTAGATCTGCGTCACCAGATTCCTGAGATATTCGGGATAGGGAAACTGCTTGCCCTGAAGGTTGACGTTGGCGATGTCGCTCCCGTTGGCGGGCGTCTCGTGGGGCAGCGGCACCGCCGGGCTGCCGGCGCGGGCAGCCGGCTTGGGCGGAGCCTTTGCCGTGGGCGCGGGCTTCCGGATGACCTGAGGCGCCGGCTTGGGCGCGGCCTTCGGCGCGGACCGGGCTGGGGCCTCGGGCGCCGGGCGAGTCGTTCCCGACACCGGGGCTGCCGCCACGAGCTGGACCGCGTAGGTGGGCGGCAGCGCGCGCGGAGCCGAGCGGACCGAGATGAGCAGCGTCGCCACCGCCAGCAGGTGCACCAGGCAGGTGCCCGCGAGGCCGCTCCATACCGCAGCCCGGGGAAGCCCCTCCACGCGAGCCGTCAGGGCGATATCTCCTCGGCTTCAGTTGGCAGATTGATCTTGGTGATGCCGGCCGCGTAGATCGCGGCGGTGACCCGCACGACGTCACCATACGGCGCCCGCCGGTCGCCTCTCACATAGACGACCGACGACCCCTTCCTGGCCACAACGGCACGGAATGCGGCGCGGAAATCCTCATAGCTCACCCGGGTCTGATCCACGAAGATCTGACCCCGGCGGTCCACCGTGACGATGATGCCCTGCTGCGGCGCCAGCGGCCGCCCCTCGGCCCGGGGCAGCTCGATCGGCACGCCGCCCTGCATCATCGGGGCGGTGATCATGAAAATGATGAGCAGGACGAACGCCACGTCGACCAGGGAGGTGACGTTGATATCGGCGGTCGGCAGCAACCGCCGCCGGCGACTCAGGCCGCTTCCCAGACCACCCCCGGCCATTTAGAGCAACCCTTCCCGCGCCATCCAGCCGACCAGCGCATTGCCGAATCCCTCGAGCTCGGATTCGAACTCGCCCACCTTGTTCGCGAAGTAGTTGTAGGCCATCACCGCGGGGATGGCCGCCGCGAGGCCCGCGACCGTCGTCACCAGCGCCTCCGCCACACCCGGCGCCACGGCGGCGAGATTTCCCGACCCCTTGGTCGAGATGCCGATGAACGCGTCCATCACACCCAGGACGGTGCCCAGGAGGCCCAGCAGCGGGCTCACGGCGCCGATGGTGGCCAACCAGGAGACGTAGTGCGCCGCGGTGTCCCGCTCCGCGGCGACTTCCTTCCCGAGCACCATCTTGAGCGCCTCGAGCTGGGTCGGGGAAAGCGCTCCTCGGCCGGTGCCCTCCTCCCGGATCACCCCGGGCTGCAACTGCGAGTAGAAATTGAGGCCTTCGCGGAACAGGCGGTTGAGCGGTGAAGAGGGGAGCTTCATCGCCGACCGGTAGGCGTCCTGCAGGCGGGGCGATCGCTCGACTTCCCGGGAAAATCGCGTCGCTTGGCCCCGCAGCCGGCGAAATTGCCATCCCTTCAGGCCGATCAGGAACCAGGAGGCGAGGGAGAAGACCGCGGTGATCGCCAGCACGATCTTGGTCTCGAGGCTGGACGTGAGCACCAGCTGGAGGGGGGAGGTGGGCGCCCCCACGGCGGCCTGAAGGAGGATCATCGGGGAAAGATAGAGGGGCGCCGCCCCGTCAAAAACGGCTCGCCCCGCACCATTCGAGGTCGACGGTGCGGGGCGAGGCGGTTCACCAGCCGGTTCGGGTCAGCTGGGGAGCTTGGCGACTTGCCGGATGTGGGTCCCGGGTGGAACGTCGGGGGAAACTACGTTGATGACCTTGACCGTGGCGGTCCGATTGCGAACGTGAATCACCTCCAACACCGCCATGACCTCGTCCACCGCGTCCGCTACCGCGCGGGGCTGCGGTCCGGGGGTGCGGCGCGCTTCGAAGAGATCTCCGCGGGCCACGCCGTCCGCCTTGCCGATGTCGATGAACAGCACTTCCTGCGGATGCCGGAGCTCACGGAGGTCTCGGGGCGAAAGGACGTGACCCTCGAGCCCCGACTTGACCGGCTGATATTGCACCGCGCCCGGATCGACGAACCGCTCCGCCGGGAGGGCCGACTGACCGTCCCGGATGGCCCCGTAGACCGCGATCACCAGTCCGAGGGCCTGGCTGCCGTTGGCGCCGGTAACTCGTACCAGCCCCATCGGCGCCACGACCTGTCCGTACCCCGCGGGCCCTTCGCGCCGCTCCACGATGACCAAAGTGTCGCCGACGGGGTAGCTCGCCCCGGCCGGCGGTTCGATGGCGACCTGGGTGAAGATCTGGACCGCGGCGCGGGCCCGCGCACTCAGAATCTGCTCCGGTGTCACCGGCCCCAGCAGGCGTCCGAACGGAAGGCTGTCGCCCTCGGTGAGGAAGCCCGCGGAGAAAAACTCTCCGGCGCGGAGCGGGTGATACCTGACCTCACGATAGGTGCGGAAGGCGTTGGAGACGTTGGCTACCCGTCTACGCCGGAAGAGATCGAGACCATCGTCGTCACCCTGGGCCGCCTGGACCGGCTGCTGAACCGGCTGCTGCACCTCGGCCGGCACCGGCATGGGGGCCGGGGCGGGAGCCGGGGCGGGGGGCGGAGCGGACGCGGTGGGAGCTGGCGCCTTGGGGGCCACCGGCGGGGGCGTATCCTGAGTGGGAACTGCGGTCTGCCCGGCGGTAGCCTCAAGCTTGAGCACCTGGCCGGGATAGATCCAGTGCGGATCGGAGACCCGATCGGTGTTGATCTTGTAGAGCTGGGGCCAGAGGAGCGGATCGCCCAGGTAGGTGCGGGCGATTTCCCAGAAGGTGTCACCCTTCTTGACCGTGTGAGCGCTCGCGCGGGCGCCCTGCGCCGGCACCGGGGCGGCGAGCCCCAGCACCACGGGGAGCGCCAGCGCGAGAGTGCGCGGCAGGTTAGAACGGCAGATCGTCATCCTCGGCATCGAGAGCCTCCGGGAAGTCGGAGAACGACTCGTCCTTGGCGCCGGATTTGGCCGCGGCCGCCCCCGCCGCCTTCGGCGCGGTGAACGACTCGCCACCATCTCCCTTGCCGGACAAGAGGATCAACTCGCGGGCGTTGATCTCCGTCGTGTAGCGGGTCTGGCCGTCCTTGTCCTGCCAGCTCCGATACT
>JBGPEJ010000170.1:0-7319 GCA_041482775.1 Gemmatimonadota bacterium | reverse complement strand
GGGGAGAATGCCCAGCTGGTCGCGGTATTTCGCCACGGTGCGCCGGGCGATCTGAATACCCTGCTCCTGGAAGAGGTGCACGATCTGCTGGTCGGTGAGCGGCTTGGCGGAGTTTTCCTCCTGCACCATCTTCTGCAGCTTGGCGCGAATCGAGCGGGCGCTGGCATCCTCGCCCGACGCGGTGGTGAGCGCGCTCGAGAAGAAGAACTTGAGCGGCAGCACCCCGCGTGGGGTCTGAACGTATTTCTCGTTGGTCACCCGGCTGACCGTCGACTCATGCATGCTGATCACCTCGGCGACCTCGCGGAGGGTCAGCGGCTTGAGGTATTCCACGCCTTTCTCGAAAAACGCCCGCTGCCGGTCCACGATGAAGTTCATGACCTTGAGCATCGTCTGCCGGCGCTGTTCGATGGCCTGGATCATCCAATTGGCGCTGTTGAGCTTGTTGGCGATGAATTCCCGGTTTTCCGGCGTGAGCTTCTTCTTGTCCCTGGCAATGTCCTGGTAGGAGCGGCTGAGCCGGAGGCGCGGGACACCGGTGTCATTCAGGCTCACGTGATACTTCCCGTCCACCTTGTCGACGATGAGGTCGGGAATGATGTACCCGTCGCTTCGGTTGGCGTACTTGAGCCCGGGCTTGGGATCGAAGCGCGCCAGCGTGTCCCCCGCCGCCTGCACCTTGGCCGGTTCCACCCCGAACCGCTTCGCGAGCTCATTCCAGCGGTGCGCAATCAGATCGGAGAACGCCTCGGCCACGAGCTGGTACGAGAGGCTATCGGCGTCCCCCGCGTCGCGGATCTGGAGGAGCAGACATTCCCGAAGGTCGCGTGCCCCGACACCGGGGGGATCGAGCTTCTGGATGAGCGCCAGCATGGCCTCGAGCTCCGCCATCGTGTAATAGGGGATCCCGGGCAGATCCCCCTGGGGCTTGGGTTGCGGCGGCTCGGCCTTGGCGGCGGCCTCACCCTTCCCAGTGGTGGCTTCGGGCTCGGTGGCTCCCTCGGGAAGTCCGATCCAGGTGGGTCCGGGGGCGAGCAGCTCGGCCGCCGAGTCCAAGTCGGGCTCGTCCTCGGCGGTCTCGCCGGCGCCGGGGGGGGCCCCGGCGTGGGTTTCGAGGAGCAGGTTGACGGAATCGAGGATTTCTTCCATGGGGGCAATCAGGTAGCCCTCGTCGCTGATGTTCCCCAGGAACTCCTCGCTCAGCAGCCGCTGCCGCGGGTTCAGCTCCTGCATCTGGAGCTGTTCGCGGAGATGGTCGATCAGATCCGGAGTCTCGACGCACACCGGCTCGATGTATTCGTGCTCTTCGTACTGCGGCCGGACCCCACCGGCATCAAAACCGTTGAGAAGGATCTCCTCCCAGTCGATTTCCTCTTCCTTTTCCTGTTTCTCCTTCTCTTTCTCTTTCTCCTTTTCCGCCTCCTCCTTGCCGGGCTCTTCGTCCTCGGGCTCCAGCAGCTCCAGGAACGGATTGACCAGGAGCTCCTGCTTCAGATGCTGCTGCAGGTCCATCATGGGCATGTAGAGCATGTCCATGGCCTGATAGAGCCGCGGATTGATCCGGAGCTCTTGTCGGAGCCCGGTTTGCTGAGAGAGCCCGGTCTTCACGTCCCCATCTCCATGCGGCTCCGCAATCGGGCCGTCATCGTCGGCCCGAGGTAGAGTTCGGCGACCTGGTCGTTGTACACCAGCTCCCGCACCGTCCCCGCCGCACGGACCTCGCCATCGTACATGATGTAGGCCCGATCGACGATTTCGAACATATGCTCGACGCTGTGGTCGGTAATGAGCACCCCGATCCCGCGGTGCCGGAGCCCGGCCACGATGGTTTGGATGTCATGCACCGCGATGGGGTCCACGCCGGCAAAGGGCTCGTCCAGCAGCATGAACTTGGGCTCAGTCACCAGGGCCCGGGTGATTTCCAGCCGGCGCCGCTCACCCCCGGAGAGGGAATAGGCGCGGTTGGCGCGCAGGTGCTTGATCGAGAGCTCATCGAGCAGGCGCTCCAGGCGGTCCCGGCGCTCGGCCTTGCCGATGGGCAGCGTCTCGAGAATCGCGGCGACGTTCTCCTCGACCGTCATCCGGCGGAACACCGAGGGCTCCTGGGCCAGGTACCCGATCCCCATCCGGGCCCGCCGATACATGGGTGCGCCGGTCAGATCCTTGCCATCCAGCGAAATCACTCCCGCATCCGGCCGGATCAGCCCGGTGATCAGGTAGAAAGTAGTCGTCTTCCCCGCCCCGTTGGGGCCCAGGAGACCCACGATCTCCCCCTGAGCCACCCGCACCGCCACGTCCTTGACGACCATGCGCCGCTTGAAGGACTTTCGGAGCCCTTCCGCGGCAAGGAGGCTGGGACCTGCGCCGTTTCCCGTCATGGCTTCTTGGGCTTGACAGCGGTGCTGTCGCGACGAGTCGTGTCGGCCGGCGGTGCCTTGGGCTGCAGGTGGGTGCCCTCCACGCGGCCGGTCATCTCCACCCGCTCCACCTTGACCGAATCCCCCGGCTGCAGCGTGAGTACGATCTTGTCGGCGGTGGAGTAGTTGATCGACGGCCGCGTCCCCGGTTTGTCGCCCTGGGAAATCCGGTAAAACGACCGGGCCGATTTCGTCGCCTCCAGCCGTTGCAGCTGGGACTTGAGACCGGTGGGAGTGGATCGTTGCCCGAAGGACGCCACGATCGCCTCCCCGGCGAGCCAGTCACGCTCCCCCTTGGCCGAGTCGGGTTTGAAGCCGACCCAGGCGTGCCGGAAGGAACGCAGCTCCTTGAGAGTTTCCTTCGGGGTGTCGATAGCGATGGAGTCGCCCCGCACCTCGTAGTCATCCGACAGCGCCCTGGGCTTCTGGGCGCTGCCCCATGCCAGCGTTTGTGTCACGGTGCGGGCCTCGAGCGCGAGCGAGATGGCCTCGCCGGAGAGGTCGAAGTCCTTGCTCGTCAGCGTCGCGCTGTCGCGCCCGACGATGCCGGTCAGCTCCTTCCTGACGAGGCTGAAATCGATCCGCTTTCCCGCAAGGGCAAAGCTGTCCCGCGCCGCGCGCCGGATCGAAGCGTGCGCGACGAGCGCGCCCGCGCCCGCCTTTCCGGTGTCCATCTGGAGCGAGTCGCCCCGGCCCCGGAGGTCGCTCCGGTCGATCGTGACGGCGCCCCCCGCCCACATCAGATCTTCACCCTTCATCCGGACCCGATCGGCGACGATGACGTAGGGCTCCGCCGGGCGGCCGGCGGAATCGCGCGACGCAATGGTGAGCCTGGGGCGCTGATCGGCGTACAGCTCTTCGAGCTCTCGGGTGCCCTTGATGCGGCGATAGTAATCCGCCGAGGGGCCCTTGAGCTGGGAGCCATCCTTCAGGTTCTGGTAGTCCACGTTGCCGCGGGCTTCCCAGCGCTCGTTGTCCTTGTAGTAAGTGCCGAAATCCGAATTCACCTGGTCCTTGCCGTCGTCATAGCGGAAGTGCCCGATGAACTGGACGAGGGTGCCCTGGTAGGAGGCGACGCTGTCCGCGAAGAGATTCACGTTCTGCCCCCGGCACTTCATCCGCACGTTGCCGCCGGCGAAATAGTTGGTGAGGCCGGGGGCCACGTTCACGAACACCCCCTGGCGGTCCACATTCACGACCTCGAGCTGGCACGGTCGGTTCTGCGCCGCGGCCCCGGTCGTGAGGAAGGCCACGGCAACCGCGGCGACGCCGCCGGCGCGGGCGAGCGCACTCACTGCCCCGGCAAGAGGGTGCCCTTGCCCTTCTGATAGCCGGTCGGCTGGTCGATCGTTACGTTCTTCATGTCCACATCGGACCGGAATCCCTTGCCGGCCAGGTGGCCATTGGGCGAATCCGCCACGAACGTCGTGTCGCCCTTGATCTGGTTCGCCGCCTTGTCGTAGATCACATGCTCGGTGACCAGCCTTCGATTATCGGTGGTGACCACCACCACGTGGCCGCGCGCGTCCAGCGACTTGGAATAGGTTCCGTACAGGCCGCGATCGGCCGTCAGCGTACTCTTGAGGTTTCCCTGCTGGTCCTGGAACCTGAGGGTGAGATGGCGCAGCTCGGTGAGGTTGCGATTCTGGTACACGTAGGCGGTCTCCGCCTCGACGAAACTGCGCCGGACCCCGTTCTCGGTGATGGTGGTGCTCATCTTGAAGAGCACCTGGTCGGCGCTGTCGGCCTGGGTAACCGTGGCGGTGGGACGCACGCCGGCATCGGTGCACGCTGCCACCAGCGCCACTCCCAATCCAAGCCACGCGCCCCGGATCGCCAGACCGGTCTCCGCTGGGTGATTCACACCGCCCCCGCTCGCATCAGATCGTGCAGGTGAACGATTCCTTCCACGCAACCGTCTTCCGCGACCACCGGCACCGCCATGATGCCGTGCCGCTCCATGAGCCCGACCGCGGCGGCCGCGAAGTCTTCGGCCCGGCAGGTCTTGGGTGTCCTGGTCATCAGCCCCTCCACCGGGAGGCCGAGAAAGTCGGCGTGCCGTTCGGCGATCTTCGAGAGATCGCCCGCCGAGAGCACGCCCCGCAGCCGGCCCGCCTCGGCGATCATCGCCAATCCGCGCTGGTGGGCCAGTGCCACCACCGCCTCGCGCATCGTGGCCGACGGGGCGAGCAGCGGACCGGGAGTCAGCATCACGTCGCGGACTCGGAGCAGCAATCGGCGGCCGAGTCTCCCTCCCGGGTGCAGCCGGGCAAAATCATCCCGGGCAAAGCCCTTCTCCTGCAGCAGCGCCACCGCCAGAGCATCACCCAGCGCGAGGGCCACCGTCGTCGAGGTGGTAGGAGCCAGGTCGTGGGGACAGGCCTCCTCCGCCACACCGGCATCCAGGACCACGGCCGCCGCGCGCGCCAGCGTCGAGTCACGACCGCCGGTCAGTGCCACGATCGGCACCTGCATTCGCTGCAATTCCGCCAGCAATCCCACCAGCTCGTCGGTTTCGCCGCTCTTGCTCAGGACGATCGCCACGTCCTTGGGGCCCACCAGGCCAAGATCTCCGTGGAGGCTGTCCACCGGATGGAGCCAGGTGGCCGGCGTGCCGGTCGAGGTCAGCGTGGCCGCGATCTTCCGCCCGATGAGCCCCGACTTGCCGACGCCGGTGACGATCACCCGTCCGGTGCTCGCCTTGAGCAGCTGGACCGCGGCGGCGAAGCGCTGGTCGAGCGCGGCGTGGGCGGCGTGGAGCGCATCCGCCTCGAGGCCGAGCACCCGCCGGCCGGCGGCCAGGATCCGCTCTCCGCTCACGCTGGTGCTTCTCCGCAGTCGGCGAGGTACTGCGCCACCGCCGTGTCCCACTCTCCCCGGGCCCGCAACAGGGCTTCCACCACTTCGCGCACCGCCCCTTGCCCGCCGGCCGCAGAGGTAACCCACACCGCCAGACGCTTGGCCTCGGGGCAGCCATTGGCGACGGTTATCGGCAGGCCGGCCCTCCGGAGCACCGGGAGATCGGCGAGGTCGTCGCCCACGTACGCCACCTCCCCCCAGGTGAGCTTCTTCTCGGCCAGCAGCCGCTGCATCGCCGGGAACTTCCGGGCCCCGCTCTCCTGAATTACCGTCGGGATCCTCAGCTCCTTGGCCCGCAGCTCGGTCGCTTCAGAATGTCGGCCGCTGACCCAGGCCACGTCGATCCCGGTCCGACGCAGGATTACCAGGCCGAGACCGTCCTGGATGTCGAAGCGTTTGAACTCCACCCGGTCGCCCTCGATTGGCGCGACCCAGATTCCGTTGTCGGTCAGGACTCCGTCCACGTCGAGTGCAAGGAGCCGGACCCTTCCCGCCTGCTCGGCGGTGATCACGACGGGCCGCCGTCCCGCGCCGCGCGCCAGATCCGCAGCGTGCGGGCCAGCAGCGGCTCCAATTCGCCGAGGGGCCACTGGGTGTCCGGGTCGCTGGGCGCATGTTCGGGGTCGGGGTGGGTCTCGACAAAAAACCCGTCCACCCCCGCCGCCGCCGCCGCCGCCAGCAGCGCCGGAATGTGCCGGCGCTCGCCGCCGCTCGCCCCTTCGGTTCCCCGGCCGGGCCGCTGGACGCTGTGGGTCGCGTCGAAGATCACCGGCGCGCCCGTCGCCTCACGAAGCCGGGCCACCCCCCGGAAATCCACCACGAGGTCGCCGTACCCGAAAAAGGTGCCGCGTTCGGTTACCGCAACGTCCCGGGCACCCCCGCTCCGGACCTTCTCGACCGCGCCGCGCATTCCCTCGGGCTCGAGCCACTGCCCCTTCTTGACGTTCACCGCCCTTCCGGTCCGTCCGCAGGCGATCAGGAGATCGGTCTGCCGGCAGAGGAACGCGGGGACCTGCAACACGTCGGCCACCTCCGCCGCCGCGCCCGCCTGCGCCGCCTCGTGCACATCGGTGAGGATCGGCAGCCCGCTCGCCGCCCGCGCCGCGGCGAGGAGCGCCAGTCCGCCTTCCATTCCGGGCCCCCGCGCTCCGCCCAGGCGGGAGCGATTGGCCTTGTCGAAGCTCGCCTTGAGGCAGACCCGGAGTCCCAGCCGTTCTCCGATGCCCGCGAGCCGCTCGGCCACCCGGGGGAGCAGGTCGCCCGGTTCGACGACGCAGGGGCCCGCCAGCAGAAACGGCCCGGGCGAAAAGCTCCAGCCGCTCACTTCGAGGATTCGATCAGCTCCTGCACGGCCCGGCTCGCGCCGCCGGTGCTCTGCCCGGCATGGCGCTTGGCGGCCGCGATGAACGAGGCGAACAAGGGATGCGGCCGGGTCGGGCGCGATTTAAGCTCGGGGTGGAACTGACAGCCGAGGTACCAGGGATGCTCGGGCAGCTCGATGATCTCCACCAGCCCGCCATCGGGCGACTGGCCGGAGAACCGGAGTCCATGCTCCGCCAGCACGTCCCGGAACGCGTTGCTCACTTCCCAGCGGTGCCGGTGGCGCTCGCTGATTTCGGTGGCGGCGTAGGCGCGGGCGGCCAGGCTCCCCGAGCGAAGCCGCGCCGGGTACGCCCCCAGCCGCATGGTGCCGCCCAGATCGGACACATCCCGTTGGGACGCCAGAAGGGAGATCACCGGACTTTCGCAGTCGGGCTCGAACTCGGTGCTGTTGGTGCCGTGGAGCCCGCACACGTTGCGGCCGAACTCGATGATGGCGATCTGCAGCCCGAGACAGATGCCGAAGAACGGCAGCCCGTTGACCCGGGCGTAACGGACCGCCTCCACCATGCCATCCACTCCCCGCACCCCGAAACCGCCCGGGACCAGCAATCCGTGCATCCCGCCGAGGAGCCGGGCGGCTTCGGCCTGATCGGTAAACTGGTCGCTCCCGACCCAGACGATGTCCACCCCGACATCGTTGGGGATTCCCCCATGGAGCAG
>JBGPEJ010000169.1:0-7343 GCA_041482775.1 Gemmatimonadota bacterium | reverse complement strand
GGTATGCATCGGTGACGGCCAGGCCACGCTGCCCTCGCGGAGATCGAGTCCGTGCGCCACCGCGGAGAGGAGCTCCACCGCGAGCAAGGCCAGTCCGGCGGAATCACTGGCCACCCGGCGGCACACCCGTTCCAGCGCGATTGGATCGTAGCCGGGCAGCGCCCAGGCGGCGAGCTCGCGCAGGGCCGCGCCGCCGAGCGGGCCGAGCGACACCACCGCCCCGGGAACGTCGCCTCCGATCCGGTGCCGGACTTCGTCCAGCTCCGGGCGGGGTGGGTGGGGAAGCGCGGAGAGGATCAGGCAGAGTGGTTGAGCGGCGGCGTCGCGGACGGCGGCCATCAGGCCGAGAAGTGAAGCGCGGTCGATCCACTGCGCGTCATCGACCGCCAATAGCACCGGCCCCTCCTCGAGGAGCGCACCCAGCACGCCCGACAGCGCCTGGGTGACTGGAAGTGGATCGGGCGCGGCCGGAAAGCGCTGGGCCCATTCCGGCAGAATCGCCGAGAAAGCGCTGAGGGCCGGAGCGGGCGCCGCGGGAAGTCCGGGAGCCAGGAGAAGGCCGCCGCGGGCCAGCCCCACGATGCCGCTGCCCGGGTCATCGAGGTCCCCCTCAACCGCGCGCACCAGGGCGACCGCACCCCCCGCCAGTCTCGCCCGCGTCGCGAACTCTTCGAGGAGGCGGGTCTTCCCGGTGCCGGCCTCTCCTTCCAGAAGAATCGCGGTTGCGCCTAACCCGCCACGGACCCGCTCCCAGAGCGTCAGCAGGTGGCCGAGCTCGCCACTCCGGCCGACCAGCGGCGCGCGCCGGCGCTCCACGTCGGGTGAAGCCGGATCGGCCGGCCGGGGGCCTCGGTTGAGGCGAATCCGGTCGGCCAGGGCCCGGGTCGCGGCGGCGGGAGCTGCGTTGAGCTGGCGCGCCAGCGCGTCCACGAATCCCTCGTAGTGGGCCATCGCCGCGCCGCTGTCGCCGCGCACCGCCAGCGCTCCGATCACCGCCTGCGCGGCGAGATCCGAATGAGGATCGAGCCCGCCGGCTCGTCGCCCGGCGGCGAGGGCTTCGACCGCACTCCCCTGCCGCAGGAGCAGAGTGCTCCAGCCGAGCAGCGCCGTGACCGAGCGCTCCCTCCACTCCCGGCGTTCGGCGGCGAGCCAGCTTTCGAATTCCTCGCTGCCGGGAACAGCGAAGCCTTCCAGAAACTCTCCCGCCACGATCGCCGCGGCATCGGCCCACGCCCCCTTGCCGATGTGTCGCTCGAGGTCGTCCGAGTCGAGCCGTACCGACTCCTCGGACAAGTGGACCTGGTCGGCGGCAACTTGAATCGCGTCGTCGCCGGCGGCCCGCCGCAACACCCGGAGCGCTTCGTTGAGCGAATGCCTCGCCGCGGCTTCCTCCTTCTCCGGCCACAGCAGCCCGGTCAGATGCTCCCGGCTGCGGCGCCGCCGCGGCGAGCGCGCGAGGTAGAGCAGCAGCGCCAGATGCTTCCGCCAGAGCAGCTCCGGTGGCGCCGGCGCTCCATCCACCGTGATCTCGACCGGCCCCAGGACGCGGCAGACAATCATATCCGCCCGGAACACCGCCGGGAGAACCACGCGCGCGCCGAATCGGCGCGGGCCGCATACGGCGCCGTGCCATGAGACCAGTGGCGCGCCACGGCGCTATAGAGGCCGCACCGCTCGGCGCCGGCACCCTCTTCCCCCCGGAGGAGCAGGGCCCGCTGCCAGCGCGCCAGCGTCCCCAGGGCCCAGGCCAGCTCGCCCACCTCCGGATCCCCGGTCGCGAACCCCTCCAGCTGCAAGTGCTCGTGCCACCGCAGCAGCCGCCGCGCCGCCGCGCTGTCACCCGACGCCACCAGCCACCGGGCGCGGAGGAAGTGGGAGGCTGCGTCCTCCAGCGGATCGGCGTAGGGGAATCGGGGGTCCATCACCGGAAGGTCGGGGAGCGCGGCCAGTGCGCCCCGGACGTCGCCTCGCAGCGCGAGCCCCACGGCGGACAGCATCCCGCCCAGGCGCGCCGGCGCCGCTTCGTCCCGCAACGCCGCTCGTGCCCCAGCAAGACCCGACGAGTCCTTCGCGTGAAAGGCGAGGAGCCCGCGAGCCCAGGCGGCGCGGCGGCGCAACGCCGGCGCGGCGATGCCGGGCAAGGAGGCGCGATTCAGCCGGGCAATCAGGTCGGGAGCGGCCCCCAGCCCCGGGTCGGGGTCGAGCGCCACGAGCAGCGCTTCGGTCTCCTCGGCGAGGAGGGGAAGCGCCGGATCATCCACCGCATCGCGAAGCCGCTCACCGATCCGCCGCACCGAGTCCGGGCGGCCGAGCGCCGCGAAGCCGAAGAGTTGGCCGAGCAGCGCCGGACGGACCGCGGTGGGCATGTCCCCCCGCACCGCCAGGAGGCGGCCCAGGCCCACCGCCCCCTCGGGAAGATCCATGGTCATGAGCAGTCGGGCCCCTCCGATCGCCCGCGGCTCCTGAGCGATCCCCGGTTGCTCCAGAATGGCGCGGGAAAAAGCCAGGGCCTCCTCCGGCCTCCCGTATCTCCAGTGAAACCCGAGCTGGAGCAGCATGTGAAGCGCGTAGGAGAAACCTCCCGGCGGAGCAGGGGGCGTGCGAGCGAGCCCCTCGAGTGCCTTGGCCGCGGAGATCGAGTCGCCCTCGCTGATACGGACCCACAGCAGGTGTTCCCATCCCGGTCCGAAACGGGGCGCCAGCTGCACCGAGCGCCCCAGCGGCTCCTCGGCGTCCCGGCGCAACCGGCCATAGAGGGGCCCACGGTGAAACAGCTCGTCACCCAGGTGCAGCGAGGCGAGGAAGAACTCGGGCTCTTCCCGCGCCGCCCTTCCGAGCGCATCGAGCCGAGCCGGCAGCGGGAGGGTGTCGGCCCGGATCAGCGACCGATAGCGGGGCGGAAAACTGTCGATCTGGGCGAGCACCCGCGCGAGTCGGCGCGGATCGTGTTCGGCACCGATCCAGCGCTCGACATCAATCAGGCGATAGGAGCAGAGGAGGCAGCCGCTGCCGGTCTGTTCCGCCTGGAGATAGGCAACCTGGGTTTCCTCCCAGCGGGCCTCGGTCCAGAGCTGCTCACCTCGAAGCCACAGCGCAAAACCGCGCGGAGTCTTCGGCAGCGCCGCGCGCGGAACCCAGGGGTCGTTCACCGCCTGGCTCCGCCAGAGCCGCTCCACCAGGGAGAGCGCGAGAGTATCCGCCAGGAGCCCCCAATCAGCCGGAGCCGCAGGCGCCGTTTCCACCGGTGGCATCCCCGCCGACGTCGTGGCCCCACCGATCCGGGCCAAAAGGCTGATCTGGTCTCCCACCGCCATCACGCGGCCGCGAATGCGAACGGACCCGGGGTGGGCTGCAAACTGCGGCGGCTCCGGCACGTAGAAATCGGGAAATCCCCCGAGGTCGGCCCGGAGCTCGGCGGCGATCGACTCGCCCAGTGCGCTCCCGCCGGGGAGGGCCGACGTCTCGAACGCCGGGATCTCGACAGTGAGAGCGGCGCGCTCGGGCTCCGCCGCGGGCCGGTGGGGGCGAAGAACTCTCCAGGCGACGCCCAGCGCCGCGATCACTCCCACAGCTCCGAGAATCACCGCCGCCGAGATTCGCCCCCCCGCCGGCTGCAGCGCGCCGGCGAAGTCCCGGGCGTCGGTCCAGCGCTGATCGGGAGACAGCGCGAGTGCCCGGCGAAGCGAAGCGGCCACCGCCGCGGGAACCCGCCGCCAATCGGCGTCTTCGGGTGTCTGGTAGGCGGGCCACCGTTCCCCGGTGGTCGCTTCCCACAGCACCAGCCCGGCGGCGTACACGTCGGTGCTGGGGGTCGCCGGGACCCCGTCGATCTGCTCGGGCGACATGTACCGCGGGGTCCCGATCTGCTGACCGGTGCGGGTGAGCGCAGGGTCGCTCTCCTCCCGCCAGCGGGCAACGCCGAAGTCCCCGAGCAAGGCCCGTCCGTCGCGGAGGAAGATGTTTGCCGGTTTCACGTCCCGGTGCACTACACCCTGCGCGTGGGCGGCGCCCAGGGCGGCTAGGAGATCCCGCGCCAGGCTGGTCGCCTCCCGCGGCGGAAGCGGCCCTCGCTTGAGGCGTTCGGCGAGGGTCTCCCCCTCGACGAATTCCATGACCAGATAGAGCAGTCCCTCGCCCTCTCCGGCGTCATAGATCGGGATGATGTTCGGGTGGGCGAGCCGGGCGAGGAGCCGGCCTTCGGCGAGGAATCGTTCGGCGGCGACCGCGGTGGCGAGCTCGGGCCGGAGAATCTTGATGGCGACGATGCGGTCGAGCCGAACCTGGCGGGCGGCGAAGACGATGCCCATCCCCCCGCCGGCAATCTCGCGTACGATCTCGTAGTCGGGAGCCAGCGCCCGGCGGACCCGCTCGATCAACATCGTCTTGTCCCCGAGGGGAGAAGCCCCCTAATGGTCCCGCCGGAGCGCGAGGCTGTCAAATCACTGCGGCGGGGCGGGCGTCGAGCGTCGCCCGGGGTCGGCGAGGAGTCGTTCGGTGAAGTCGACCCGCTCGGCCAGCTCGGTCACCTCATGGCGGAGCGCCTCGAGTTCGTCGAGCAGCTCCTGCGGCACCCCCAGGGCGCGCGCCTGGGCCTCTTCGGGATCCCAGTCGGACACCCGCCGGCCGTCGCCGTCCCTGAACTGTCCGCCGGCGACCATGATCAGATCATAGAGCCACCACAGCCCGAAGCCGCCGAAGGTGAACAGCTGCAGCACGCCGGTGCCGAGCTTCCCGACGTAGAATCGATGGGCTCCGAACACACCCAGCGGAATGCAGAGTCCGAGCGCCACCGCGCGGGACTTGTCGGATCGAGGGGAAGCCATGAGGTGCACGATATCACCCCTGGCGCAAATGTCCAGTTTGCGAGCACGCCGGAGCCGTCGCTACTTTCTCGCTGCAATGCGCACCCTCCCGATCCTCGCCACCCTGCTGCTCACCGCTCAGTCCCTGGCCGCCCAATGGGCGCTCCAATCCGCGGGAACCACCGCCGAGTTCCGGGGGCTCCACGCGGTGAGCGACCGGGTGGTCTGGGCGGCGGGAAAGGGGGGCGTGGTGGCGCGCACCGAGGACGGCGGCGCCACCTGGACCGCCGACCGCATTCCCGGCGCCGGCGGTCTCTTTCTCGTCGCGGTGCACGCCCTCGACCAGCGCACCGCCTGGGTGCTCGGCACCGCGTTTTCCGGCCCGTCCCTTGCGCGGATCTACCGCACCGTCGACGGCGGCAGGACCTGGCAGATCCAGTACGAAAACTCGGTAAAGGGGGTCTTCTTCGACGGATTGGCCTTCTGGGACGCGAAACACGGCCTCGCCTTTGGCGACCCGATGGACGGCAAGCTGCTGATTGTGCTGACGGACGACGGCGGCGCCCGCTGGACCCGGTATCCGCCCGAGCGGCTGGAGCCGACCCTTCCCGGTGAGGCCGCGTTCGCCGCCAGCGGAACCGCAATCAGCGTCCGCGGCGACCGCGAGGTCTGGATTGCCACCGGAGGCGGCTCCCACGCGCGGGTGTTTCATTCCGCCGACCGCGGGGCCACATGGGAAGCGTTCGCGACGCCGGCCGGGGGTGCGGCCGCGAAAGGGCTCTTCGGTATCGCGATGGGCGAGCGGCTGCACGGGGTGGCGGTGGGCGGCGACTATCAGCAGCGCGACGCCTCACTCGAAAATCTGCTCCTCACCGACGATGGCGGACGGAGCTGGCGACTCGGCTCGAGCCCGGGGCTCGTCGGGGTGCAATACGGGGTGGTCCACCTCTCCGGCGAAACTTTCCTTGCCGCGGGCCCCGGCGGAAGCTCGATCTCCCGGGACGGCGGGGTAACCTGGTCCCGGCTCGAAGGCCCCGGCTTCAACACCGTGAGCTGCGCGAAAAGCGTGTGCTGGGCGGCCGGAGTGGAGGGCCGGATCGCGCGAATGGCCCCCTAGGCGCTCAGCTCCCGCCCGATCTCGACCACCGCATCCGCAAACAACTCGAAGTCCTCCCGCCGGCTCCGGTGATTGGTGATGGCCACCCGGATGGCGAAGCGGCTCTGCAGCGTCGTCGCGGAGGGAACCGCAATCCCCCGCTCCTGGACCCGCATCAGGATTTCCCGGTTGACCGCGTCCAGGTCAATGCCGCCGGCTCCGCCGCGCTTCCCGGTGTATCGCAGGCACACGATGTTGAGCGGCACCGGCGCCATCAATTCGAGCTCGGGATGCCGGTCCACCAGCCCCGCGAGATGCCTGGCCTGCGCCACATTCTGCTCGATGAGCCGGGCGTACGCGGCCACGCCGTGCTCCTGAAGCAGCATCCACACTTTGAGACCGCGAAATTCCCGCGACAGCTCGGGGCCCAGCGAGCCGGGGTCATGGTCGTTGGGCCCGGCGCCGCGCTCCTGTCGCGCCAGGTAGCTCGCCTTGGTCGCGAAAGGGCGCCGGTGCGCTTCCCGGTCGCGGACCAGGACGCAACCGACATCGTAGGGCATGTAGAGCCACTTGTGCAGGTCGAACGCAATCGAATCGGCGCGCTCCATCCCAGCCACCAGCGGCTGGAGTTGTTCGGAGATCGCGGCCAGGGCGCCGAACGCGCCGTCCACGTGGAACCAGAGCCGTTCCCGCCTGCAGAGATCGGCCAGCGCCGGCAGGTCGTCGATCGCACCGGTGTTGACGGTTCCCGCGTTTCCCACGACGCAGAACGGCCGCCGCCCCGCCGCCCGATCCTCGACAATGGCCTGCTCGAGCGCCCGGAGATCGATGCGGAAATCGATGCCCACGGGAATCGAGCGCAGGGCGCGTTGGCCGAGGCCCAGCAGCCGGACCGCCTTGTCCACGGAGTTGTGGGTCTCGGCCGAGGCGTACAAGACCGGTGCGCCCTCCGCCGCCGAGACGCCTGCGTCCGGGGTCCGCGGATCGCCGGCGTCTCGTGCCGCGGCCAGCGCCACCAGATTGGCCACCGAGCCTCCGGTAACCAGCACCCCGCTCGCCTCGGCCGGGAAGCCGACCATCGTCTTGCACCAGTCGATCACCTGCTCCTCGACGTACGGCGCCGCCTGGTGTCCGCCCCCCGCGTTGGTGTTGATGATCGCCGTGGCCAACTCGGCGAGGGCGCCGCTCGGACTTCCGGTGCCGTTGACCCAGCCCCAGAAGCGGGGATGGACGTTGCCCCAGGGGTAAGGCAGCACCGAGCGACGGAACTCGTCCCAGCTCGCCTCGAGCCCGCGGCCCTCGCGCGGGAGCGGTCGCCGGAGCGCGGCGCGAACCTCCTGCGGAACCGGTTGCCAGACCGGCCGGTAGCGAAGCGTTCGCAGCCAGTCGAGCAGCTCGTCCAGCACGCGATGCCCGTGGGCGCGGAAATCCTCCCACGAAGCGGG
>JBGPEJ010000168.1:0-7347 GCA_041482775.1 Gemmatimonadota bacterium | reverse complement strand
GCTCTCCCGCATCAAGGAGGCCTTCGATCGCACCGGCCGAAACACCGAGGCGACGATGGAGGGGGTGAGCGCCACCGCGTCGGTGATCACCTCCGCGGCGCTGATCATGATCGTGGTGTTCGGCGCGTTCGCCTTTGCCCGGGTGCTGATGGTGCAGTTCCTGGGCTTCGGCCTGGCCGTGGCGGTGCTGCTTGACGCAACGGTCATCCGCATGATGCTGGTCCCGGCGTTCATGCACGTGGCGGGGAGCTGGAACTGGTGGCCGGGAAGGCGGGGACCCAGGGAACCGCGAAGCCCCGGAGGCAGCCCGCCGGAGAATTCCGCCGCTCCCTAGGATTTCGCGTCCAGCCAGTTCTCCCCCACGCCGACATCCACGACCAGGGGCACCTTGAGCGTGGCGGCGCCCTCCATATGCTCCTTCACCAGGGCCTTCACCCGCTCGACCTCGGGCGCCGGCGCTTCGAGCACCAGCTCGTCGTGGACCTGGAGCACGAGCCGGGCGGCCGATCCCCCCTCACCGAGGGCGCGGTGGAGCCGCGCCATCGCGATCTTGATGAGATCGGCCGCCGACCCCTGCAGCGGGGCGTTCTGGGCCTGGCGCTCGCCGAAGGCGCGCACATTGAAATTCTTGTCCAGGACTTCGGGGATATAGCGCCGCCGCCCGAAGAGGGTCTCCACGTAACCCTTCTCGCGGGCCAGCTCGACCTGCCGATCGAGAAACGTCCGCACGCCCGCGAAACGCCGGAAATATTCGGTGATGAACGCCTTGGCTTCTTCCTGCGGGATGGCCAGCTGGCGCGAGAGGGCAAAGGCCCCCTGCCCGTAGATCGTCCCGAAGTTGATCGTCTTGGCGCGGGCCCGCATCTCGGGGGTGACCTGGTCCACCGGGATTCCGAATATGATCGACGCGGTCTGCCGATGGATGTCCTCGCCCTTCCGGAACGCCGCGATGAAGGCCGGGTCTTCCGAGAGGTGGGCCATGAGGCGGAGCTCGATCTGCGAATAGTCCGCCACCACGAACTTCCATCCCGCCGCGGGCACGAAACCGCGCCGGATCTCCTCGCCCCGCGGTGTCCGGATCGGAATGTTCTGGAGGTTGGGCTCGGAGGAGGAGAGCCGCCCCGTCGCCGCGCCGATCTGGTTGAAGCTGGTGTGGATGCGCCCGGTGCTCCGGTGCACCTTCTGGGGCAACACCTCCACATAGGTGGAGCGGAGTTTCTGCAGCTCCCGGTAGTCGAGCAGCAGCTTCGGCATCTCGTGGCCCATCGCGGCGAGCTGCTCGAGCACGTCGGCGTCGGTGGAGGGGCCGGTCTTGGTGCGCTTGAGCACGGGGAGGCTCAGCTTTTCGAAGAGCACCGCGGCGAGCTGGCGGGGGCTGTTCAGGTTGAGCGTGCCCCCGGCCGCGCGGGCGATTTCCCCCTCGAGGCGCTGCAAGTCGACCGAGAGCTCCTTGGAGAGCCGGGTGAACAGCGCAGGGTCGATGGCGATTCCCACCCACTCCATGTCCACCAGGACCTCGACCAGCGGCATCTCGATGCCGTCGAGGAGGGGCTGAAGCGCCGTCTCCGCGAGGCGCGGCGCGAAGAGCTGGTGGAGCGCCATGACGGTCGCGCTGTCGGCGCCACAGTAGGCGGCGGCGTCTGAGATCGGCGCTTCCGCGAACGGGATCTGTCCCTTTCCCTTTCCGGTCACGTCCTCGTAGCTCCGCATGGCCCGGCCGAAATGATCCAGCGAGAGCGTGTCGATGCCGTGGGAGCGGCGCCCCGGATCGAGCACGAAGCTGGCCAGCATCGAGTCGTACACCACTCCCGCCAGCTCCACCCCCGCCTTCCGAAGCACCTGCCAGTCGTACTTGATGTTGTGCCCGCCCTTCCGGACCGAAGGGTCGCGCAGCAACTCGGCGATCGGCGCGGAGGCGGGGTCGGTGAGCGGCGGCAGATTGGTGACCGGCGCCGGCGCGGCCAGCTCCCCGCCCCGGGGCCGGTGTCCGAACGGGAGGTACCATGCGGCGTCGGGGTCGATTGCGAATGAGAGCCCGATGAGGTCGGCGTCGTGCGGCTCGAGCGAGCTGGTTTCGGTATCGAGGGCGACCAGCGGCGCGGCGCGCAGTTGCCGAGCCAGCTCGGACAGCTGGGCGGGATCGTCGATGACGCGAACCCGCACCGCGTCGGCGGGCGATGGGGCCGGCTCGGTGGGGGCTTCCGCGCCGGGGGCGCTCTCCGCCGGCTCGCGGCTTTCGGCCGCACCGAGCCGCTTCGCGAGGGTATGAAACTCGAGATCGGCAAGCGCCTTGAGCAGCGCCGGGCGGTCCGGCTCCTGAAGAGCGGTCGCTTTCAAGTCGAGCGCCACCGCGACGTCGGTCTGAATCGTCACCAGCTCGCGCGAGAGCCGGGCGTCGGCCTCGTACTGTTCCAGCGCCTCGCGGGGGCGCTTTCCCGCCACCTCGGCGCGCCGGGTGAGCAGGGAGTCGAGGTCGCCGAACTGCTGGAGCAGCTGCACCGCCCCTTTCTCCCCGATTCCGCGGACGCCCGGCACGTTGTCGGAGGAATCGCCCACCAGCGCGAGGTAGTCGACCACCTGGCGCGGCGGCACGCCGAGCCGCTCCGAGGCGTTGGACTCGTCCACCCACTGCTCCTCCACGCCGGCGGCTCCTCCCCGCCCCGGATTGAGCAGGGCGACCCGGGGACCGATGAGCTGATAGAAGTCCTTGTCGCCGGACACGATCACGACCTGCAGGCCGTCCGCCGCCTCGCGGCGCGCCAGGGTACCGATCACGTCGTCGGCCTCGAAGCCCGGCACCGAAACCACCGGCACCCGGAAGGCGGAAAGCAGCGTGCCAACCTGCTCGATGGCGCGGTCGAAATCGGCTTGGAGCTCCTCGCCGAGCTTTTTCCGGGTGGACTTGTATTCCGGATAGCGGCGGGTGCGGAAGGAATCCCCGGCGTCGAGCACCCAGACGAGGAAGTCGGGGCGGTACTTCGACTGGAGACGGAGGAGGAAGTTGACGACGCCCCACGCCGCGGAGGTGTTCTCTCCGCGGCTGGTGCGCAGCGGCCGGGTCAGCAGCGCGAAGAACGCGCGGTAAATGAGAGCATGGCCGTCGACAAGAAAGAGCTGCGGGGGGTCATGCTGGGGCATCCCCTAAGCTACCGGAACTCGCGAGCGGGGAGTAGCGACGCTAACGCGTCGCCCCCTGCCGCATGAGCTGGGCCTTTGCCCGGGAGAACTCGGCCCGCGAGGCCGGCGTCATCCGCAGCCGGGAGAACCCCAGCTGCCCCTGGAAGGAGATCACCGCCCGGTAGTTGTTGTAGACCCACTGCACCACGCGGGTGTCCTGACCCGGCGGTGTTTCGACGGCTTGATCGGGATCCCCGAGCGTCACGTAGACTTCACCCCGGTCGGTGCGCCACCCGGGGCCGCCTTCATCCTTGAATCGCTCGTTGGCGATAGCGATGCGGGTGAAGTACTGGTCCAGCGCCTCGTTCTCGGGGGTTTCCTTGACCGGATCGGTCGCGGCCCAGAACTCTCGCCAGAGGCGGGGCCGGTCGGCGATCTTCGCATTGCGCAGCGCGTTGAGCCGATCGGGGGCGAAGGGGAAAAAGCGCAGCAGGTTGAGGAGATTGTCGTAGTTGGTCACCACCCAGCTGCGGGAGAACGACACCAGGGCGGTAACCCGCTTCGCGTCGGCCCCTTCCCCGACCACGACCTTGAGCTCTCCCAGGGGCGGCGCGTCGGACGCCAGCCGCTCTACCCGGGCCTCGACCGGCCGGTTGCCGGCAAAGTTGACGGTGCTGTGGTAAATGACGCTGTCGCGCTCGTCCCTCACCTCGATGGGAATCTGGGTGGCGCCGGTAAACCGGTAGCCCTCCAGGTATACCAGCAGAGAATCGTTCCCACCATTCGCCACGGTGCCGCGAGGGTTCAGCAGCAGCGTGAGGGAGTCGGCAAGGCGGGCCCGCGGCCGCGCTTGATAGACCAGGATCGGGGGCGTGATGGTCCCGGGGCGGAAGGCGGGTACTTCGATGGGCTTTTCGGCCCGGGAGAAGGCGTTGGAGGCAGGGTCGCGCACGGTCACCGCGAGGGTGTAGGCCCCCGGCGTGAGGAGGAAACCCTGCTCCACGATCACGCTCTCGTCGGCGCGCTGGGTCTCGAGAAACGACTCGACCCGGATCAACTCGTCGCGCACCGCCTGCACCGGCGTCGCCCCGGCGCGGGTGAAGGCGTATTCCACCCGAAACCGGGTGGCGAACGAGCGGCCGTCCCGGGCAAAGGCGAATGCGTGGTTCTCGAAGGAGAGACCCACCCGCGTGATGGTGGAGTCCCCCTGCCCCGCCACGAACGCGATGCTCCCCACGAACGGCATCGGTCCGCTCGCCGCGAGGCGCCCGATCCGCTGATACAGCGCCGGAAGATTGAAGAGCTCGGTGAGGGTCTGCTCGGTGGAGGGGGCAACGCCGCGGGCCGGTGTGCGAGAGCCCCCGCACGCCGCTACGGTGAGCAGAAGCCCGGTCGGCGCCACGCGCCGGAGGAGGTTGGAGGTCTTCATGCGAGCGCCGAGGGAAGAGGTAGCGAGGCCGGTCCGGCTCAAGTTCACGTTGAGGGGACGCCCACAACGGGGCCGGCGTGCACGCGCCGCTTGTGAGGGCACCCGGCCGGCAGTAGTTTGGACTGCCCCCCATGAGCCAAGATAATCTCGTCGGCAGAACCGTGGCCGGATACCAACTCCTCTCCCATGTGGGCGAGGGCGGCACCGCAACGGTGTATCGCGCGGAGCATCCGGAACGCGGTGCGGCCGCGATCAAGGTGCTCCGGCCCCGCATGGCGCAGGACCCGGTGGCGGTGAAGCGATTCCTTCGCGAAGCGGAATTTGGCGCACGGATCAATCACACCAACATCATCCGCACCTACGACTTCGGCGAAGCGGACGGGGTGTACTACCTGGCCCTCGAGTGGGCCAACGGCGAGCCGCTCGCCAGCTTCCTCACCTCGGCCGGACGGCTGGCGCCGCCGCTGGTGGCCCGGATCATCGAGCAGCTGGGTGAGGCTCTCGAGGTAGCGCACCGGGCCGGCATCATTCACCGCGATCTCAAGCCGGCGAACATCATGTACGACCCGGAGACCCAGACGGCGCGTCTCCTCGATTTCGGCATCGCGCGCGACGCCGAGGACAATCCCGCCGAACGGCTCACCCGCGCGGGCTTCTTCGTCGGGACGCTCCAGTACGTGGCCCCCGAGGCGCTTTCCGGCGAGCTGGTCGGGGAGCAGGCCGACGTCTACAGCCTTGCCACCATTGCCTACCATCTGCTCACCGGGGTCCTCCCCTTCCCCGGCCGCAGCCCGCGGGAGCTGTTTCAGCAGCTGCTTACCCAGTCACCGGTTCCCCTCAACGAGGCGGTCAAGGGCCTCAAGTTCCCCGCGGCGATCGAGGCCGCGGTGATGACCGGCCTGGAACGCGATCTGTCCAAGCGGTGGAAGTCGGTGGGTGAGTTCGCCGGCGCCTTCTGCGCCGCGGTGCGGTCCGACCCTCCGCCCGACCGGAAGGGTGGGTTCCTCTCTTCGTTGTTCAAGAGAGGCGGCGAGTGAGCGATCGGGAGACGCTCGCGGCCCTGCTCCGCGAGCGCTCCGTGAGCTTCGGTGAGTTCGTCCTCTCCTCCGGTCAGCGCTCCAGCTACTACATCGACGCCCGCAAGACCACCATGTCCGCCGAAGGGCAGCTCCTCATCGGGCGGCTCGGCCTGGCCACCATTCGCGAGGCGGGCTGGGCACCGACAGCGGTCGGGGGACTCACCCTGGGGGCCGATCCGGTGGCCTACGCGATCGCGCGGGCGAGCGCTGATCGTCCACCACTGGTTCAGGCCTTCAGCGTCCGAAAGGCGGCCAAGGACCATGGGACCCGCCGGCGAATCGAGGGAAACTTCGCCTCCGGGGATCGGGTGGTGGTGATCGAGGATGTCATTACCTCCGGGGGGTCTGCCCGGGAGGCGGTCGAGACGGTCCGGGCCAACGGCGGGCTAGTCTTGGGGATCCTGGCCGTGGTCGACCGCGAGCAAGGTGGCCGCGCGGCGCTCGAGGCGCTCGGATTTAACATAGTTGCATTAACAACTACTAGCCAGCTTGGCGTCAGTTGAGCTGCTAGTCCCGCCGCGCGGTCCTCAGGGGGTGAAACCCTTCCCAGATTTTCCGATACGGCTCCACCATCTGTGCGAGAAAACGCTCGAGCGCCGTCGCAAAGGAGAATCGCCGGCGGAATTCACCCGGGGTAATCCCCAGCATGGCGCGGAGGGTCCGTCCGAAGCTCTGCGGTGAGGAGCAATCCAGCCGGTAGGCCACGTCGGCCACCGAGCGGCCGCCACCCTCGAAATACTGCGCCGCGTAGAGCAGCCGGATCGCCGCCAAGTAGGTCTTGGGGGAGGGAAGCCCCGCCCGGGCAAATCGGGACATGAGGGTGCTGGGCTTGATCTGGCACCGGGTGGCAAGGGCGCGGACCGCCGGGGTTTCCGGCGCAATGCGGATCAGCAGCTCGAGGAGAAAGCGGGCGTCCTGGGGTAAGTCGGGGAGCGCGGTCAGGGTTGGCGCGAGAATGCGGGCGGCGCCCCGGGTGGCCGGCTCGGTAACCAACTGGCGCAATCGCATCCATCCGGCGGGGGCGGTGACGTCCACCACCTGCCGTACGCCGTTGGCGCCGAGTCGAAGGAGTGTTTCCGACGCGACAGCGTCGTGCCGGGTGACCAGCGCCACCGTGGGGACGCCGGGAAAGCTCCGGATCAGCTGGTCGACGAGGTCTCCCGACTCGGCGGCGCAGTGGTTTACCGACAGAAGGACGGCGTCGACCGCGCGTTCGCGGACCGCACGCACGGCCTCGGGAACCGAGCTCCGGTGCAGCACCGAGAAGCAACCCACGCTGGCGGCGTCGAGGCTGGCCCGCTCGGTCGGTGCCACCACTGCGGCTACCGTCGGGGCGGGGAAGCGGCCGGCTGGCGGCAATGCGGTCATACGGTGGAGTCCTCCTCCAGGGGCGGGGGGAGAATGGGTCGGGACCCTCAACCACCGCTCAACCCCCGCCCGCCGGATGCCGCTCCCGGGCGGTGCCAAACGCAACGAACGATGAGCTCCGGGCATCGAACGGGGTAAGCACATGACCACTCACGGCGCGAATCTCCTCGAGACGCTGCGGCGGGCCATCGGGCGGCAATACCGCCTGGAGCGGGAGCTCGGCCGCGGCGGAATGGGGATCGTCTTCCTGGCGACCGACCTGGCGCTGGACCGTCGGGTGGCGGTGAAGGTCATCGACCCCGATCTGGTGGTGAATCGGGCGCTGGCGGCCCGGTTCCTCGCTGAAGCGCGGCT
>JBGPEJ010000167.1:0-7400 GCA_041482775.1 Gemmatimonadota bacterium | reverse complement strand
GTATGAGAGACCCTTGACGATCCGGAGGTTGGCGCCGCCGAACACGTCCACCCGATTCTTGGACAGGTCATGAAGGTAGGTGGAGCCGGTGACGCCGACGTTGGCGCTTCCCCAGGGCTGCTGGGCGCTCAACGACAGGGTGAGACGCTGGTTCAGCAGGGTCTCCCGGGTCTTCTCGAAGATCGTGGTATCGGTATAGCGAGAATGGATCAGGTTGATCCCATACTGCAAGGTCAGCAGCCGCCGAGTCGATTCGCTGTACTTGAAGAAGTCGTATTCGACCGCCGGCCCCACCTGCAGCACGATATCCTGGTTGTCGACCGTGGATGATACCGCCGAGGTCTGCGCGCCGGCGGCCCAGTGGGCGCCCAGGCTCCGGGCCAGGAGCCCGCTCCCATAATAGGAGCTGGACCGGCTTCTGATGGTGGTGGTGTCGTCGAGCTCATAGGTGCTGTGGTTCCGACTTCCCGACAGCGACCAGCGGAGCTTCCAGTCCTCGGTGATCCGGCTGGCCGACATCTGGCCGTTGATGTAGCTCGACTTGGTGCTTGCCTCTCCGTTGAAGTTGCCGTTGGCGCTCAGGGTGAAGACCCAGTTGTTCCAGGGATCGTGGGGCTTCTGCGCCGCGCCCGAATGGGCCGTGTCCGCGGTGTAGGTCACATCGAGGTTGCGGGCGTTGGGGAAGCGGGCGGCGAACCGGACCAGACCCAGCTTGATTACGCGCGCCAGCTCCTTGCGCTGTTCATCATTGATCGCGGTGGCCGAGGCGACGTACTTGAGCTGGTCGTCGCTTCCGGCGAACCGTTCCAGGCCGATGAACTTGAGAGTGTATTCGGTGCCGCCGCCGCCGGTGTCCTGGGTCGTTATCAATACATGGACCTGGGCCACCTGCCGGTCGCGCACGTGATTGATGAAGGTGATTTCCTTCCGGAGGAACTGGAGGTCGCACATGCCGCAGTCGATGAACACCCGGAGCGCGTCGGGGGCGCCCTTGGCCGAATCCGCGCCCTGGCCCCACGCAGCGGCGGGGAAGAGGCCGAGGAAGAGGCCGGCTCCCAGTGCGAGCCGAGGCAACGCCAAACGCTGGAGGCAAAGGCTCATGGGGACATTCGCAATCACTGGGGGGGGGACCGCTGTCGGCAGCAGGGGCGTCGGGTCCGGCCCGAAAGCTAACTCCCTCGGCCGTCGGCCGGTGTGCGGTGCACCCTCCGCGCCCGGGGCTGCCTGCCGGCGGGCGGCGCCCCGGTGGCGCCGCTGCCGCCGCCTGATAGATTGGGCCGGAGGCCGGCCGCGCCACCAGCGCCCGCGCAGCCCGGCGGCAGCAGTACGACCTAACCCGTGGAGCTGAGGGGAGCGACCTCATGCGGCATGGTCTCTTCGTCGGGTTCGGTCTCCTGGGGTTGAGTGGTGTTACGGTGTCAACGACCGGCGGTCGGGTTCCCTCGATTGCCGAGCCGCCTCCCGCCGCCGGTGCGGCGCCCGCGGCGACCCTTACCATCACGCCGAGCCCGCTCTTCCTCTCCCCGGGGAGGAGCGCCACCCTCGCGGCGGTCGTCAAGGACGCCTCGGGCAACCTCCTTCCCAATGCCGGGGTCAAGTGGGTCGCGGCGCCGGATTCCGTGGTGACGGTTACTGCGTTGGGAGTGGTGACGGCCAAGGCGGCCGGCACCACCGTGGTGGGTGCCGAGCTCGACAGCCTCAAGGCAGTCGCCGTGGTGGCGGTCCTCGATCCCGCCGACCGGACCGGTGGATCCACCGATTCGATGTTGGCCACCCGCTGCGGCGGCATCGGCGCCGTCCGGGCATGGGGCGGGTACGTGCACCTTTCCTACGCCCGGGCCGGTACCACCAGCAACATCACCGTGGAAGTCCAGCACGACTTCAAGATCGAAGTCTCGAGGTTGGGGCGCACGGTTGCCAGCCCGGACCAAGCCACCTGGGAGGGCCCCGCTCAAGGCGGGGCGCCCACCCTCAACGACCAGACGACCGACCGGAACCAGACGCCCATGGCCACTACCCGGATGCGCAGCCGGGGTCCCTTCGTGAGCAGCGATCCGTCCGGACGGCTCTCCTGGGTAACGATGAGTGTCGACCTCAAGGCCTGCACCATGGATCTGCTGGCCAACCCACACGTGGAAGTCCTGGTGACGGGGCCGGCGGGCGACGTTTCCCCCGGAACATTCCCGATCGGAGAACTCCGCAAGTACGGATTCCCGGTCGCCGGCGCGAGGATGGTTACTCCTCCGAATTCCACGTCGCTCCGCATTCCGGCTCACTCGTTCCTGTGGGCGGCAGTTCACCTCGATACCGACGTCTACCTGCCGGCGGGCTTCGGTCCGATGCTGTTCGCCGTTCCCTCCCTGGAGGAACCGCCCGAGGGCGAGGCGACCCTCTTCTGGGCCTGGATTCCCATATTGCGATAACTCGCCCGGGACGTGGAGCGGGTAGTCTCCGAGTTCGTCTCCGCATATGGGCCTGCCCGGGACAATGACCCGGGGGCCCCGATTAGGTTTGTCTTCGAATTCATCCCGGAGTCGCGCCGTGCGGCACGCAGGCTGGCTGGCTGGAGCTCTGATCCTCCTGCAAGAACCGTCCGGCGCTACGCTTTCGGGCCTCTGGCAGCTGGAGAAGGGGAAGGTCAAGGCCGACGGCCCCAAGACGGTCATGATCCGGGGGGACTCGAGCGCGTCGTGGGGGAAGGAGACGGTGCGGTGGCGGCTCCGCCCCGGGCAGATCATGATCGCCCTGGGCGGCGAGTGGGAAACTTACAAACTCAAACTGAAGGGCGATCGCCTGACCCTCTCGGGCGGCGACCTCACCGACCCGATCACCCTCAAGAAGGTGGGGCCGGCGACACCTCGTCCTCCCAATATTGCGGTGCCCCCCGATCCGGACGCGCCGGCTCCGGGAGGGTGATTCGCGTGAGCCCGAGCGGCGCGAGCGGTTGATCCTGCAGCGCCACCGCGAGGGTTCCGGTGAATCCCGCGCCGCGAAGGATCGGTTCCACCGTGGCCCGGGCCGCCTCGGGTGAGTTGCACTTCTGGCTCAGGTGGGCCAGCACCACCGTCCCCAGGCCCGGGTGACAGAGCTCCTCCAGCAGCTGTGCGCTCGCGCGGTTGGAGAGGTGGCCACCGCTCCCCGCAATCCGCTGTTGCACCGACGCAGGATATCCGCTGGTTCGCAGCATCACCTCGTCGTAGTTGGCCTCCAGCACCAGGGCATCGAGCTCGCGAAAATGGTAGCGCAGCGCCTGGGTCGGCCGGCCGAAATCGTAGGCCACGCCGATGCCCAGGCCGTCGGTGGTTGTCACCGCCAGCGCCAGCGGCTCCGCCGCGTCGTGCAGCAGGGCGCAGCCGCTCAGGGTGAACGGGCCGCATTCGGTCCGGCTCCCGGGGCGGATGGCCAGGTGGCGGATTCCCCGCGGAGCCCCCACCCCCATCCAGGTCCCCGCCGAGGCGAGCACCGGCACCCGATGCTGTGCCGCCAGGCGGACGGCGCCCTGGGCGTGATCACCATGCTCGTGGGTGAGTGCAATGCCGCAGAGCGCGCCCAGGTCCACCCCCGCCAGCTCCGCTCGGCGTTCGACTTCCCGCGCGCTGAACCCGGCATCGAGAAGCAGCACGGCGTCGCCGAACGCCAGGGCGCAGGCGTTGCCCCCCGATCCCGAGCCCAGGACGGTGAGGGTGGTCACCGGGCCAGGCGGCGGTGGATGGCCCGGAGCGAGGTCTCGATAGCGGGGTCGACCTCGACGTCTCGGCGCGGCAGCACCCGCTTCGCGATCCGCACGAATCCGTCGGCATCGAGGAATTCCGCGCCGGCGGCGCCCCAGGAAAAGGGGGGGACCCACTTGGGTACCGGGGCGCCGACCACGCTGGCACCGGTGCCGATTACCCCTCCGGTGGGGAGGAGCGAGCCGATCCCGGTCTTGGCATGATCGCCGAACAGGGTGCCGAGATTGGTACGGCCGGTCTCGAGCCGGCCGCCGGGGAGATCGAGGCGGACCTCGCCGTAGGTGTTCTTGAGATTCGAGGTGATGGTGCCGGCTCCCAGGTTGGCCCACTGGCCCACGACGCTGTGCCCGAGGAAGCCGTCGTGGCTCTTGTTGGCGTAGCCCAGAAATACGGTGCTCGACACTTCGCCGTGGACGCGGCAGCGGGGGCCGATGGCGGAATGACGGAGCGCACCGCCCAGGACGAAGGTATCCGGTCCGACGAAGAGCGGCCCTTCGAGCCGGGCGCCGGAGCGCACCACGACGCCTTCCTCCAGCACCACAACGCCCTGCCGCACGTCGAACACCACTCCGGGCTCGACGTGCGCGCCGAAACAGGCCACATCTCCGGGGTCGCCCAGCACCAGCGCGCCATCGGGGACCGGCTCGGGACCTGTGGCCAGCGCGTCCACGCAGTCGGCGGCGAGCAGGTGCTCGAGTGCGGTGACCAGATCCCACGCGCCGCGAAGCACCATGCCGTCGACCGGGAGCGCCGGTCCATCATTGTGGGCGGCGTTCCAGGCTTCCCCCTCCCGCACCACCCACGCCACCGTCTCGTCATCATGGCTGAGCCGGCGGATTTCGGTCGGCAGCTCGAGCGCGGGCCCGGCGGGCGCAAAATCCGATCGCGCCACCACGGCGGGACCATCGATGCTGCCCGTCCCGATGAGCGGGGCGGAGTCCGCGTCGGCGAAGCCGGCGGCGTGGCTCGCCATGACCAGTACCTCTTCGAGGCCGAGTACCCCGGCCCACCGCTCCCGGATCCGCCAGGCGCCGGCGCGGAGCTCCGCGAGCGGGCGGGCGCCGGTGAACGGCTGCCACGCAGCGCCGGGATCGGCCGGATCGATGCAGACGAGGCGCGTCATGCGGGCAGGTCGCGAACTTCGGCGGGCAGCGCGTCGAGGGTCCGCTTGAGGTCCGCGGCGCGGGAGCGATCGAGCACCAGGATGCGGTCGTTGGCCTGGATCACCACCAGGTCCTTGACTCCGCTGATGACGATCGGTGTGCCGTCGCTCCAGGCGATGCAATCGCTCGATTCGAAGAGGGTCACCGGTCCCACGGCGACGTTGCCGCTCCGGTCACGCGGGCGCACCCGCGCAAGCGCCTCCCAGGTTCCCACGTCGTCCCAGTCGAAATGGCCGGGAACCACCGCCACCGCCTGGCTCCGCTCCAGTACGCCGACATCGATGGAAATGGCGGTGACCGCGCTGAAGAACCCGGGAACATCCCCTTCGGCGAGCCGAATCATGTGGGGGGCGATCTCCGGCGTATGGGCCTGGACTTCGCTCATGAGCCGCGCCGCGGTCCAGGCGAAAAGCCCGGTGTTCCAGAGCGCCCCCGAGGCCATCAGGTTGAGCGCGGTGCTCGCGTCCGGCTTTTCGGCGAATCGGGCCACGGTGCGGGCGCCGGGGTCGAGGGGCGTCCCCGGTACGATGTAGCCGTAGCCGGTTTCCGGCCGGGAGGGAACAATTCCCACGGTCACCAGGCGATCATGATTCCGGGCCGCGAACAGCGCGGTTTCCGCCGTGCGCACGAACGCCGCGGGATCGCCCACCGCCCAATCGGAATGCAGCGCCAGCACCGCGGCCGACGGGTCGCGCCGGTTGGCTTCACAGGTGGCCCACACCAGCGCCGGGCCGGTGGACGCGGGGCGAGGTTCGACCAGGACGTTGGCGGGGTCGAGGCCCAGCCGCTTGGTGAGCATCGGCGCGATGGTCGGCCCGGTGACCACGAGTGTCCGGCTCAGTGGGATGAAACCGGTGAGCCGGTCCAGGGTTTCTTCGGCGGTCGAGCGGGCGCCGACCAGTGGGAGGAGTTGCTTGGGTCGAGTCGGCGAGGAGAGCGGCCAGAAGCGCGATCCGGAGCCACCCGCAAGGATGACGGCCCAGTCCATCGTTACAGCAGCCCGGTCAGCGCATCACGCCGGTGGTGCAATTCGAAGAGGAGCGGCCCGAGATCGCGGTCGGGGCGAGCCAGGACCACCAGGGTTGCGGTGGGAGTGAGGGTGGCGAGAATCGCGGGCCCCTCCACGAAATCGAAAACCGCGGTGCGGAGCTCGCCACAGCGGCCGGCGCCGCCGAATTGCTCGGCGTGGCGCATCGTGGTCACCGCGAGGGCGGCTACCGCCTCGCCGTCGGCGTCCGGGGTGAGGGCGTCGTGGATGACCAGCCCATCCTCGCCGATAATGGCGGCGCCGCGCACCGAGTCGCCCGCCGCGAAGCCCTGAATGATGTCCCGCAAGCCGCCCATTGCGCCTCGCCGGATCGGGGTCAGGAGGTGGGCCGGAAGGTTAGGGGGCGACACGACCGAAGTCAAGAAAACACCGTGGGTTGACCCCATTCCTCAGTCCCTTTAGAGTTCGGTTCCTGCGATGCGTCCGATCAGTCCTTTTTCCGCTGTACTTCTTGCCCTCCCGGCTGCGGCGGCCTTGGCGGGCTGCGGTAACCCGCTGGGCCTCAACCCGGCCAATTTCGCGAACCGGGTGGACACCGTCACGGTCTGGGCCGCGACCGGCACGGCAATCAACCTGCCGAGCGGCTATGAGATCGCCGGGCGGTCCGCGGTACGGCTGGACCAGGTGATCTTCTTCGATTTCCTCTACGATATGAACGCTGCCGGCCGCCGCTATTTCCTCCCGGTGGGCGCGGTGGTCAAGACCGGGAGAACCACCGGGAATCCCGGCTTCCAGCTCACCCCGACGCCGTTCGACTCGATCACCACCGCCCAGCAGCTCGGATACCAGACCGCCGATACGGTTCCCGCCACGGTCGGCCAGGTGTACTACGTCCGATCGACGCTGGATGCCAATTGCACCCTGGGGATTCCCTACTACGCCAAGATGGAGGTCCTGAGCTTCGACGATGCGGTCCGCTCGGTGAAATTCCGGATTCTCGCCAACATCAACTGCGGATATCGGGACCTCGAGGTGGGGATTCCCGGTAAGTGATCGACGTTCGTCTGCTCCGCCAGGATCCCGCGGGTGTTCGCGCGGCGCTGCTGCGCCGGGGCGACGAGGCCATCGGGGTGGGGGTGGACGACGTGCTGGCGATCGATCGCCGCTGGCGCGAGCGGGTCGGGGAGGTGGAGCGGCTCAAGGCGGAGCGCAACGCCCAGACCGAAGAGGTCGCGCGGCGAAAGCGGAATCGGGAGCCGGCGGACGAGCTCCTCGCGGCCCTCAAGGTGTCGGCGGAGCGGGTCAAGGCGCTGGACTCCGAGCTGCGCGAAGTGGAAGAACAGCTCCACGGCGCCCTGCTGCGGATTCCCAATCTCCCCCATGCGGCGGTTCCGGTCGGCCCCGCCGAGGCAAATCGGGTTGTGCGCACCTGGGGCGAGCCGCCCCGCTTCGATTTCTCCCCGAAGCCGCACTGGGAGCTGGGTGAAACGCTCGGCGCGCTCGACCTGGCGCGGGGCG
>JBGPEJ010000166.1:0-7401 GCA_041482775.1 Gemmatimonadota bacterium | reverse complement strand
GACGTGTTCGGCGGCGCCAACCTCCGGATCGTCAAGGGTCTCTCATACAATCTGTTCGGGAGTTACTCCCGGGTCCGCGACCAACTCTCGCTGGTCAAGGGGAGCGTCTCGGAGGAGGACCTGCTGCTGCGCCTGCGCCAGCTCAAGACCAACTACCGGTATTTCGCCTTCACCGGGCTCAGCTATACCTTCGGCTCCATCTTCAACAACGTCGTGAATCCCCGGTTCGGCAGCTCGGGAGGCGGAGGGTTCAGCTTCTCCTTCGGAATGTGACCCGGTCAACTCCCCCCCGTCGGGAGCGCCGTTCCGCTTGCCTAGGCAGCCCGTTCGGGACAGTTTTGTCCGGTCATCCGCCGTCCCCCGCACTCAACCTCTGAGGTCCCGATGCGCCAATTGACACTCCTTGCCGCTCTGGCCGTGCTGCCGATCGCGGCCAGGCCCCTGGTCGCCCAGAAATTCATCCCCCAGTCGGCGCTCATCGCCGTGGTGGAAACCCACAAGGCCTCGGTGCTCCGGTACATCGACGCGGCGCCCGACTCGATGCTCGGTTTTCGGCCCACCAAGGGAGTACGCAACTTCGCCGAGCAGATCGAGCATGCCGCCGGCAGCGACGCGCTCATCGCCCATCTGGCGATCACCGGGTCGGCCAAGATCCCCTCGCTGGGCGACTCCGCGGTCTACCTCCACAACAAGGCGGCGCTCAGGGCGTACGCCATCGCAGCCATGGATCACACCATTGCCATGCTCAAGGGCGTAAGCGATGCCGCGATGACGGAGGAGATCACCCAGTTCGGGCACAAGGTGACTCGAGCCCGGGCGCTGATGGAGCTGCTGGACCATTTCCCCTGGACGCTGGGGCAGACGGTGCCCTACCTGCGTCTGAACGGGGTGACGCCGCCGGAGTACTCGCCCTTCTAAGCAGGCGAGAGCGGCCCGCGAATCATCGCCGCCAGCTCGGTCGTTACCGGGACCGGGATTCCGCGGGCCGCGCCGCCTCGGAGGATGGGGCCGGCAATCGCGTCGAGCTCGGGCGGCCGTCCGGCGGCAACGTCCTTCTGCATCGAGCTGCGGAGCGTGCCGGGAAGACTTCGCAGCATCCCCAGGGTCGCCTCGACATCAATGGCGGCGCCCAGCGCGAGCGCCACGGCGCAAGCCTCCCGCGCCGCCGCCTCAACGCGCTTGCTCCACTCCGGATCGGCCCAGAGCTCGCCCACCGTTCGGCGTGCGGCGGTGGTGTTCAAGGCCATCGGAGCGAGCATCACGAGCTTCCGCCATAGCAGGGTGAGCTCGTCGGCCTCGAATCGGCAGCCACAGCCAAAACCGGTGAGAATCTCGGCCACTCGCGCCAGGCGCCGCTCGCCCGCCGCCCCGAATCCGAAGCTCGCAAATGCCGACCGGTGAACGATCCTCCCCGGGGCGGTCCGCTCCAGCTCCCCCGCAATGGTGGCCGGCAGGACCCGCTCCGCGCCGAACCAGGCCCGGAGCCGGGCGATGTGATCCACCCCGTTGAGCAGCGGCACCACCATCCGGGCGAGTGCCGGATTCGGCACCGCCTGTAGCGCGGCCTCGAGCTGGGTCGCCTTGGTGGCCACCCAGAGGATGTCGACTTCCTGGTCCAGAGACGCCGCCATTTCGACCGGAACGTCGAGATGGCCGAATGGACTGTCGAGAGTCAGCGCCGGGGGATGACCGGGGAGCGATTCGGCGCGGAGCAGCAGGAGCACACGCTCCCCCCCGCCGGCCAGGACTGCGCCGACGAATCCACCCACGCCGCCCGCGCCCAGGATGGCCTGCAACTCAGGCTCCATCCGGTTGGAGGGTGCCGGGCTCTTGCGCCGGCACCCGCGTCGCCGACCAGAAGATCCCGAGGCACACCAGGGTCAGCAGCGACGCCGCGAGGAACGCCGCACCGGGTACGTGCGGGGACGTCGTCGGCGCGGCGAAGTGGCCGAACAGCTGGGTCATCAGGAGGGGGCCGACGATCGCGGCAAGCGAGGCGAGCCCGGCCACGGCGCCCTGCAGCTCGCCCTGGGCTTCGGGGGCGATGCGGTGCGACATCAGCGCGTTGGTCACCGGGAACACGCTGGCGCCGAAGAACCAGGTCGCCAGCCACGCGAACATCATCCACCCCGCGGTGGCACTGGCAAAGCCCGCGTAGCCGACCGCGGCGACCGTGATGCCAAGGAGCGCCACCCGCCGCTCGCCCAGCCGCGGCACGATGAGGCGCAACAGAATCATCTGGCTGGTGACCATGACGCCGCCGACCAGCGCCAGTGAGGCGCCGATCATCGCCTCCGACCAGCCGAAGCGCAGCTTGGTGTAGAAGCTCCAGGTGGAGGGAAACACCTGGTTGGCCACCATCCAAAGAGACAGCGCTCCGAGGAGGCCCATTACCACGGGGTGCTTCTTCATCTGGCGGAAGGTGCCGAAGGGATTGGCCCGTTTCCAGTCGAAGCTCCGGCGGCGCTCCGGGGTGAGCGATTCAGGGAGCACGAAGAAGCCGTAGCCAAGGTTGAGCAGACTGAGCGCCGCGGCGGCAAAGAAGGGCGCGCGGGGGCCGAAGTGGCCGAGCAGTCCGCCTAGGGCGGGGCCGATGATGAAACCCATCCCGAACATGGCGCTGATGACTCCGAAGTTCTGGGCCCGCCGCTCCGGCGAGCTGATGTCCGCGACGTAGGCGTACGCCGGGGTGAACGAGGCGCCGGCCATCCCCGAGATCGCGCGCCCGAAGAACAGCCAGCCCAGGGTGGGCGCGGCCCCCATGATCAGGTAGTCCACGCCGAGGGCCCCGATCGCATAGAGCAGAACCGGGCGGCGCCCGAAGCGATCGGAAAGGTTGCCGAGCACCGGCGCGCAGAGGAACTGCATCGTGGCGTAGAGGAAGGAGAGGAACCCGCCGTGGATGGCGGCATGGCTCACGTCTTCCCCGGTGAGCTGCACCAGGAGTTTCGGCAGCACCGGAATGATCAGCCCGAAGCCGATGGTATCGAGCAGCAGGGTGATCGCGATGAAGACGATGGCCTGCTTGCCGGGACGCTCTCCCACTACGCCACCGTCGTGCCGTGCTGGCCGGGCGACAGGATCGTGATGACCCCTCCAAACCGGCAGTGAAATTGGCAGCCGCTGTTGACCTGTCCGAATGTCAGGATGTTCACGGGCTCGTCCTCCGAGACAGCGGCAACCGGGCTGCCCCCCGAGGTGACCGGATTCGGCATGGCGAGCCTTGGTTCAACGCGATGGTGGCGCCCTTGATCGCCATCGCGGCTGAGGCGGTGAGGGCCGCCCGGAAGCCCCCTGGTTTGCCACTTGGACCTCGAGCGCGGCAATGCGGCGACGAGCGCTTCCTTCCGGCCGATAGGGATGGGACCTCCTGGGGTGTTCCTTAGGGGAAAGCCGCCGCCGTCACTGGTATCGCGTTACCGTAACCTGCGTCAACCACATCGAGACTCCATAGGTCGTCGGCTGAACGCCGAGGAAGTTGAGCCAGCCATCGGTGATGGCGAATGAGGCGGCGCAGGACTGGATGTTGTTTGGGCCAGACGAGGCATTGAGCGTGCAAGTGGCAATGGTCCCCCCGCTGAGCCAGGTGACCGCAAGCTGGGTGGCAGCAGTGACATCGTGGAAGTCGAACCGCACCGAGTACGAGCCGTTGGGGAGTCTGCTGCCGGTGGAGTAGACCATGGCAGAGCTGGCCAGGGTGCCGCTCGTCGGGCCCATCAGCTGCAGGGACTGTCCGGCATCGACATTGACCCGCACGTACCTCAGGTTGATGCCCACCCCGCTCAGGTTGCCGCCTGAGCTCATGGCAGGAACTGTCACGGTGGCCGCGACGCTGGGGGCGAACGTCGGCTTGACCAGCCGGCCCTGGGCCTGCACTGACGAGTGGCCCAGCAGCAGGCCAAGGAACAGAGCGACGCGGGTACGCATGTGAGGGTGTCCTCCATGAGGTAAAGTCGGCAGCGAGAATACGCCGCCGGCGTCACACCTGCGTCACGGCCGGTCACCTCGGCATCATCCGGGCGTAGCCCCTTCCGGCTGGCCACCCTTCGGAAGGCTCCGGCGGGCTACCGGACCATGAGCAACGCCGGCGTCCCGGGCGTGCTGCCGGTCAGGACCACGATGGCGTCGTACCCATGAAGCATCCGGTCCTGCATCGCGCTGAGGGACAACCCGCGCCGGCCCACGTACTCGGCGCGGATTGCGCGCAGGTCGAACAGCACCCAGCCGCTATCGGGAACCGCCGGCCGCAGCCAGGCCAGGTTGGCGCCGTCCACTTCGCTGCTTGGAGCGGGCTCGTACTGCAACGAGGTGATGTTCATGCGCGCGGCTCTCCCCCCGGGTCCGCCCAGAATCAGCAGGTTGAAGGCCCGCTCCCCCCGCGCTTCCGCAGCGACGGCTGCGGCGGTTCCGAGGTCCAGGGCATGGGTCGCGTTGAATCCGCGCATCACATGGCTGCCGCCGAACTTGAAGAGCACCCGGGGGGCGGGTCCGCTGGCCGGAGCGTCGGCGAGGGCCCTCGCAAAGTTCTCCCGGAGGAACGCCGAGCGCATCAGGTTGGACGCATACCCGTCACCGCCGAGGAAGAGCCGGTTGATCCTGGCTGAGCGCTCGAATACGTCGATGATGGCGGCGGCGCGCGGCGGCGGATGGCCCCCGAAGGCGGCGCGGAGCGCGCCGAACACCGAGTCCGGCGCCGACCAGGCAAAGAGCCTGGTCGGATTCTTGTCCCGGACAATCGCGACGAATCCGCTGTCGGCCAGATCACGGGCCCGCCGCACCGCCGCCTTCCCCGCCGCCGGTGCCAGTCCCTCGAGCTCGGCCAGAAAGAGCCGATCGGCGGACACGTCGTAGTCGAGCCCCCAGATCCGCATCGGGGGCAGCGCATCCTGCCGGGTCATGGCGAACTCGAGCAAGCGATGCTCTTCCGCCACCGAATAGAATGGGATGGTGGAGTACCAGGGGCCCAGCAAGGCGTTCAAGCTGTCCCGGGCGCCGGGTTGTCTTGCCAGGGCGTCGAGCCGGGCCCCCTGGAGGGGACTGATCTCGATGGTGAAGGTGTTGTACCCCGCCGGGCGCAGCTCGCGCAGCAACGCCTCGATCACCTGGGGCGTCTGGGCAATGCCGTGCTCTTCGCCCACCAGAAGGAAGCGGGCATTCCGGCCCTCGTTCACCAGCAGGCGTCCGCCGGTGCCGGCGAGCCGGCCATCGCTGATGCCGAGGGGCAGCCGATTGGCAACCACCGAGCGCGTCAGGGCGGTGTCCTGCGCCGCGGCGGCCGTGGCGAGGATGCCAAGTGCGCCTGCAACGCGGGCGATGCGATGCGGTGTCATGGGCATCCGTCGCTCAAACCTTGGGCTTCTTCTCCGCGTCGATCTCCCGCATCCGCCGCTCGACGAAGTCGCGCGGGCTCTCCTCCGGCGGACTCGGGGATGGCTCCCCCGAGCCCGCCGGACCGTCGGGGTCCGGGCGCCGGGCCCGGGCCCGGATCTTCTCGGCCCGCGCCTTGCGCGCCGCCTTATCGTCGGAAGCCATCGTTACTCCTTGGCATTCTTGAGCATGCTGAATCGTTTGCGCCACCCTCTGGCCTTGGCGTTGGTCGAGCGCGTGGTCTTCGCGTGCTGCGCCAGCGTGGCGATGTGCTCCCGGTCCTGGGTGGTCCGTGGCCGCGCGGGAGAGCCGGGCCGCGGGGTCAGGCGGTCAATCTGGCTCCGCAGGCTCTCGTTGGATCGCGCCATTACCCCCAGGTCCACGATCTCCGGTTTGGCGCCGAAGAAGCGCTCCTGGAACCAGTGGTTCGAGCTGGGCTCGTGCCAGCTCAGATAGCCGCCCTTGACCACCTCTCTCGGCCGGGTGAGCGAACCCCGGAAGCTATAGCGAACCGCCCCGGACGCCACCGGGTCGAAGAAGTGCGGCGTGTAGAAGTCCGACATCACCACCCCGTTCACCGTATAGGCCAGCCTGGCCGCCTCGCAGGGGTCGCACACCTCGACCAGATACTCCACCCGTCCCGGGCGCTTGGGGTCCACCGAGTTTCCCGCCACCAGGCGGCGGCCGAAGGGATCGGCCAGCATCTCCAGGCATTCGTGGCTGGCGGTTAACGACCACTGGGGATCGTACTGCACCAGGGCGAAGGGTTGCCCCTGATCGTCCTCGTGAACCCCGGCGGCGCCGGGGGTCTGGATGTCGTCCATCACCACGATGGGCCAGTACCCGACGGGCACATCGTCCAGACTGGCGAAGCCGCCCACCGTGCTGCGGATGCCCCAGATCGGGGCGAAATCGCGGATCGCCTGCTTCTGCAGCGCCGCAGCGACCCGGTTGAGTGACGAGGGCGAGATCCGGCTAGTCTCGCTGACGAGGGCTACTTGATGGGTGATCATGGCCACGCTCCCGTTCAGATGATTCGCCTGACTACTTCGGCACAGCAAGGCCGGCGCCGACGCGCGCGTTGGTCGCGGCCGCTTCCTTGAGGTCCTTGACCTGCAGCACGTAGGTCAGCACGGCGTTCCAGAAGCCGGAGCCTCCGCTGGCCAAGAGCCCCAGCGCGATGATCGTGGAGGTGTTCGCGGCCGGGAGCGCTTCGGTGGGAATGACCGGGCGGGCCAGATAGGCGGTGAAGATTCCCGCGCCGACGGCAAGAAGCTGGTTTATGGTGCGCCTCACCCCCTCCTTCCATTGCACGGCGCTCTTCCCGGTGAGCGGCGGAATCACCCCCTTGATGATCTCGACCAGCCGTTCGGACGCCACGCTCAACGCGACGAGGAGCCCCACGATCGCGACGACCTTGGTCATGTCCATACATCCCCCTGGGCAAGAAGTGGCTCAACATTCCCAGAAATTGCGCCCGAAGGTGAACGCTACCTACTGATAGCGCCCGCTCAGGGAGCCGCGCCAGATTTCGGGATTTGATCGCTATGAGATGTGATAGGGGTGGCGCGCGGAGCCCCAGCGCACGGGACAACGATTAGGGTCGCTGTGGGCGCTTGGCGGGGTCCGTTGCGGGGCGTGCCAGGGAGTAGGTCCAGCCGGTGCGGACGTACGTGGTCATGAGCGGCTGGTCGGTCCACTGCACATCGATCACCTTCTGGGCCTCGGCCCGCGAGGGGGAGGCTAGACATTCGGGGGTGACGCCCTGAGGGACCCCGTATTTCTTGACGAGGGAGGCGGCAAAAGCGCGGCTGTAGTCCTCCTCATTGAGGTTGGCTCTCAGCATGACGCCGCTCAGATAGACAGTGTATTTCTTTCCGGGGATCCGAGCACCCGCCCCACGGACCAGACGGCAGACTTCGTACTGGGTCGGCTTCCCTGCGCCGGAAGGGGCTGTACCGCTGCTGCGCGCCTCGGGTCCCGGATTCGGTGCCGGTTGGGGAGCATCGGCGCCGGTTGCCTCACTAGACGATG
>JBGPEJ010000165.1:0-7469 GCA_041482775.1 Gemmatimonadota bacterium | reverse complement strand
GGTCATCCCGCGGATGACCGATTCGGTGAAGGTGTGGGTCCGGCGGGCGGTGTGCATGGATTCCATGGAAGGAGAATCGTCCGGTCGAACACGATGCCGGATGCCGCCGTAGATTAAGACCGATTAGGTACGCCGGGAAGGTCACCCCTCCGAGGCGCTCGATTCATGTCCGTTGCGCGTGGCACCGCCGTCATCCTGATCGTACTCGGGGCCTCTGCTCCCGCCCGGGCGCAGGAACGCGCGGCGTCCCTGGCGGGCCGCTCCACCGTCTACGCCCCCCACGGCATCATCGCCACCAGCCAGCCGCTGGCAACCTCCGCGGGCCTCGCGGTGCTGGAACGGGGCGGCAACGCCATCGACGCAGCGGTCACCGCTGCGGCCGTGCTCAATCTGGTCGAGCCGCACATGACCGGGATCGGCGGCGACATGTTCGCCCTCTTCTGGTCCTCCCGGGATCGGAAGCTGGTGGCGCTCAACGCCAGCGGCCGCTCCGGCTCGCGGATGACCCGGGAGGAGTTGGCCGCGCGGGGGCGGATCAGCGTGCCGCTCTACGGGCCGGAGCCGATTACCGTGCCCTGGGCGCTCTCCGGGTGGGCGGCGCTACTCGAGCGATACGGCACCATCACCCTGGCCCAGGCGCTGGCCCCCGCCATTCGGCTCGCCGAGGAGGGCTTCCCGGTCAGCCCGATCATCGCGGGCCAGTGGGCCGCGGCCGTGGACCGGCTGGCGCGGGACGAAGGCGCCCGGGCCACCTACCTGGTGGGCGGCGCCCGCGCGCCCCGGGCGGGAGAGTGGTTCCGCAACCCCGACCTGGCGGCGTCATTCCGGATGATCGCCAAAGACGGGCCGGGGGCCCTCTATGGCGGAGCGCTGGGCAGGAAGATCGTCGATCGGCTGGCCGCGCTGGGCGGATTCCTGACGCTGGAAGACCTGGCCGCCCAGCGGGTGGAATGGGTCACCCCGATCTCCACCACCTTCCGGGGCAAGACGGTGTGGGAGCTCCCACCCAACAATCAAGGGGTGGCGGTGCTCGAGATGCTCAAGATCCTCGAGCCGTATGACCTGAAGGCGATGGGTCACAACTCGCCCGCGTATCTGCACCATCTGATCGAAGCCAAGAAGCTGGCGTATGCCGATCTGGCCCGCTGGGTGGGCGATCCGGCGGCGATGACCATCAGCCCCGAACGGCTCCTCGACCAGCGGTTCATCGCGGCGCGCCGGGCGTTGCTGGACGAGGGTAAGGCCGCGGAGCGGATGGAGCCGGGAAGCGCCGCCACCGCCAGCGAGACCATCTACCTGGCCGCGGCCGATTCGGCCGGCAACATGGTCTCGTTCATCAACAGCAACTACGAGGAGTTCGGCTCGGCGGTGGTGGTGCCGGGCACCGGCTTCGTGCTGCACGACCGCGGCGCGGGGTTTACCATGCAGCCGGGGCTCCCCAACACGGTGGGCCCCAACAAACGGCCCTTTCATACCCTGATTCCCGGCTTCGTAACCCAGCCGGGGCCCGATGGCGAACAGCCGTGGCTGGCGTTCGGGGTGATGGGCGGCGCCATTCAGCCGCAGGGACATCTGCAGGTGCTGCTCAACCTGCTCGAGTTCGGAATGGACCTTCAGGAGGCGCTCGATGCAGCGCGATTCCGGCACTGGAGCGGGCTGCAGGTCGGGCTCGAGGGGCCGATCGGTCCGGAGACCCGGGCGGCGCTGGAGAAGCTCGGGCATCGGGTGCTGATGCTGACGCCGGGCAACGCCGGCGGAGGCCAGGTGGTCATGCGGCTCCCCCGCGGGTGGGCCGCAGCGAGTGATCCGCGAAAAGACGGCATGGCCGCAGGATGGTGATGATCCCCCGCGCGCCGCGGACCGCGGCGTCCGCTGCGCTCCTCGCGCTGGCACTCTCCGGCTGCGGACCGGCGGCTCCCGGCCGGCAGCCGTCCGACGCCGCCGGTGCCCCTGGTCTCTGGGCGCTCTACCAGCAATCGCTCAAGGGCGCCAAGTACATCGACCTCACCCACACCATTACCCCCGCCATCCCGGTGTGGCACGGTTTCGGTCCGGCCACCTTCGGCCCCACACTCAACCCCGAGACCGGCAAGCCCTACACCTACGCCAAGGACGGGTTCGAGGCCACCGCCTACCGCCTGACCACCGACCAGTACGGCACCCAGCTCGATCCGCCGGCTCACTGGGCGCCGGAGTATCCCGCCATCGACGAGCTGCCTCCGACCTTCGCGGTGCGGCCGCTGGTGGTGATCTCGATCGTGGACTCGCTGGCGCGCCACCCGGGGTACCACCTGCAGGTGGCCGACCTCACCAGCTGGGAAGCCAGGAACGGCCGCATTCCCGAGGGGGCGGTGGTGATGGTGCGGTCCGACTGGTCCAAGGAGTGGCCCGACCCGGCGCTGGCCACCCGCACCCTGTTTGCCGGTGTTTCCCTTGCCGCGCTCAAGTTCCTCCACCTCGAGCGCCACATCCTCTTCCACGGCCATGAGCCGCTCGACACCGACACCACGGCCACGCTCGAGGGCGAAAGCTGGCTGATGCACAGCGGCTACACGCAGGCGGAGGGCGTCACCAATCTGGATCAGGTGGCGGAGACGGGATGTCTGGTGACCATCGGATACCCGAAATTCGCCGGCGGGGTGGGCGGATACGCGCGCTACGTGGCCATCTGCCCCGCGGCGTGGCCCCACGGGGTGTCGGTGGGTGCGGTGCCGGAGGCGCCGCTCCAGAAGAGCGCCAAGCTCCTGCAGTGGGATGCGAAGTTGGGAATGCGGGTAAGGCGGTAGGCCGGCCGGGAGTCCGCGCCGCTACTCGTCCCGCATCACCTCGGTGGGACTCACCCGGGTTGCCCGCCGCGCCGGGAAGTAGCTCGCCGCGATTCCTACCGCGGCAAAGAGCAGCGGCACCGCCGCGTAGGTCAGCGGATCCCGCACCCCCACCCCGAACACGAATCCCTTGAGCACCGATGCGGCAAGCCACGCCACCAGCAGCCCGGCGGCCACGCCACCCACCACGAGCCGCGCACCTTCCCGCAGCACCATCCGCTTGACGGCGCTCGGTGCCGCGCCGATGGCCATGCGGATCCCGATCTCCCGGCGCCGCTGGGTTACCCCGTAGGACAGCACTCCGTAGACCCCGATGGCGCCGAGGACGAGCGCCATCGCGGCGAAGAGACCGATGAGCGTGGCGGTGGTGCGCGGCGAGGCCGCCGAGGCGGTGACCACCTCGCCCATCGAGCGCACCTGGGTCACGGTGGCGGTGGGGTCCACGATTGCCACCTCCTTGCGCAGCACCCGCTCGAGTACCTCGGCGGAGAGGTCGCTCTTGAGCACCACGGTCACCGAGCCGACCCCCCACTGCGCCATCGGCATGTAGAAGTCCTCGGAGGGCCGCTCCACCGAGAGGCCTTCGTAACGCGCGTCTTCAACCACGCCGACGATGGTGGCCCATTTGGGAATCCACACCGGCTTGAGGTGCTTCCCCACCGCGGACCCACCGGGCCAGTACTTGTCGGCGAGTGCGCGGCTCACGATGACCACAGGCTCGGCGTCGGTCCGGTCGCTTGGCGTGAAAGTCCGCCCCGCCAGCAGCGGAATCCCGAGGACGGCGAAATACCCCGGCGACACCGTGTGGGTGCCCAGCATGTGGGCCGGCTGGCCCGGGGGCACCGGATTGTCCTGAATGTCCATCGGGAAAGTGAACTGTCCATTGTCGAGCGGGATGGTAGTTCCCATGGCCGCCCCCCGTACACCGGGGATCGCGGCAAGGTGCTCCTCCAGCGCGGGGAAGAACGCGAGGCAGCGGCCGTTCGCTGAATCGCAGGTGCAGGGACCCGCCTGGTCCTTGCACCAGACCGGGTTAGGGGTCACCCGCGCGGTGGTGAGCCGTTCGACCGCAACGCCGGGGTCTACCGCAAGGAGTCGCCCCAGGCTCCGGACCAGGATGATGGCGCCAATTGCCAGAACCACCGACAGCGTCACCTCGGTCCCGACCAGGAGCGCGGTCAGGCGGGCGCGCCGCGGACCCGCCGAGCTGCCCCGCGCCCCGGCCACGAGCACCTCGGCCTTTCCGGTGTGCGGCAGCCGTACCAGGGGCCCGAGCGAGGCCAACAGCGCCGCGATCACGATGGCGAAGCCGCTGAAGAGGAGCACCCGCGGATCCACGGCCACTTGGTCCAGCCGCGGCGTGTCGGGCGGGAGCGAGCGCACCAAAGCCGGCGTCGTGATGGTCGCGACGGCAACGCCGAGCAGCCCGCCGATCCCGGCAACGACGAGTTGCTCTACGACGAGCTGGCGCGCTACCCGGAGCCGGCTGCCGCCCAGGGCCTGACGCACCGCGATTTCCCGCTCCCGACCAGCCAGCCGGGTCAGATTCAGATTGGCCACGTTGACGCAGGCCACCAGCAGCACCAGCCCCACTGCCGCCAGAAGCAGGGCCAGCCGGCCCTTCACCCCCTCGCCGATGGCCTCACCAAGCGGGCGAACGTGATTGTCGGCGCTGTTCCCGTAGTTGACCGGCATCTTGAACGGAAAGGCGTCCCGGATCCGCGGGATCAAGGCACGATGCTCGGCGTCGGCCCCGGCGAGCGTGATGCTGGGCTTGAGCCGGCCGATGTAGGTAGCGTCTCGGGCTCCCCAGACCGATGCGACCAGCTTGGGATCGAGCTTGATGGGAACCCAGACGTCAGTGCCGACGGCGGGAAACGCGAAGCTCCTTGGGACGACGCCCACGACCTGGCGCGGGGTGCCGTCGATCTGGATGCTCCGGCCCACAACCCCGGGGTCGGCGCCGAAGCGGCGGCGCCACAGCGCTTCGCTGATGACCGCCACCGGAGCGGCGCCGGGGCCGTCTTCGCCGCTCTGAAAGGTGCGGCCCCGGAGAGCGCTCACTCCTAACACGGAAAAGAACTCGGCGGACACCGGCCGGCCCTTGATTCGCTCGGCCTCCCCACTGACGAAGAGGTTGAGCTCTCCGGCGTAGTCATAGGCCGCGACCCCCTGGTAGGAGGTGGCCGCGCTCCGGTAGGTCCATAGGGCGCCGAGCGGGTAGCCGAAGTTGATCTGGACCAGGCGACCGCTCTCGGGAAACGGCAACGGCTTGAGGAGCACCCCGTCCACCACCGAGAAGATCGCCGTGTTGGCGCCGATGCCCAGCGCCAGCGTGGCCACCGCGACGGCGGCGTAGCCAGGAGACTTGGACAGGGTGCGGAGCGCGTAGCGCAGGTCTCCCCGCAGCTCATCGGCCCAGCGAACGCCGCGGGCGGCGCGAGCGGCCTCCTTGGTGCCCTCGATGGCGCCGAAGGCCGCCCGGGCGCGGCGCAGCGCTTCGGGCCGGGAAACCCCCTGGCGGAGCAAGTCATCCACCTGATGCTCGAGGTGCGCCCTGAGCTCGGCGTCCATGTCTCGCTCGAACCGGTCGCGGCCGAAGAGCACCCGCAGCGAATCCCGGAGGCGGTGGATCATGGGGCGAGGTCGGCCGGGGTGGCGTTCATGACGGCGGTGATGGCCTGGACCAGGCGGGACCAGGACTCGCGCTCCTCCTTCAGGCGGCGCCGGCCGGCGGGGGTGAGGCTGTAGAACTTGGCCCGGCGATTGTTGTCGGAGGTTCCCCATTCGCTGCTGAGCAGGCCCTGGTGCTCCAGCCGGTACACCGCGGGATAGAGCGAACCCTGCAGGATTTCGAGGGCCGCCCCGGAAAAATGCTGGATGCGGAGCAGGATCCCGTAGCCGTGCATCGGGCCCACCGACAAAGCCTTCAGGATCAGCATGTCGAGGGTGCCCTGCAGCAGCTCGGGGGCGCCAGGTTGGGTCGGAAGGGGATGGGGCACGTCGGGTCAGTCTCCTAGGCGCTCTAGGAGACCAAGCTACCAACGCTCTCCTAGGCTGTCAAGGAGAGGGGGTGGCGGGAACGCCGTGGGCCTTGAGCGCCGCCACCGCGTCCTCCTGACTCAACCCCAGTTTCTCCAGCATGGCCATCAGCACCGCGTTCTGGAACTCGAGGTGATGGAGAATCGTCTCGATTTCTTTTTCCGCCTTGACGTTGACCTCGAAATCGTTTTCGGCGCGGAGCTCCGAGTGGCGGCCCTGCAGGTTCTGCCCGACCATGATCAGCGGCATGAGCAGGATCTGGATCACGTTGCTCATCAGCAGGTACGCCACGAACGCCGGAAAGGGGTCGAAGGCCCTCCAATGGAGCGCGGGGAGCTCGGTGGCGAGGATGTTGTAGCCGGTCCAGAGCATGGTCCACAGGAAAATGAGCCCGAAGAACCCCATCGTCCCGACATGACTGGTAATCGCCAGCGCCAGGCGGTCGAGCGGCGAAAGGCTCTCCTCGTGCGCCTGGTTGACGTTCTTGGCCGGCTTGAGACGCTTGGCAAGCTGCGGAAAGGAGAGCGGGCGGAACTGTTTCAGTGCGTCGAGCATGGCGGGAGTGCCTCCGGGGGGTCGCTCGAGGGTGAATCGCTCACAGGCGGCGGGGTGGAGCTGTCGGGAGTGCTACCTCAACCCGATCCGTTTGACCAGCTCGTCGTACCGGGGATCCGGCCTGAGCGGCGCGTAACCGGGGTCCAGGTGGAGATAGATGAGCCCGGAGGATCGGGCCTGATAGGCCCGGTCCAGCAGGGCGAAGGCCCGGGGGAGATCCCCCATGGCGGCGTACCCCATCGCCAGCACTTCGGCCCGGATGTAGTGCTGCTTGGACTCCTCCTCCAGCCGGGCAAGGATCTCCGCCGCCTCCTCCCGTCGTCCCAGCGGCGCCAGCGCCCGCACGATGAACGCGTCGTAGGACCGCACGCTGGAATCCAGCTTCTGTCCCTTCTGGTACCACGCCAGCGCCTGATCCGGCTTGCCCTGAGCGAGGTACGCGGAACCGGCATCCAGATACGCGTGACAGTAGTCGGCGTGGAGCTCGATCGTCTTCTGGCTCTGGACGATCGCCGCGTCGTAGTCCTTGGCGTAGAGCAGGAAGCGGCCCAGCCAGCGGCTGTGGTGCGGGTGCAGCGGATCCAGGGTGATCGCCTTCCGCATCTCCCCGATGGCCTCGCCCAGCGCGCCCACCGCGGGGAGGACGCTCCCGAAGGTCCAGTGCGCCTCGGTGTAATTGGGGTTGAGCGCCACGGCGCGGCGCAGTTGCTGCTCCGCCCCGGCGAAGTCCCACTCATACCAGCAGAGCACCTTACCGATCGAGGTCATCGCCTCGACCAGCTCGGGGTCGAGCCGCAGGGCCGTGGTCGCCGCCGCTTTCGCCTTGGGGTAGGCGTCGTCAGGGGCAACCCAGTCGTCGGCCAGCTCGCACCAGCAGTCGGCGATTCCCGAATAGGCGCGCGCGTAGCCGGGTTCCTGCAGGAGCACGTGCTGGAATAGCTCCATACTCTTGCGGAGGCCCGACTCGGTGAAGCGGAAGAAGAAGAAGCGGCCCTTCAGATAGAGATTATAGGCCTCGAGGTTCTTGGTGGGCGCCACCAACTGGTC
>JBGPEJ010000164.1:0-7519 GCA_041482775.1 Gemmatimonadota bacterium | reverse complement strand
TGATTCGATGTGGCGGGACGCGCCCGGTGCGACTCGAACGCACGACCCACAGCTTAGAAGGCTGTTGCTCTATCCAGCTGAGCTACGGGCGCCGGATGCCTGGCAAAGATACACAGGGGGGTAACCAGGGTGGCAACCGATAGCGGGAAGCGCTCGCGGGTCCGGGGGATGGCGGCAGGAGCCTGCCTCGGGCTGGCCGCCTGGCTGGCGCTGGGTCAGCTGGGCGTTCCCCAAATCATCGGCCGCGGAGCAACCGCCGATCTTGGCTGGGCGGCGGTCGCGGGCGCCGGACTCGGGTTGATCGGGCTGCAGGGAGTCCTCTGGGGCGCGCTCGGCCTCTCGGCGGCGCTAGTGCTCCTGGTCGGATGGTCGCCGTTCATGGAAGGACGGGCCCGCGCCATGATCCGCAGCGATCCCCTTGCCGCCGGCGCTCCCGATGCCGTGGTGGTCCTCTCCAACCGGCTCACCACCGAGGGACGGATCGGCGCCGAGGGACTTTCAAGGCTGCTGGGCGGCTTCGCGCTGGCGCGGAGCGACGGCGCGCGCCACATCGTGCTCACCCGTATCAAAGAGCACGAAGGCCGGGATTCCGCTTCATCGGACCAGGACCAGCAAGAGCTGGTCGCTCGCTTCGCGCCCGGGCTTACCCTCCATCTGATCGGGCCGGTCAAGAACACCCATGATGAAGCGGTGGCCACCGCTGCGCTCGCGCGGGAGCAGGGGTGGCGGCGAATGGCCGTGGTTACCTCACCGCTCCACACCCGCAGGGCATGCGCAGCATTCGAGCACGAAGGCCTGGTGGTCCTCTGCCGGCCGGCGGTGGAGCGAGCCTACGCCCCCGACCGACTGTCCGGGTCGGGCGATCGCCTGAGCGCGTTCCGGGATTGGGCGTACGAGGTCCTGGCGACGTTCGTCTACCGGCGGCGGGGCTGGGTGCGTTGACCGCCGGGGTTCTTCGCAGTGGATGTCAGGAGGAATCGGGGCGGCCGGATTTGAACCGACGACTTCCTGCTCCCAAAGCAGGCGCTCTACCGGACTGAGCTACGCCCCGAGGATTACTGCGTCACTCGAGATACGCCGACGTGAAGCATAGTCGCCGCGGCCGCCTGTAGGTAGCGCCGCTGGAGCGCCTCGGTGCCCGTCCTGCCCCCCGGCCCTGCACGCCGAAGCCGCCCGGCCTCAAACGGCCGGGCGGCTTCGCGTGCGGGTGGTGCGAGGTGCGTTACGGCTTCTTCGGCGCCGCCGGCTTCAATTTCCAGAACGGGGCGGAGGCACGTTGCTCCGGCGTCAGCGAGCTCTGGGCCGAGGAGTAGCTCCAGACGTTGGAGGACATGAACGCGATCGACTTGGTCGACGCCTCGTCGAAGACCTTGAGATCCTCCGGCGTGTACGCCGCGGCGAGCTTGGGTTCGTTCGCCATCGCCGCATCGAATCCGGCCATGCTCGTCTCGCTGGAAAAGACCCAGAACGTCACCGCCGGCGCGCCCTGCATGACCTGATAGACCCGGAACGACGGATTCGTACCGGCCCGTGTGGCGGCCGCCCGGTAGGTCTTCACCGCTGCGTCGAAGAGGGACTCCGTTCCGAACCGGATCCGCCACTCCGACCAGGTGGTCACCCGGCGGCTCAGCACGTTGGGCATCTCGCCGGCCGAAAGGTCGGTGCGCAGGACGGCGATGTAACTCCGGCTGTCGGAAATGTATTGCGCTTCAGGGCCGACGAGCGACGGGAGCGCCTTGGAATACACCGGGTCCGCATTGTACAGCTCGAGGTTTTTTCCGATCTGATCGTAGCTCGTGACGGCGGTCAACCAGCAGGTCTCCCCCGGCCCGGTCATGCTCTGCACGGCGAGCGCGGAGGCAGTCCCCTTTACCGCCTCGCTCGCGCGGGCCCAAGCGGTCTCGTGCTGGTCGTGCGCGGGCCCCATGCCCGGCTTGACCCACTCGCAGGTGACCGACAGCATCGCGGGTGGCGTGAGGGTCGCCTGGGCGAGCAGTTGCGGGACCGCAACGAACGCGACGCTCGCCGCAGCTGCCGCACGGAACCAGGGCAAAGTCCTGATCATCATGACGTCTCTCCTGCCGCGACGACTTGGCGCGGCCACTGCGGGGATGGATCGTGAGGGAACCCGGCGGCGAGAGCATGGCGTTACGCGCCGGCGCAGGAAGGTAACCCCGAGCAGGGGAGTCCGACGAATCTCGAAGGCTGGGCCGCCGGGGGGGCCTGGTCCTACCCGGTGGCCGCGCGGATCGCCTGCACCGCGGTAGTGCCCCCCGCCGTCAGCAGCCCCACCTCACTGTTGATACTGACCAGCCGCATCCCCCGGCGGGCCCACTGGGCGGTGAGCGCGGTATCGTTGGTGTGAATCGCGGGGATGATGCCGTGCGCCTTGCAGGCGGCCAGCGTGCGCTCGATGGCCCCGACCAGCTTCGGGTCGTCCATTTTGCCGGGAACCCCCAGCGCAAGTGAAAGATCGGTCGGGCCGACCAGGGCGGCGTCCAGCCCGGGCACCGTGAGAATGTCCTCGAGGCGCTCCACCGCCTCGGCGGTTTCGATCTGGGCGATCAGAAAGGTCTCGCGGTTCATGGCGGCGAGCGTCTCGGCAAGCGGCCCGCCGCGGAATCGGGTGTGGCCCCGGGCCAGCACCGCCCCGCGCTTTCCTTCCGGCGGGTACTTCATGTACCGGACGCACTCCTCCACCTGCGCCCGGACGGTAACCCGCGGGAGCATGATGCCCTGGGCGCCGGCGTCGAGCGCCTGGGTCACCAGGGCGTACGTCAGCTCCGGAACCCGGAGGATCGGGGTCACCCCGGCATCGCGAGCGGCGCGGCTCAGGTCCGCGATCGACTCGATCGAGAACGGCCCGTGCTCGTTGTCGATGAGCACGAAGTCGAGCCCAATATTGGCCAGGATGGTCATCACCCCGGGCTGGCGAATCTCCACCAGCATCGTGCCGATGACCGTCTGACCGGCGGTGAGGCGCTCGCGGAGGCGGTTTGCAGGAACCAGCGGCGCGGTCATGGGCTTCCTTCGAGTGGAGGCGGGGCGCCGGGAAAATAGATGTGTCGCGGATTCAGAGCCCGGCTCCGGCCAGCGCCGCCCGCAGCAGCGCAAACGCCCGGCCCCGGTGACTGACCCGGTCCTTCTCCTCCGCAGAGGCCTCACCGAAGCTCTTGCCCAGCTCGTCGGAGAAGAAGAGCGGGTCGTAGCCGAACCCACCGGTACCGTGCATTTCTTCCAGAATCCTGCCGTTGCAGACCCCGTCGAAGGTCTCGGGTAGTCCGCGCGGCGTCCGGTAGAGCACCAGCACGCAGCGGTAGCGTGCCCTCCGTTTGGCCTCGGGTGCGCCGCTCAGGCGACGGAGCAGGTAGGCGTTGTTCGCCGCCTCGACCTGGGCCTCGGTACCCTCGACGCCGGCCCAGCGCCTCGATCGAACCCCGGGCTCCCCTCCCAGCGCGAAGACCTCGAGCCCGCTGTCGTCCGCCACGGTGGGGAGTCCCGTTTGGCGGGCGAAATACTCGGCCTTGGCACGGGCGTTGGCGGCAAAGCTCTCGCCCAGCTCGAGGAGGTCCTCGGCCGGCGTGGGCAGGACGCCCGCGTCGTCGGGGAAGACGATGTCGATGCCGGAGCCGCCGAGCAGCCGGCGCGCTTCGGGCGCCTTGCCCGCGCTCCGGGTGGCAACTAGCAGCTTCACCAACCGAGCGCCTTGCGTTGGGAATCGAACAGCGTGGTGATGCCCTGGTGGGCCACATCCACCAGGCGATCGAGCTCCGCCCGGGAAAAGGTGCCCTGTTCCCCGGTCCCCTGCACCTCCACGAAGGCATCGGGTGATCGCATGACGACGTTGGCGTCCACACCGGCGTCCTTATCCTCGCTGTAGGCCAAGTCGAGGAGCACCTCTCCGTTCACCACCCCGACCGACACCGCGGCGACCAGGGCCCCGAACGGCGAGGGCCGCCCGGTGCGTTCGGCCACCCATCCGCAGGCATCCGCCAGCGCCACGCACCCTCCGGTAATCGCGGCGGTGCGGGTGCCCCCATCGGCCTGCAATACATCGCAATCGATGCGGATGGTGTACTCCCCGAACGCCATCGTGCCCATCGCGGCCCGGAGCGAGCGTCCGATGAGACGCTGAATCTCCTGGCTCCGGCCGCCCGGGCCGTTCCGTTCCCGCGTGGTGCGCTCCAGGGTGGCGCGGGGAAGCATGGCGTATTCCGCGGTGACCCACCCCTCACCCGAACCCTTTTTGAAGGGGGGGACGCCTTCCTCGACCGATGCCGTACAGTGGACCAGGGTGCCCCCGAAGCGGACCAGGCAGGACCCTTCGGCGTAGGGATTGGCTTTCCGTTCCAAGGCGACGGGTCTGAGCTGGCCCGCGGAACGCCCATCAGGTCGCGGCACGGCAACGCTCCACGAGGGTGCTGGTGGAATACCCGCCGATCAGCGGGATAGTGACGACCCGTCCGCCGGCGGCCTCAACGATTTCGGCGCCGACGATGGAATCGCGGGAGTAGTCTCCGCCCTTCACCAGCACGTCGGGACGGAAGGCCGCGATGAGCTCGAGCGGCGTGGGCGCGTCGAACAGGACTACCCGATCGACTGCGGCGAGGCCGGCCACCACCCGGGCCCGGGCCCGCTCGTCGGCCACCGGGCGGCCGGCACCCTTGGAGAGACCCCGGGCGGAGCGATCGGAATTGATGGCCACCAGGAGCTGATCACCCAGGGCCCGGGCGGCCTCGAGAAATTCGACGTGGCCGGGGTGGAGGAGGTCGAAAACCCCGTTGGTGAAAACCATGCGCCCCCGGAGCGCCCGCCGCCAAGCGAGCGCCGCATCGACGGTCAGCAGCTTGTGGGCGCTTTCCACCATCCGGGCTACTGCCGGAACTCGACTTCGGGCCGCAGGGTTACGATTTTCCGCTTGAACGGAAACACCAGCACCACGTTGTAGTGGGTCTGGATGGTGACGACCGCCGGGTGTTCGGTCCGGCGAATGGTGAAGCGCTGTCCCTCCGCCGGGATCGAGAGATCTTGCGCCACGCCGACAAGATGCTTGAGGATGGCCTCATCTGATTGGGTCTGGGCGAACCGGGCGGTGGTTTGCATCTCATCCAGAAGCTTGTAGTAGCTCCAGTAGGTCCTCCCGATGTCGACCCCGTAGTAGAGGATCGCCAGCAGGATCATGACCGAGAACAGACACCCGAGGGCGCTCGCGCCGCGGGTCGAGGATCGCGACCGGGTCACCATTGAGATTGAGCTCCGTCGACAATTTCGTTGATGAGCTTCTCGAGTGCCTTTTTCCTGCCCTCCGCCTCCTTGTTAGGATCGTAGTCGCCCTGGACTGTCAGTCCGGACTTTTCCCAGAGCACCTTGTTCTGCTTCTGGTCCATGATCTTGACGGTGACGGTGATCTGCACCATCCGCTTGGTGACCTCGGTGCGGTTGTCCGGAGTCTGGCCGGTGAAAGCCAGCGGCAGGTCGGGGTCGTATCGGGAAATGCTTCCCGTCACCAGTGCGTCCGCCTGTTCCTCTCCCGCGGCTCGAAGTCCCAGCCGGCTCTCAACCGCCTCCCGGACCGCCTTGCTGATTTCCTGGGTGAGTGTCGGCTCGGGGGTAAGGTTATCGAAGGGCAGGACCGCGACGGTCCGGATCCCCGCCGGCAAGCCGCCGCCCGTGAAATGGTACAGGCAGCCGCTCGCGACGACGCTGCTAAGGCACAACAGGAGCGGGGCGAATCCAGGTATCCGGCGCAAACTGGGCTGCCTTTGTGTTCTGGTAGAAGGTGAGGTCGAGCTTGGCCGGCCGGTTTTGCACCACCAGCCGGGAGCTCTCGGGGAGGCCACCCGGGCCGAATTTCGTCTCCACCCGCCCGAGCCGTCGGCCACTCTGCCGTACCTCAGCGATGAGACGGTCCGACGCCCCGGTCTCCCGCACGTACTCCACAGTATCCCCCCCCGCCGCGAATTGCCAAGCAGCAATGGTGCCGTCTGCAAACCGGCGCACCGTGCTCCCCGGCAGGGGGGGCCGCGCGATTCCCAACATGGCCCAGAAGAGCGGGTAGTTGGGGACGAACTTCCGGACATCTTCTTCGGGATCGGCCCAGAGCGCAGTGTCCCCGGTCACCAGCGCCGCAGCGCGGCCTGCTCCGAGGGGGCCAACCAGGTCGAATCGGAGGGAGTCCGGCAGCGCCAGACGGGCCCGCCCGCGGCCCCCGGCGGAGCCGCTCTCGTCCTGGAATTTCCAGCGAAACCGCAACTCCCGGTTGTCGGCGGGCCGAGTGGAACCGGTCCAGCGAGCCGCCTCGGTCAGCGTGGTCGGGGTGAGGCCCGTGGGCATGGGAAGGGGGGCAAGCCCACCACCGCAGGCGCTTGCAAGCAGCAGCGTCGGGGGCAGAAGACGGGGGCAAGGCCGTGCCATATCGTGCATCTTAGCCGGACACCGGGGCGCTCAGAAGAGGCGGACCGGATCCGCCACGGGCGGGAGAAGGGCCAGCACGTCGGGAGGCAGTCTGGCCCATTCAAACTCCGGCCCCAGCACGAACATCTGCGTTTCCGCGGTGGCCAGAAGCGCGTCCCGCTCCGGGTGATCCAGCGCGTAGCCGAAGGTGATCCGACGCGACACCGCCTCGCGTACCCAGCAGCGCACCCGCACCACCTCGTCATAGCGCGCCGGCTGCCGGTAACGGATTCTGAGCTCCCCCACCGCCAGGCGGAACCCCCGCGCCTCGAGCTCGGCATAGGTAACACCGGTTCGCCGCAGATGCTCGCACCGCGCGATGTCCAGCCAGACCAGGTAGCGGGCGTGATAGACCACGCCCATCTGGTCGGTTTCGCTGTAGTTGACCCGCACCAGCGTTTCGGAAACCAACGAACGATCCGGGTTCATCTGCGCTTTCTCGGTCCTTGAGGCGAGGCTCGGTTCCGCCCTATCTTCGTGCGATGCCCACCGAACGCCTCGTCATCGTCGGAGACGCGCACCTGGGCGCGGCACCCCGCGACGTTGAGGAGGCGCTGCTGGCCTTCCTCGACGACGTGCCCTCGCTGGGCGACGCTCTGCTGGTCAACGGCGATCTGTTCGACTTCTGGTTCGCCTACCGCCGCGCCATCCCCCGCGCGGGAGTCCGCGTCGTATCCCGGCTCGGCGAGCTGGCGCGACGCATGCCCGTGGCCATGACCGGCGGCAACCACGACCGCTGGGGCGACTCGTTCTGGGACCAGGAGCTCAACATTCGCTTCAGCGCTGAGCAGCTGTCCCTTCCGCTGGGCCGCGGGGTGGCGCTCGCGGTCCACGGCGACGGGCTGGCCGAGGCGCATTGGCGGGGGCGGCTGATGCACCGCATCGCGCGGCATCCCGTCACGGCGTTGGGCTACCGGCTCATCCATCCCGATCTCGGGTTCTGGCTGATGGACCGGTTCGGCGCCCGGCTCGCCGACTCCACCCGTGACGCCGCGGGGCTCGATGCCGCCGCCGCCCGCCAGCGCGCCTGGGCCCGGAACCGGCTCCAGGAATCTCCCGAGATTTC
>JBGPEJ010000163.1:0-7522 GCA_041482775.1 Gemmatimonadota bacterium | reverse complement strand
GGCGCTGGCGGCCCGGTTCCTCGCGGAAGCGCGCCTGATCGCCCGGATCCGGCATCCGCACATCGTCTCGGTGCACAGCGTGGGCGAAGCACAGGGCCATCTCTACTACGTGATGGACTTCGTCGAGGGAGAAACGCTGCGGGAGCGGCTGACCCGGGAGGGGCCGCTGCCGATCGACCTGGCGATCTCGATCGCCATGGACATCGCCTCGGCGGTGGACGCCGCCGCTCTCGCGGGAGTGATCCATCGCGACCTCAAGCCGGAGAACATTCTGCTGGGTGGAACCCCGGAAGCGCCCCATGCCCTGCTCTCCGATTTCGGAATAGCCTACGGTTCCGACGGCGCCGAGGGCAGCACCGGACCCCAGGCGGTCATGGGAACGCCGGCGTATATGAGCCCGGAGCAGGCGGCGGGGGAGGGGATCGACTCCCGGAGCGATCTCTACTCGCTGGGCGTGGTGGCGTTCGAGATGCTGGCGGGCGAGCCGCCGTTCACCGGCCCGGCCCGGGTCGTCGTCTCGCAACAGATCGTGGATGCCCCGCCGCGGATCGAGACCCGGCGCGGGAGAGTTCCCGCCCCGGTAGGGAGCGCGATCATGCGCGCGCTGGAGAAGACTCCGGAGGCGCGCTGGCAGAGCGGCGCCGAATTCCGGCGCGCGCTGATGGGCGGGACCACGCCACCGGCACCCTCCCGCCCGGGAGTGCGGCGGCGAAGCGTGGCGCTGGGGCTGGTGGTCCTGCTCCTGGCCGTGGTGGCCGTGGCGGGGGCGCTGCTGGGACGGGGACGGCCGCCCAAGGGGGTCAACCCTCGACTCTCGTTGCTGGTGCTGCCCTTCGACAACCTCCGAGACGACCCGGCCCTCGGCTGGCTGCACGACGGTAGCGTGAACATGCTGGCGCTCGCGCTCTCCCAGTGGCGGGACCTGAGCGTGGTGGAGGAGGACCGGATTCACGATCTCCTCACCCAGGCCAAAGTCCCCGACAATGAGCCGCTGGGACTGGCGCTGGCCCGGCGACTGGCGCGGCGCGCGGGGGCCTGGACGGTGGTCCTGGGCGATTTTGCCCGCGCGGGGGATTCACTGCGGCTTACCGCGCGCACCTACGACGTCGCGACGGGTGCCGGGCTCGAGGTGGTCGAGGCGGCGGGGCGGTCCACCGATGATGTCCGACCGCTGTTCGACGAGCTGGCCGCCCGCCTGCTCGATCTCTCCGGTGCGCCCAAGGGAGGACGCTCCGCCCTGTCCTCGGTCACCACCGGGTCGCTGGAGGCGTACCGCGCCTATCTGCGCGGCATCGAGCATCTCAATCACTGGGAGCTGCAACCGGCGGAGAGCGAGCTGCGCCTCGCGGTGCGGCTGGACACCACCTTCAGCCTGGCCTACTTCAAGCTTGGCCTGGCGCGCGGATGGGAGATGGGGGCGGCGGACAGCGTCGGGCGGAACGCGGTGCTCCAGGCGTCGCGATTTGCCGAGCGGCTCCCGGAACGGGGGCGCACGATGATCGACGCCTATCGCGCGATGCTGGACGGGGAGATGCCGCGCTCCCAGCGCCTGTACCAGACCCTCCTGGACCGTGACTCAACCGATGCCGACGCGTGGTACGGCCTGGGGGATGCGCTCTTCCATGACTCGGTGGCGGCGGGGACGCCGGCAGGGATGACCAACTCGCTGCGGGCCTTCCGGCGAGCGCTGGCGCTCGATCCGCAGTACGCCCTGGCGTACGAGCACATCACCTGGCTCCTCACCAATGCCGCCAACCGGGATGGATCCTACGCGCTGGTGGCACCGGACTCGTTTGCCGCGGTGAAGCTCCGGGGCCGGACGCTCGACGCCGCGGCGCTCGAGCCCGCGCTGCGGCGCGCGCGCGCCGACGCGGTGCAAACCGCCCGGGCCTGGGTAGCGCTGCAGCCCGCCACGGCCCGCGCCCATCACGCGTTGTTCGAGGCCTACTTCGCCGGCGAGGACTTCGCCGCCGCCTCCCAGGAGGTGGCGGAACTCCAGCGGCTGCTCCCCGCGCCGGCCCGGGAGCTCGCGGCCTACCTCGAGGCCCGCGTCCGCCTGGCCAAGGGCGACTCCCGCGGCGCGGCGGACCTGGTGCGCAGCACTACGCAATCCTTCGGGGGCCGGACACCGGTGCTGCCGGACTTTGGCCGGGAATTCGTTTCCGACGTCATGGCGGGTGCGAATGCCCTGGCCTATCTGGGCGATCTCCAGGGAGCCGCGGCGGTCATTGCGCTGGGCGACGGGATCCGCCGCGCCACCCTGATCGCGGAGTCGACCCCCTCGATCTGGGATCAGGATGAGGTCTGGCGCTGGTCCCGCCTCGCGCAACTCTACAGCGCCGCGGGCGGCCCGGTGCGCGAACTGCACCGGGTCTGGAGCAGTATGGCGCAGTCGGCCCGGCGAGCTCCGTCGGGAGATCGCGCCAGCGTCGCCGGGGCGGGGGCCGCGGCGGCGGTCGGCCTGGTGCTGGCTCCCGAGCCGGACGTGGGGCCTCTGGCGGAGCTCGAAACGCTCACCGGCCAGCGCTCCCCACCGGCAGTTCGCGCACTCGCGGCCCTGAGCCGGGGCGATAGCGCGGCGGCGCGGCGCGAGCTCACCGACTCGGTCTCGACCAGACCGATGGGCTCCAAGGGCCCGGTCTACCTCGGGTTTGCGTGGAACGACCCCCGGCCCCTCGCGGCCGAGGCCCACTACCAGCTGGGCGACTACCGGGAAGCCCTCGATCTGCTGGAGAGCTTCGACGAGAAGGGGTTCTTCCGTCGGGGGTTCGACTCGCGCTGGGCTCTGGTGGGCCGGGTGCACCTGCTCCGCGGCCTGGCGTACGAGCATCTGGGCGAGGCTGATCATGCGGCCTCGGAGTATCGCCGGGTCCTGGCGGCGTGGGCGGGGGCCGAGGAGCCGTTGCTGACCTTCGTCCAGCAGGCACAGGCGGGGCTGGCACGGCTCCGGGGGGCGGTGGAAGGGAGGAGCTAGGGGTAGGGGCTAAGGGAGGGCAGCGCCTTCCGGCTCCTAGCCCCGTGGCGTCCTAGCCCCTAGTTTTCCCCTGCGGGTCGGACGCGATGGTCGCGGGGAGGCGCGAGCCTCCTCGAGGAAAGTCCGAGCTCCACCGGGTAGACTGCCAGGTAACGCCTGGGCGCCGCAAGGCGACGGACAGGGCCACAGAAAACAAACCGCCCGACGGAAGCGCAAGCGACCGGAGGGTAAGGGTGAAACGGTGGGGTAAGAGCCCACCGCGCCCCTGGTAACAGTGGGCGGCACGGCAACCCCCAGTCGGAGCAAGGCCAAATAGGCGGCGAGGTGCGGCCCGCACCGAAAGCACCGGCAACGGTGAGCCGCGGGTAGGCTGCTCGAGGTGGCCGGTGACGGCCATCCCAGACAGATGACCATCTTCCGGGCGCGAGCCCGGGAAACAGAACTCGGCTTACGGTCTGACCCGTGCCCCCGGCACCCCACATGGGAAGCCGGGGGTTCTGCCGATTCCCTCCCTCTGGTGAGGATTACATGTCGTTCCGACCGGTTGTCCTGGGGTCGCTCGCGCTCGCAGTCGTGTTGGCTCCGACTGCGCGACGCGCGTCCGTCACCACGAAGTACAGAATCGAAACCAAGAACCAATCGACCGTGGACCTGAGCGCGTTCGGTCAGCCCAACCAGGAGGGGATGCTGGCCATTTCCGCCTGGGTGGCGCTGACGGTCACCGACAGCGCCGGCGGCCGGGTGGCCCACGTGGTGGTGGACTCTCTCAAGTTCGAGAGCACGGCGCCACAATTCACCCAAGCCACCGCCGACAGCGCCAAGGGCGGCACGGTGCACGGGTTCGTGGACCCCGACGGCCGGATGAAGAACCTGACCCCCAAGCCGGCGGACAACACGGCGATGGCGGAGATTCAGGGCGTGATCCAGACGTTCTTCCCCCGGGTGAAGCATGGGGTCAAGTCCGGCGAGAGCTGGGTGGACACGATCGACGTGAACACCACCACCGCGATGATCAACACCAAGAGCAAGTTCGTGGTGACCTATACCGCGGCGGGCGAGGAAACGGTTGGCGGCCTGCCGGCGCGAAAGCTCACCACCACCTCCCGATCAACCACGACCGGCACCGTGGAGAACCCGATGGCGGGCACGGTGCAGATCGAGGCCGCCGGCACCGGGAGCGGCGAGTACCTGGTCGCGGCCGACGGTCGGTACCTCGGCGGACACCAGGCCTCCAACTCCGACCAGAAGATGACGATGGCCATGGCGCCAGCTCCGATCCCGGTCAAGAGCGTCCGTACGGTCACCGTCACGCTGGTGCCATAAGGGTGAGCTCGGCGTCAACGGCCGCAGGTGGCCGATTCGCGTGGGTTGTCGTTAGAACAACTACTATTTGATGGCGCGGTCTAGTCGTCGGTATCCTGGCGACAGCAAGCCGCGCTTCCGCCTCGCCCGCGCGATCAGGCGGGCGGTGGCCTGGTCGGTCATACTCTTCGCCGCCTGGCTCTGGCTGGTCTGGCCACCACCGGCCTGGTACCGGTGGGCTTGGCCCCGGCAAACGGCGTTCATGGCCTTGCGCCGGGGTCAGGAGATGGACTCGATCGCGCGCGGGAAACTGAAGGGGCCGCTTCCCAGGCGGCAGTATCAGCCGGTGCACTCCGGTCAGATCGCGCCGGTGATGCGGACGGCCGCCCTGGTTGCCGAAGACCACCGCTTCTTTCAGCACAGCGGGATCGACTACGTCGAGATCCGGCACGCCTTGGGCTACCAGTCCGACGACTTTTCCTGGAGTTCCGCGCGAGATCGCGCGCAGCTCTGGCACGCGCTGGGCCGGATCCGGGAGCGCCGGGACCGGCTGCGCGGCGCGAGCACCATCACGCAGCAATTGGCGAAGAATCTCTACCTCTCGCCCTCCCGGAATCCCCTGCGCAAGCTCAAGGAGGCGGTGACGGCCTGGCGGCTGGAGTACTGGCTCGGCAAGGATCGCATTCTCGAGCTCTATCTCAATGTGGTCGAGTTGGGCCCCGAGGTCTGGGGAGTGGAGGCGGCGAGCCGGAAGTATTTCGGCCATTCCGCGCGACAGCTCTCGCTGGACGAGGCGGCGGCGCTGGCGGGGTCGTTGCCCTTCCCGCTCCGCTCCAATCCCGGCTACCGCCCCGGGAGGATGCGTTGGCGTCAGAGCATGATCATCCGCCGGGTGCGGGGGGAGAACATCGAGATCCCGAAGGGGGTCGAGCCAGCGGACAGTGGGAAGGTTGACAGCCTGAGGGTGGCGCCGGATACGACGAGGGACTAGGGGCCAATCTCTAATCCACCAGCCGAAGCGGCATCACCAGGGTCATGTAGCTGGCCGGATCGTCCCATCCCACCGGCTCGCAGGTCGCGGCCCGTTCGGGCGCCTTGAAGGTCATGCGGACCTCGTCGGTCGGCATGAACTTGAGGACCTCCAGGAGATACGCGGCATTGAAGCCGATTTCGAGCGAGTCACCCTCGTAGGCCACGGCGAGCTCTTCCTGGGCCTCGCCCAGGTCGGGGGTCTGCACCGAGAGCTTGCAGGCGCCGTTGGTGAACGCCATCCGGATCCGGTGGGTCTGATCGCTCGCCACGATGCTCATGCGCCGCAAAGCGGCCGCGAGCGCCGACTTGTCGGCGGTCAGGCTCTTGTCGTTTTCCCGCGGAATGACCTGTTCGTAGTTCGGGTAGGGGCCTTCGATGAGCCGGGTATACACCTGGGTGGTGGTGGAGCGGAAGCCGAGGTGGTTGTCGCTCCGGCCGATCTCGATCTCTTCGTCTCCCCCGAAGAGCCGGCGAATCTGCTCCAGTGCCTTGGGGGGGATGATGAGATCGGCCTGGCCGCCACCCATGCCGCTGGTTGGAACGTCCATCCGGGCAAGCCGGTGCCCGTTGGTGGCCACCATGCGCATGCGGTCAGGCCGCAACTCCCAGAGTACTCCGTTCAGAATCGGGCGGCTCTCCTCGGTGCTCGCGGCGAACGCCACGTGGCCAATGAGTTTCTGGAGGTCTTTGGCTGCCACCTTCCAGCCACCTTCGAATTTGACGGTGGGGAAGGCCGGGAATTCGTCCCGGGCGAGCCCCAGCAGCTTGAATTTCGACTTGCCGCACTCGATCTGGACGCGCTGCTCCCCGGAACTGGTAACCCGGATGGCGGCGTTGGGCAGCTCCTTGACGATCTCGACCAGCTTCCGGGCAGGAAGGGTGGTGGCACCCTCCTGATCCACCGAGGCGGGGATCGTCGTGTTTACCGAAATGTCCAGGTCGGTTCCCGACAGCTTGAGTCCGTCCTTCGAGGCCTCCACGAGGATGTTGGAGAGCACGGGAAGCGTGGTCTTGGTGGGGACGCTCGCCGCGACCGCGCCAAGACCCTCGTGCAGTTTTTCCCGCGTGATGGTGAACTTCATCCGAGCGCTCCCCGCAAAGCCCTATAAGAAAAGAATACCACTTAGATAGTTATACCTAGTAGCCGTAGTAGAGGGTCTGGATATGTGGATGCGCCCCCCAACTCCTGTACCAGTCCCGTCCTGCCCGGCTCGACCGCGTTGAGCCGGTGTGGGTGATGGGGAGGACCGCCACGCTCCCGGCCGTTTTTCCCTGGCGTCCACACCCTCCGTATGCGTCACGGAGATTATGGTGCGTACAACTCCTGCCGCGCGGACTCAACCCGTTCGCGGAACTGACGATCGCGCTGCAATTGCCGCTGGACCTTGTCCACACTGTGAATCACGGTCGAATGGTCGCGCCCGCCGAAGGCCTGGCCGATCTCGACCAGCTGCATCTGCAGAACCTCGCGCGCCAGGTACATCGCGATCTGCCGCGGCACGGTGAGGGTCTTGATCCGCGCCTTGGAGCGCAGCCCCTCAGGGGTGACTCCCCACCGGCGCGCCACGACGTCCTGCACCTTGTCGATCGTCGGGTTTTGTTTGGGAAGGGAGCTGGCCGGCTCCTGGCCCGGGCGGATCTTGTCGGCCAGCGCCTCGCGGGCGAGGTCGATGGTGATTTCCCGATGCCGCAGGGAGGCGTAGAGGAGGAGCTTGATGATGCAGCCCTCGAGCTCCCGGACGTTCGAGTGGACGTATTCCGCGATGAAACTCAGGACCTCGTCGGGGATGGTGGTTTCGAGGTGATCCTGTTCCTGCTTCTTCCGCAGGATGGCAATCCGGTGCTCCAGGTCGGGCTGGCCGACGTCGGCCACCATCCCCCATTCGAAGCGGCTGACCAGGCGGGCCTCGAGTCCGGGCATTTCCTTGGGGGGCCGGTCCGAGGTCAGGACGATCTGCCGCTTGGCTTCGTAGAGAGTGTTAAAGGTGTGAAAGAATTCCTCCTGGGTGGCTTCCTTGCCCTCGAGGAAGTGCACATCGTCGACCAGGAAGAGGTCCACGTCGTTCCGGTACCGGCGGCGTAATTCCGGCATGGTACGAGAGTGGATGCTCTCGATCACCTCGTTGATGAACTGTTCGGCCCCGACGTAGAGGACCCGGATCTGGGGGCTCCGGCGGACCACGATATGTCCGATAGCCTGCATCAGGTGGGTCT
>JBGPEJ010000162.1:0-7538 GCA_041482775.1 Gemmatimonadota bacterium | reverse complement strand
GATGACCACGTCGTCGACCGTCAGGTGGCCGAACTCGAACTCGCCACCGGCGCCGCGCTCGAGAAAGCCGATGCCCATGGCCCGGAGTTTCGCGTTGAGGTGGGGATTGTGGATGATTTCTCCGACCAGATGCAGGCGGTGGTCGGGAAATTTCGTCCGGGTCTCGTAGGCGTATTCCACCGCCCGATCCACCCCGTAGCAGAAGCCGAACTCCCGCGCCAGCCGGAACAGGAGCGGACCCACCTCGAGACGGTAGCCCCGGCTGCGGAGGGTCTCGATCAGCTGCGAGTGATAATCGGTGGAGAGCAGGCCCTCGATCTCGGCCTTGAGCCCGAACCCCCGCCGGAAGTAGGTCGCGTCGGCCATCCTAGAAATCTATCCGGCCGGCTACCGGTTGGCGCGGCCGCAGAGCCCCAGCGCCGGGGTGAGATCGAGCCCGGCGAAACTGCCGGTCAACCGGAGAGAGTCGCCCCCCGCGGGCGGGCGGAGCTGCACGTCGAACCTGGCGGACGCGCGCCGAGAACCTCCCTCCGTAACGGTCACCCGGCCACCCGTTGATTCGAAGCTCTTGAGGTCGCCCCCGGACAGCAGCCGCAGCGCGGCGCTCCCTTGCGGACGGCCCCGGATCCCGAGCCGGACCTGGTAAACCGGATAGTCCCCCACCTGCAGCGTATCCTGTGACGCCAGCGCGATGCCGACCGCGGTGTCATTCCGGTCCGCGAAGACCTCAAGCAGGGAGTCGCGGGCACACCAGCGTGCCGTGGCCGGTCCGGAGAACTTTCCCTGGAGAGCGCCGCCCCATTCCACGCCGACCCTCCCGGCGCCAGGGCCGGAGGCCCCGGCGCCCGAACGGCAGCCGGCAAGGAGGAGGAGGAGGACCGGCAGCAGGAGCGTGACACGCATCGCGGAAAGCTAGGCCTCCGCAGGCGCGCGGGCTACCGCGCGCCGGGGCTCACGAGGGTGCTGGTCTTGGGGGGATTGTGGGGCGAGCGAAACCGGGAGATCACTGAGCGCTACGATGCCTGCGCCCACTTGCTCCGGCCATCCCGGTGGAGTCCGTAGGCCCGAAGCCGGCGCCACAGCGTGGTGCGACTGATGCCCAGACTCTTGGCCGTTTCGGCCAGCCGCCACCCATGCTCATCCAGCGAGCGAACGATCGCCTCGCGTTCCCGGTCGGCCAGAGTCGTCGGCCCCACGCTGCCCTGAAGAAGCATCGCCTCACCGAGGTCGAGGTTGCCGACCCGAAGGGGCTTGAGACGCCCGCCCAGTTCGGCGAGGGCGGGCATCAGGTCGGAGGCCGACCGCGAGAGATCGAGTCCCAGCTCCCGGGCCTGCTGGTTGGCGTACAAGACCCTCCCCTGCTGGTCGAAGACTATTACGCCCTCGCTGAACGCGTCCAAAAGCGCCTTGGCAAGGGGCGAAAAGACTGAGGGGAGCGGAGTTGGGTGGTTTGCCGTCATATGTCGGGTTTACGTCCCGCAGACCAATTTAGTTTCAGAAAGGAACTCGGGCTACCCCCTAAGCGGGCCGCCGTCTCTCCGCCAGAATCACCACCCCCACACCCAGGAAGATGGCGGTTCCGGCGAGAGCTACCCTGGCCGTGAGCGCCTCGCCCTGGAGCACCAACGGAGCGACCGCCGTCGTGAAGAGCGGCTGCAAGTAGATAAAGGAGGTCACCAGGGTGGTCGAAGCGCGCCGCAGTGACCAGAGATTGAGGAAGTACGTCACCGTGGTCGGGAATACCACGAGATATCCGAGCCAGAGGAGCAGCCGGGGAGTGAGGGCGGCATGGTTCACGCTGGCGGCGGCGCCGATGCCGAGCGGGAAGACTCCCACCAGGCCCGCGATCGTCAGACAGAACGCCACCGTCACCGGAGCGTAGCGGGCCAGCATGTCCTTCGAGAGGAGAAAGGCCAGGGCGTTGAACGCCATCCCCAGGAGAACCAGCACATTCCCGAGCGCCACGCCGGGTGCCAGCGACACCCGGTCCGGCCCGATGAGATAGACCGTCCCGATCGCGGCCACCCCTACACCCGACCACTTGAGCGGGCTGGGCCGGTCCCGACGCAACGCCCACCCGAACACAACGGTGAAAATCGGAATCATCGGGATCAGGATCGCCGCATTGATGGCGGTGGTCCTGGTCAGGCCCAGCAGGATCAGGAGCTGGTTCCCCGCACCGCCCAGCACACCCAGCGCGGCGAATCGGATCCAATCCCCGCCGTCCCTCGGCACTTTTCCGCGCATCGCCCGGTGAGCCAGGAAGAAGGCGACGGACGCCACCAACATGCGCAGCGTGACGATCACGGCTGCCGGGACGATCGGAAGCATGAACTTCCCAACGATTACCCCGCTGGCGTAAATGATCTGCACCACGATCAATGCAAGGATCACAGCCATTGTGCTTTGCTTTCAGCGACTTAGATTTGAATGGTTGTTCAGTCAATACACCAAGAACCTGCGGGTGCTACCATGAAGGACGCGATTCTCGGAGCTGCCGTTGAGGTCCTAGTCATCCACGGCCTGAACAACTGGACAATCGAGGAGGTCGCTAATCGCGCGCACTGCGCCAAGGGCCTCGTCAACTATCACTACCGCTCGAAGCAGGGCCTCCTGATCCAGGCCGCCGAGACTCTTCGGGACGATCGAGCCGCCCATCGCCTTGCTGCGGTACAGAGCCACGGCGCGCAGGCGGTTGACCGCCTCTGGGGCACCCTCCGTGCTGAGGTCGAGTCGGGGTGGTTCGCGGCCTGGGCCAGCCTGGTCACAGCGGACACCGCGCTGCGAAAGGCCGCCGTGGAGCGACCGGCCGACGGCGCCACCGTCGCCGCCGCGCTGAGCCACTCGCTCGACCTGGGCCACCAACTGGTGCCCCGGGCAACTCTCATCCAGGCGGCGCTCAACGGCCTCGAGCTCGCCCTGCTGCAAGGTGTCCCGGCGGCGGAGGCGGAGGAAGCCTACCACCGGTTCTGGCTGACCGTGGTGCCGTAGAACGAGAGAGGGCGAGCCAAGGCTCGCCCCCATCCCGTCAACCGGCCGGATCCGCCGCAGGGCGCTATCGGATCCCCGCGGCCGTCGCCGGCGCGCCGCCCTGCCAGTACTGCGCCGCCAGCGGCCGAGGCCTCGGCCACACCTCGTTCAGCGTCTCACCCTCGTAGAGCCGTCCATTCTTCATCACATAGTGGACGCTGTTCGAATTGCGGATGTTCTCGAGCGGATTCTTATCCAGAACGAGAATGTCCGCCATCTTCCCCGCTTCGAGGCTCCCCAGGTCGGCACCCATCCCGATGGCTTCGGCGCCGTAGATCGTGGCGGCGCGCAGGACGTCGTGGGGCGACATGCCGCCCGACGCCATCATCCAGAGCTCCCAGTGATATCCGATCCCCTGGATCTGGCCGTGGCTTCCGATGGCGATCCGCGCCCCGTTCTCGATCATGCGCTTGGCGAACTCGGCATGCTTGGAAAACACGTATTCCTCGGGCCGGAACCAGCCGCCGGGGCCCGGGCTGCCACCGGCACCCTGCCCGCGCCGGCGGGACTTGGCATCGAGGGTCTCCTCCGGAGTGAAGTGCCGGAGCTTGGGGTCGCCGTGCACGTTCTCGGTGGTGTAGAAGTAGTTCTCCCCGAACGGCCCGCCATAGGAAACGATCAGGGTCGGCGTGTTGGTGGTTTGGGTGGCCTTGAACAGCTCCACCACGTCGTTCTGGATCGGCGCGATCGGCAGCGCGTGCTCGATGCCGGGGTAGCCGTCCATGGCGTGGGTGAGCTCGAGCTTGAAGTCGAGTCCGCCCTCGGTGGTGGGCATGAGCCCCAGCTCCTTGGCCGCCATGATGACCCATTGACGCTGCTGGCGATTCCCGGTCATGTACATCTTGAGCGTCTTGGTGTCGTAGTACTGGCTGTAGCGCCTGAGAATGTTCCGCGCCTGGTCGAGATCGCGAATGTTTTCGCCGCTGAAGACGCCGGGTCCGGTGGAGTAGATCCTGGGGCCCACCATGCCGCCGGTCTCCACCCGGTCCTGGTAGCTGAGCACATCGGTCGTCGCGGTCTGCGGATCGCGCGTGGTGGTTACCCCGTAGGCCAGCGTGGCGAGGTATTGCCATGCCTGGGCGGGGTGGATTTCCGGAATGAGCCACTGGGTGTGATAGTGGGTGTCCACGAAGCCGGGGAGCACCGTCTTCCCGGTGACGTCGATGATCTTGGCACCGCCGGGAATCTTGACCTGGCCCCGGGGCCCCACCGCGAGGATCCGGTTGTCGCGGACCACCACATCGGCGTTCTCGATGATCTCCTTACCCTTCATGGTGAGCGCGCGTCCGCCCCGCAGTACCACCACCCCCTTCGGGCTGTCCCGCGGCGCGGTGACTTTGACCCGAAGCTCGTCGGGCTTGTACCCGGGCTTCGGTGGATTCTGCTTCACCGAGTCGGCCCGCAGGGCTTCGATCCGGTTCTTGATCGAATCGGGAACGGCGGCTCCCGCCATCGTGAGGCTGTCGGAGAGGGTCTTGAGCCGCTTGAGGCTGTCGGTCTTGGCCTGGGCAGTCTTGGTGCTGTCGGCCTTGAACTTGTCGGATGCCTTCTTGAGCGAATCGCTCCGGGTCGAATCGGCCTTGAGGGCGGTCAGCCGGGACTGCACCGAGTCGGGCACCGGGGCGTTGGCCTTCTTGAGACTGTCGGCGCGGGCACCGAGGGACTTGAGGCTGTCCGCGCGCCCGCCGGCGCGGCGGGTGCTGTCCGCCTTGGCCTTCTCGATGACTTTGAGGCTGTCCTCGACCACCTTGGCCCGATCGAGGTTGTAGCTCACGAAGGCATTGCCGATGGCCCAGTGAATGGTCCGTCCGTCGGCGCTCCAGGCGGGAAACTCCCCACCCACCTCCGTGAGCTTCTTGACCGGCACCGGCCCACCGGCCACCGAGACGGTAGTGACCGGTCCTCCGACCCTGGGAACCGGAATGCTGTACATGTCGCTACCCACCTGGGCCACCGCGAGATCGCCCTTGGGGGCCATCAGCACGATCCCCGCGGGGGGCGGCGGTTGGCCCGGCTCCAGATCCGAGCCGCTATCCGGCCGGGGGCCGGCCGCCTCGCTCGGCACCGGGAAAATCCGCCGGGGAAGGGTCGCCTGGTCGCCGGGATCGAAGTCGGCAACGCCGGCGCCCGCGGGCAATCCCGTCACCCGGAGATGTTGTTTCACGTCGGTCCCGTCCCAGCGGAAGGAGACCAGTCCCTCCACCGGGCTGTAGGCGTAGATCCGATTGGTATCGGCGGTGAAGTGGGCGACGTCGCGGGTGCCGGTCGGCGCGATGACGACCGCGTCGCCACCGGCGGCAGACACCCACACGAACTCGGCACCCAGCGGCCCTCCGAAGAACCCCTGCGCCTCCCGCAGGTCGCGCGAGGCGCCCCGGGTGGCCACGATGCGGCTCCCGTTGGGCGACCACGCGAGGTTGTAGTACAGCGCCGCGGTCCGGGTGAGCTGAACCGGCCGCGCCTTGGCGCCGCCGTCGGCCACCACCTTCATGATCTGGCCGCCGCCGGCATCGGCCCAAGTCACGTAGGCCACCGATTTCCCATCGGGGGACCAGACCGGGTGATACTGCCCGATCTCCGCGGGGTCCAGCCGCCGGGGGGTTCCCGCGGGAAGATCCATCAGGTAGAGCCGGTCGAGCGCGGTAAAGACGATTCTCTTGCCGTCCGGAGAGGGCACCGGGCTTCGGATCTGGCGCGCGGTAAGGGACTGGGCGGTGTCGACGTGATAGGCGAATTTCACCTCGGGGCCGAGGTCGGCCTTCACGTCGGCGCTGAAGGGAATCCGGGACGCCGCGCTGCCATCCACCGGCACGCGCCAGATTTCGCCGCCATAGGAAACCACCACCGAGCGCGAATCGGGTGTGAACGAGTAGCCCGGCAGCACGTCGAGCGGCGTTCGAGACTCCTGGTCATCCCGCTGCACCGGGTAGGCGAGCCAGCGCTCTTCGCCGCTGGCAAGATCGCGGATGCGGAGGCCGGTCTCGGTGCGGTACCGAGTGCCATAGACCAGCCACTTCCCATCGGGAGAGACCGCCGGGCGGAACGCCGACCCGTAGCGGCTGCTCATCTGGTGGATTTCGCCGGTTTCCCGGTCATACATGCCGAGCTGGTACTGCGGGAAAATGGCGTTGTATTGCCAGTCGCCGTTGCGGCCGGCGAACCAGATGTAGCGGCCGTCCGGCGTGAACGCGGCTCCCAGCCCCTTGAGCTGTGCCGGCTCCCGGAGCACCGCGAGCCCGCCGCCCCCATCGACATGCCACATCTGGAGCTTGGCCACGGCGCCCAGGCCGGACGAACGGCTCGCCACGATGTACTTCCCGTCGGGGGCCCAGTCCGGGGAGACGTAGAGGTTGCCGTTCCCCTGGGTCAGCTGGGTGGTGTCCTTGAGGTCGAGGGAGAGAATCCAGAGGTTGTCCCCGCCGCTTCGATCCGAGACGAACACCACCTTCTTCCCGTCGGGGCTGAACCTCGGCTGGGCGTCGTAGGAGATCCCGCTGGTGAGTCGGGTGGCCTTGCCTCCCGCGATCGGGAGGGTGTAGAGGTCTCCGAGGAGGTCGAAGACGATGGATTGTCCGTCGGGGCTCACGTCGAGGGACATCCAGGTGCCCTTGGACGCGGTGAATTCGGCGTGCCGGGCGACGTCGAGCGGCAGCGGCTTGGGGGGCGGCCCGCCAGCGGGGCGGGGCGCCTGGGAAGCCAGCGGCGCCGCGGCCAGCAGGGCGAGGGCGGCGATCGTCTGCAGAGTGCGCATCGAGAGTTCCGAAGGAGTGGTCATGGGCGGCCTCACCGAATGCCGGACTGCGTGTTGGGCGCGGTATGGCGCCAGGGCTGGTCGGCCGCGGGCCGCTGCCGGGGCCAGAGCTCATCGAGGGTGTTGCCGTCGTAGAGCCGGCCGTTCTTCATCACGAACCGGATCGTGTTGCTGTTTCGGAGATTCTCCAGCGGGTTCTGGTCGAGCACCACGAGGTCGGCCAGTTTGCCCGGCTCGAGCGATCCCAGATCCTTCCCCAGGCCGATGGCTTCGGCACCATAGATCGTCGCGACCCGAAGCGCGTCGTGCGGCTTCATGCCTCCACTCCCGACATCCCAGAGCTCCCAGTGGTAGCCGAGGCCCTGGAACTGTCCGTGGCTCCCGATCCCGGCGCGCCCGCCGCCCTCGATCAGATCCTTGATCCATGCCGCGTATTTCGGGAAGGCGTATTCCTCCTTCATGAACCAGCCGCCGGGGCCGGGACTGCCCCCGGCGCCCTGCCCCCGCCGGCTGGCCTTTGAATCGAGCTCCTCGGGGGGCATGAAGTGCTGGACCTTCGGATCGTTGAGCGGATTCTCGTTGGTGTAGTAATAGTTCTCCGCCCAGGGCCCACCGTACTGAACGATCATCGTCGGGGTATTGGTGGTCTGGGTTTCCTTGAAGAGCTGCACCACGTCGCCGAAGGCCGGGATGATGGGCATGGTATGCTCGATGCCGGGGTATCCGTCCATCGTGTGGGTCATGTTGAGCCGGTAGT
>JBGPEJ010000161.1:0-7564 GCA_041482775.1 Gemmatimonadota bacterium | reverse complement strand
GGGTCTACCTGTTGCGGAATTTCCTGGCCGACATGCCCCCGGTCGAGGCGATCGAGTTCCTGCTGGAGCGGATGAAGCGCACCAAGACCAACAAGGAATTCTTCGCCACGATGAATCAATAGGCCCGTGGGCATCCCCACGGGCGGCCGCATCCTCGCCGTGGACTGGGGCCAGATCCGCCTCGGCCTCGCCCTGTCGGACGAGTCGCAGACCATCGCCTCCCCCCTCACCACCCTCACCCGTCGCCGTGGCAAGCGATTTCCGATGCCGACCTTCCTCGAGCTGGTGACGGCCCACCGGCCGGTCGGGCTGGTGGTGGGGCTTCCCCTCACCCCTGAAGGCCATGAGGGCCCCGCGACCATCGCCGCCCGGGAGCTCAGCGCGCTCCTGGGCGCCCGCACCTACCTCCCCGTGGAGCTGGTGGACGAACGGATGACCACGGCACGGGCGCGGGCCGCCATCGCCGAGCAGGGTGGCTCGACGCGGGGGCGGCGGGAGGACGTGGACGCCCTTGCCGCCACCATCCTCCTGCAGCATTTCCTCGAGACCCGCCGACACGCGAACGACTGATGCGCCGCCTCGTTCCACTGCTCCTGGCCGCCGGGGCCTGCGCCACTCCGGCCGGCGCGCCGACCGAGCGGGTGACCATCCCGCCCGGGGCAACGGTTCGGAGCGTCGCGGACAGCCTGCTCGCCCACGGCATCATCTCGGGGCGAGGCTGGTTCCGACTGGCCGCGCGGCTCGGGGGGTACCAGCGCCGGGTTCAGAGCGGCACCTTCGAATTCAGACGCGGCGCCGGCGCGATCGCGGCCCTCCGGGCCCTCGCCAGCGGGCGTGCGGTGCTGATCCGGCTCACCGTGCCCGAAGGATTCACCCTGATCGACATTGCCGAGGAAACCGAGCGCACCCTCGCCATCCCGCGGGAGCGATTCCTGGCCCTGGCCCGCGATAGCGCGCTCCTCCGGGAATACGGCGTCCCGGCTCCTTCGTTCGAAGGGTATCTGTTACCCGAGACCTACCTGTTCGCCGCGGGGGTCAGCGCCGGGACGGTGCTGCGGGAGTTGGCCCAGAGCTTCCGGGCCGCGTGGCGGCCGGACTGGGACTCGAGTGCGGCGACCCAAGGACTCGACCGCGCCACCGTCGTGACCCTGGCCAGCATCGTCGAGGGCGAGGCGCGGGTGGATGCCGATCGCCCGCTCATCGCTGCGGCGTACCGCAATCGGCTCCGGCTCGGGATGCCGCTCCAGGCCGACCCGACCGTGCAGTATGCCATTCAGGCCGCCTCCGGAGCGCGGAAGCCCCGGCTCTATGAGAAGGACTACGAGTTCGCCTCGAGCTACAACACCTACCTCCATCCGGGGCTGCCCCCGGGACCGGTCGGGGCGCCGGGCCGGAAGAGCATCGAGGCGGTCCTCGCGCCCGCCCCGGTCCCGTACCTCTACTTCGTGGCGGGCCCGGACGGGCGCCACGTGTTCACCCGGACCTACGCGGAGCACCTCCGGGTCGTCCGGAGGATCCAGCATGCCCGATAGCATTCGCCTGGTGGAGGTCGGGCCGCGCGACGGCCTGCAGAACGAGCCCGTGACGGTGCCGACCGAGGTGAAGGTCCAATTCGTGGACGCGCTCTCCCTCACCGGGCTCCCGGAAATCGAAGTCTCCTCCTTCGTAAGCCCGGCCTGGGTGCCCCAATTGGCGGATGCGACGGAGGTGTTCGCGCGGATCCGGCGGGCACCCGGGGTGGTCTATTCCGCGCTGGTCCCCAACCAGCAGGGGCTGGAGCGGGCGGAGACGGCACAGGTGGACAAGATCGCCGTCTTCACCGCCGCGAGCGAGACCTTCAGCCTCCGGAACACCAATGCGAGCATCGCCGAGACGCTCAAGCGCTTCGGTCCGGTGCTGGCGCGGGCGCGGATACCGGTCCGCGGATACGTCTCCACCGCCTTCCACTGTCCCTTCGAAGGGCCCATTGCGCCGGAGCGGGTCGTTTCCGTGGCGCGGGCGCTGCTCGATCTGGGCTGCACCGAGCTCTCGATCGGCGACACCATCGGGAAGGCCACGGCCGATGAGGTCAAGCGCCTCCTCGACCGGCTGCTTCGCGCGGTTCCGTCTTCGCGGCGGGTGGCACTCCATTTTCACGATACCTACGGCCAGGCGGTGGAGAACGCCCGGGCCGCCGAACAGATGGGGATCCGGACGTTCGATGCCAGCGCCGGGGGAATCGGCGGCTGCCCCTATGCGCCCGGCGCGCCCGGCAACGTTGCGACCCAGCTCCTGGTCGAGGCGTTCGCCGGCCGAACCAGCGTGGACCGGGAGCGCCTCGAGGCCTCTAGCGCGATCATCCGTCCCCACCTCACGCGGTAACGCCGGCGCCGGCGCTGTATATTCCCGGCCCCGGAGCCATTCGACGGAGACGATCGCAGTGAACAAGGTCTTTCCCGACGCCAAATCCGCCTGCGCCGACATTCCCGACGGGGCCACACTGTTTGTCGGCGGCTTCGGTCTCGCGGGCGTGCCCGAGGAATGCATCTTCGCGCTTCGCGATCTGGGCAGCCGGAATCTCACCATCATATCCAACAACGCCGGCACCTCCGAGCACGGCCTGGTCCACCTGCTCAAGAACCGCCAGGTCAAGAAGATGATCTCGAGCTACGTCGGCGAGAACCAGACGTTCGAGCAGCAGATGCTGGCCGGTGAAATCGAGGTCGAGCTCACTCCGCAGGGCACCATGTCGGAACGGATCCGGGCGGGGGGCGCGGGAATCCCCGCCTTCTTTACCCCCACCGGCGTGGGGACCCTGGTGGCCGAAGGGAAGGAAGTCCGTGAGTTCAACGGCCGGCGCTACCTGATGGAGCTCGGCCTCACCGGCGACTATGCGCTGGTCAAGGCGTGGAAAGGCGACCGGTTCGGCAACCTGGTGTACCGGAAGACGGCGCGGAATTTCAATCCGATGATGGCGATGGCGGGACGCATCACCATCGCCGAGGTCGAGCAGCTGGTGGAGCCGGGAGAGATCGACCCCGATCTGGTGCACACTCCGGAGATCTTCGTCCAGCGAATCTTCCAGGCCAAGGCGCCGTCGCACATGATCGAGCGGCGCACCGTGAGGAAACGCCCGTGAGCGCCGACCTTCGCGACGTGATCGTCCGCCGCGCCGCCCTGGAGCTTCGCTCCCTCAACGACCGGACCGGCTACTACGTCAACCTCGGCATCGGGATGCCCACCATGATCGCCGACTGCGTGCCCGATGGCGTACCGGTGGTGCTCCAGTCGGAGAACGGCATGCTCGGCGTGGGACCCTATCCCTGGGCGGGGGAGGAGGATCACGACCTGATCAACGCCGGGAAGGAGACCGTCACCGAGCTGCCGGGCACCAGCTACTTTGACAGCGCGACGTCGTTCGCCATGATCCGCGGCGGGCACGTTCCGCTCACCATCCTGGGCGCGATGCAGGTGTCGGAGCGGGGCGATCTCGCCAACTGGATGATCCCCGGCAAGATGGTGAAGGGAATGGGCGGCGCCATGGACCTGGTGGCCGGCGCGCGGCGGGTAATCGTGATCATGGAGCATTGTTCCAAGGACGGGAAGCCCAAGATTCTCAAGCGCTGCAGTCTGCCGCTCACCGGGGAACGCTGCGTCCACCGCATCATCACCGAGCGCTGCGTGCTGGACGTTACCCCCGCGGGTCTCCGGGTGGTCGAGTTGCTGCCCGGATGGAACCAGGAGCAAGTGGCCGCTGCCACCGAGCCCGATCTTATCTGGTGACGCGATACCGCCGTGCGGCGGCCTCGACATCCTGATCGCCCAGGATCCCCGACACCACCGCCACGCCCGCACCGCCCGCCGCCTGTATCGCGGTCACGTCCTCCGGCAGCACGCCTCCGATCGCCACACACGGGATTCCTCCCGCCCGGGCCACCAGCCGGGAGAACCCCTCGACGCCCAGAGCCGCGCCCGCGTCGGGCTTGGTGGGGCTGGCCCGCCACGGCCCGACACCCCAGTAGTCCGCCGGCTCGTTTCCGCCGGCTTCCGCCTCACTGCCCACCGACGCGCCGATGATGAACCCGGTCGGCACACAGCGGCGCGCCAGGCGCACCGGAAGGTCGTCGGGTCCCAGGTGCGCTCCCGCCACCCCCGCGGCCAACGCCACGTCGAGCCGGTCGTTGACCAGCACCGGCACGGGAACCGCCTCAACCAGGACACGGGCCAGCGCCACCAGCTCGCGGGGTGAGCGCCGCTTGAGGCGGAGCTGCACGCTGGTGGCCCCCCCGCGCACCGCGGCCCGGCAGACCTCGACGGCGTCGCGGTTCGCGAGGAGATCGTCGTCGGTCACCAGCATCAGGCGCAGCATCGCCGCTACATTCCCGCTCATGGTTGGAATCATACCCCCGGACCGATGAGCCGGGCCCTCCGCGCCAAGGCGGTGGTGAGCCGCCGGGGAGCCGAACGCTGGGATCAGGGCCACCCCTGGATCTTTGCGAGCGACGTGACCCACGCGCCTCCCGAGCCCGGCCTGGTCCAGGTGCAGGACCCGCGCGGAAAATTTCTGGGACAAGCGCTGCACTCCCCCCACTCCGAAATCCGCCTGCGCCTCCTCGAACGGAGCGAGCGGCCGGTGGACGACGCCTGGTGGCAGGAGCGCCTCGGCCGCGCCGCCGCGCGCCGCGCCGCCATTGACGCTACCGCCTACCGCGTGGTCCATGCCGAGGCCGACGGCGCGCCCTCGCTGGTGGTGGATCGCTACGATCGCTGGCTGGTGGTGCAGATCCTCTCCGCAGGCCTCGAAACCATGCGCGAGCCGATCGTCGGCGCGCTGGCCCGGCTCCTCGCCCCCGAGGGAATCCTCCTCCGGAACGACGCCGCCGTCCGCCGGAAGGAGGGGCTCAGCGAAACCGTGGAGGTGGCCCTGGGAGCGGTGCCAGAGGAGATCGAGGTGCGAGAGGCGGGAATTCGCTACCTCGTGGCTCCGTTCACGGGACAGAAGACCGGGGCCTTTCTGGATCAGCGTGCCAACCGCGTCCGGGCCGGCGCGCTCGCCGTGCCGGGCGGCCAGGCGCTCGATTGCTTCGCCTACCACGGCTCCTTCGCGCTCCATCTCGCCGCCCGTTCGGCCCACGTCATGGCGCTGGATGTAAGCCCGGAGGCGCTCGCGCGCGGTGCGCGCAACGCCGCCCTGAACGGCATCTCCAACATCCGGTGGGACCAGGGCGATGCCTTCGAGGTGCTCCGCGCCCTGGAACGCGCCCGGAATCGATTCGACACCATCGTGGTGGATCCGCCGGCCTTCGCCAAAGCCAAGAGCACCGTGCCTCAGGCGCTCCGGGGATACCGGGAAATCAACCTCCGGGCAATGCGGCTGCTGACCCCAGGGGGAGTCCTGCTCTCGGCCTCCTGTTCTTTTCACGTGCGCCGGGCCGAGTACCTGGACATGATCGCGGCGGCGGCTCGGGACAGCGGCCGCATCCTGGGCCTGGTCGAGCACCTCGGCCAGGGCGAAGACCACCCTGAGGTGGTAACCATCCCGGAGACCGGTTACCTGAAAGGCGTGGTGCTCCGGGCCCTGGAGTAAGCCCCGGCGGCTTCTCTAAACCACGGTCTCTTCTTAGCTTAAGAAACATGCTCACGGCCGCCCAGATTGCGGGCCGCCCCGAATCCACCCGGGTGCGGCCGGTTCGTCCCGTCCGCTCCCCCAAACAGCTCTACCACGAATACCTGCTGCAGCGCATCGAGGACTACAAGAACTCCCTGGCCCGGGAGGAGCTGCTCGGTCTGGGCAACGACGCCGCCACCGAAATCCAGGACGCCACCGAAGGGCAGTACTTCCTGACCGAGGTGGTCCTCCAGGAAACCGTAGACCGGTTGATCATGAAGCGGCTGAGCCTCCCTTCCTTCGCCAGGTGGCGACAGAAGTTCGCCAAGCTCCGCCAAGCCCAGCAGTCCCCCACCCACTGGGGGCTGGAGCGGCATTCCGCGGTGGCGACCGTGCTGCCGCGCCTCGAACCGGGCGACCATGCGATGGTGGTGGGGGGGGGCGCCGAAGCGGCCGTGTACCTCCTTGCTGCGCACGAAATCCAGGTCACCTGTTTCGTCGGCGACAATGCGACCTGCACCCGAATCGAGACCCGGATGGCCGCCGAGGCCCTCACCGGGAACTTCGAGGCCTATGTCGGAATGATCGGCAGCTGGTTCCCCACTCTCGCCGTCCCGGTCCACTTTGCCGTGATTGACGCCGGGATGCTGGCGGGGTTGCCCTCCCCCCGCCGGGTGGCCCTGCTCGCCCGGCTCCAGGACGTGACCGTGCCGGGGGGGCTCCACGCGGTGGTTCCGGGGGACCTGGGCGGCTCGGCTGAGGCCTGGCTCTCACTCTACCCGGATTGGGAGCGGGTGCCGCTGTCGGGCCCCGCCGGTCGGCGCGGTACCAAACGCCCCGCCCCGCCGGGCATCCTGCTCTCCCGCCCCACGCCCCCCCGCGCGTCGCAGGCCTCCTCCGCCTGATTCTGCGGCCCTCTCAGGCCCGGGCCGGCCGCGAGGGACCTCCCGGTGTAACAGCAGCGTCCCGAAGACGTCTCCATCACATTCGGAGGAGACGCAATGTCGCTTTCTCAGCTGGCACTCGACAAACGTGAACCCCGTGGGATCATCATTCGGACCGGCGCCCCCACCCGCACCACGGCGCCGTTCTGGGCCTATTGCTGGGGAGAGGATCTGGAATCGGGAGCTTGCGCCGCGCCTCGCGGACGGCGTATCCTCGATTCCGCCCCCGCGACGGATGGATCGAGCCAGCGATGCCGAGCTTCACCCTGAACGGCAAGAGCGTCCCCTTTGAGCCCGGCGCGACCATCCTCGACGCCGCCCGGGCTCAGGGGATCGACATTCCCACCCTCTGCTGGTATCCCAAGCTCCCCAATGTCGCCAACTGCCGCATCTGCCTCGTCTCCGTGACCGGGATGCCGAAGCTCATGCCGGCGTGCAACACCCCCGCCGCCGATGCCATGGTGGTGGAGACCGAATCGCCCGACGCGATCGAGAATCGCCGCAGCGTTCTGCGCTTCCTGCTGGAGCGATATCCGGGGGACCACCTCTCCAACGGCGGCCGGGAACATCCCGCCAACGAGTTCGAGCAGTACGTCGCGCGCTACGAGGTGGCGCCGCCCCGGCGACATGAACTGGCGCTCCGGGCTGGAGATACCCGACCCGGCGATGTCATGATCAGCCACGATATGTCGCTCTGCGTGCTGTGTACCCGGTGCGTCCGGGCCTGCGAGAGCATCCAGGAAGTCGGGGTGCTCGACGTCGCCCTGCGGGGGGAATACGCCGAGATCATCGTCGGCGGCGACGGAGATCCCGACCACGCGGGATGCACCTGGTGCGGTGAGTGCGTCCGGGTGTGCCCCACGGGGGCCATCTTCGAGGTGATGCCCCGGAAGAAGCTCAGCTCGGTACAGATCGGGCACCCCGACCGCGTGGTGCGATCGGTGTGCCCTTACTGCGGGGTGGGATGCCAGATCGACATCCACGTCCGGGGAAACGACGTGGTCCGGGTCACCTCGCCGTGGATCGAGGAGCG
>JBGPEJ010000160.1:0-7627 GCA_041482775.1 Gemmatimonadota bacterium | reverse complement strand
TGGTCCGCAAGAAATCGGGGCTGGAGAACGGGGTGCTGCCCGGCAAGCTGGCCGACTGCAGCCTGGACGATCCGGCGCTGTGCGAGATCTACCTGGTCGAGGGCGATTCGGCGGGCGGGAGCGCCAAGATGGGGCGCAATCGCTCCTTCCAGGCGATCCTGCCGCTGCGCGGCAAGATCCTCAACGTCGAGAAGGCGCGGATCGACAAGATCCTCTCCAACGAGGAAATCCGGGCGATGGTGACGGCCATCGGCACCGGGGTCAAGGAAGATTTCAAGCTGGACGACTCGCGCTACCACAAGATCATCCTGATGACCGACGCCGACGTGGACGGCGCCCACATCCGCACGCTCCTCCTCACCTTCTTCTTCCGGCAGATGCCGGAGCTGATCGACGCCGGGTACGTCTACATCGCGCAGCCGCCGCTATTCCGGGTGGCCCGGGGCAAGGAGGAGTATTACGCCTACAACGAGGTCGAGCGGGACGAATACGCCGACCGGGTGGGCGGTGGCGACCGGACCAAGGCGAGCATCCAGCGCTACAAGGGCCTGGGCGAGATGAATCCCGACCAGCTCTGGAAGACCACCATGGATCCGGAAAAGCGGACCATCCTCCGGGTGACGCTGGAGGATGCGGTCGAGGCGTCCAACCTGTTCGAGCAGCTCATGGGCGACGAGGTGGAGCCCCGCCGGCTGTTCATCGAGCAGAACGCGCGCTACGTCTCCAACCTGGACGTCTAAGCCAGCGCCTCGACCCCGCGCCCCGTGATGCGGTAGGAAATCAGCGGTAGCGGCGCCGCAGCCTCTCCCAGCACAATCGCTTCATCGAGCGCGCTGCGCGCCCGCTCGGCGTCCGCATCGGTCCGGGCGTGGATCACCGCCAGGACGTCGCCGCGGCGGACCCGCTGGCCCGGCTTGGCGGGGATCATGAAACCGACTCCCGAGTTGATCGAGTCCTCGGTCTTGGAGCGCCCGCCGCCCAGCGCGATGATGGCGTGGCCGATTTTCCGGGGCGGGACCTCCACCACCACACCGTCGGCCACCGCCCGGTATTCCATCGTCACCGGGGCTCGGGGCAGCAGGGAATGGTCGGTCACCGCCCGCGGATTACCGCCCTGCGCCTCGGTCATCCGGGCGAACATCTCGAGCGCCCGCCCGGAGCGCACCGTCTCCTCCAGCCGCGCGCGCGCCGTCCCCCGGTCGGGATCGACCCCCGCCACGATGAGCATCTCGACCGCGAGCGCGTAGGTCACCTCCATCAGGTCCCTGGGTCCCCTGCCCTGCAGCCCCTCCAGCGCTTCGATCACTTCCAGCGCGTTGCCACAGGCCACGCCGAGGGGCCGGTCCATGGCGGTGAGCAGGGCCACGGTGCGGCAGCCGTGCGCTTCGCCGATGCCGATCATGGTCTGGGCCAGCACCTGCGACTGCGCCGGATCGGTGATGAAGGCGCCGCTCCCCGTCTTGATGTCGAGCACCAGCCCAGTGAGACCCTCGGCCAGCTTCTTGGACATGATGCTGGCGGAGATCAGCGGGATGGATTCGACCGTGCCGGTGACGTCCCGAAGCGAGTAGAGCTTCTTGTCGGCGGGACAGATTTCCGGCGTCTGCCCCAGCATGACCAGCCCCAGCCGCTTGACCTGGGCAATGGCCTCCTCGAGAGAAAGCCGGGTGTTGAAGCCGGGAATTGCCTCGAGCTTGTCGAGGGTGCCGCCGGTGTGTCCCAGGCCGCGGCCCGAAATCATCGGAACGGCCACTCCGCAGCAGGCCACCATCGGCGCCAGGAGGAGCGAGGTCTTGTCGCCCACCCCTCCAATCGAGTGCTTGTCCACCCGGGGAGTGGTCCAGCCGCCGAAATCGAGCGACGCACCCGAGTGGAGCATGGCCTCGGTGAGCGCGGCGAGCTCGCCCGGCTCCAGGCCGCGCCAGACCACCGCCATTGCCAGGGCGCTCATCTGGTAGTCCGGGACCTCGCCGGCGACGTACCCCCGGATGAGGGCGCGCCACTCATCGGGCATGAGGGCAAGGCCGTCGCGCTTTCGTTCGATTAGTCTTGGAACGAGCATGAGGTCAGGGAGTCAGGGAGCCAGGGAGGTCGGGATCCGGTGATAACATACGTTCTTGCCATCATTCTCGCGGCGGCACAGGCCCCCGGACGGGACTCCCTCATGGCCGAGGGGACGCGGCTTACCGCGAGGGAGCCGGCCGCGGCGCTGGTCCGCTTCGAGACGCTCCTCGCGCGGGATTCGGCCGACGCCGTCGCCAACTGGCGCGCCGCGGTGGCGCTCAATGACCTGGCGCAGCCGCTCACCGCTAGGGCGGAGCGGATTCGGCGCGATTCGCTTTCCGCGCGAGCCGAGCGCTACGCCCGCCGAGCGGTCCGGCTCACCCCCAACGACGCGCGGGCGCTCTTTTCCCTCGGACTGGTGCTGGGCAACGTGGCACTCAGCCGGGGCGTCCGCGAGCGGGTCCGGATGGCCACCGAAATTCGCGACCTGGCGGTCCAAGCCATCGCGGCGGATTCCACCCACGACGGCGCCCATCATCTGCTGGGCCGCTGGAACTACGAAGTGATGCGGCTCTCGGGAGTTTCCCGCTTCATCGCAAGAAGCTTTCTCGGCGGCGGCGCGTTCGGGAAGGCGAGCTGGGAGGAGGCGCAGCGGGAAATGGAGCGCGCGGTCGAAATCGATCCGACCCGGATCTATCACCGGCTCGACCTGGCGCGGGTGTACGTGGAGCGGAAGGAAATCGACGCTGCCCGAAAGGAACTTCGGAAACTCGCCGAGCTGCCCGACAAGACCGCCGCCGACCCGTCCTACCGGCGCCAGGCGGCGGAGCTGCTGGCCCGGATCGACGGGCAGGAGCCCTGAACGGTTACCCGACCCGTTTCCGAATCTCCTTCCGAGCCCGGTCGCTCAGGTCTTCCAGCTCGTCCTGGGCGTACTCCCTGGCGTCATCCAGGCGGCGTCGGAGCCGCCGCCGGGTGACCGTGCCGGTGGCGGGGGCAAACAGCAGTGCGACAGCCGCCCCCAGCAGCGCTCCCACCGCAATGCCGGCCGCAAAGCTGCCGCCGCCGATCCCGCCCGAAGGCGCCTCGTCGGTATCCTCGGTTTCCAGCTCGACGTCGTCCTTGGCCATACCGGCCTCCCGTGGGTTGAGCCCGCCGCCGGGAACGTACTCCCTTCGCTGGGCCGGTTCAACCCGCCCGGATCGCTTGACCGTGCCCCCCGAGCCTTCCAACTTCCACCCCATCCTATGACCACCTCGACCGCCGCCGATCAGATCAGCCGCCTGCAGGGACGGGTGAACGCGCTGGAGCGGGAGCGCAAGCAGCTGCTGGCACTGCTCGACCTGCTCCGCGAAATCGGCGGGTCGCTTCACTACCTCGACATCGTGCAGACGGTGGCCCGGCGGCTGGGGAACACCTTCGGCCTCGACCGGTGCTCGGTGTTCCTGGCGGAACGGGGCGGCGGTGCCGTGCACTTGGTGGCGAGCTACGAGGATCCGGAGATCCGGAACCACGTGGTGGATCTGAGCCGCTACCCCGAGCTCCGCCGGGCGCTCGACAGCGGCGAGGTGGTGGTGATCCCCGACGCGACCCGGGAGCCCTCGCTCGCCGGCGTGTTCGCGGTGCTGACCAGCCGCCGGGTGCAATCCATCACGGTGGTCCCGATAGCCTGGCGGGGGGTGTCCATCGGCGCGATCTTCCTCCGCACCTTCAAGGACGGAACCGAGCTCGATGAGCAGGAGGTCGAGTTCTGCCGGGTTGTGGCGGACCTGACCTCCCGGGCCCTCCGCCAGGCCCATCATTTCGAGCGGCTGCGCGCCACCAATCGGAACGGCGGCGCCGCGGTGGCCGCGGAGCGGGAGCGCGCGGCGATGATCGGCTTCCTGCGGCGGTTCCTCCTGGCCTTCGGCGACCGGGACGGCGCCTGGGACGAAGGCCTCCTGGCGCGCGCCAGCAGTGCCGAGCTCGACCGCCTGGTAGGCGTAGCCCTGACGGTGGTTTCGAACGAAGCCCAGTCGAAGTGACCCCGAAGCCCCCCGCCTCCGCCGCCTCCCGCGCGGCGGAGCTTCGCCGGCTGATCGATCGCGCCAATCACCGCTACTACATCTCAGACCAGCCGGAGATATCCGACACCGAATACGACCGGCTCTTTCGGGAGCTCCAGGCGCTCGAGGCGGAACATCCGTCGCTCGCCACGCCGGATAGCCCGACCCTGCGGCTGGGCGCCCCGCCCGCCGAAACGCTGTCCAAGCACCCGCACCGCCGTCCGATGCTTTCGCTGGCCAACGCCTTCGACGAGGCGGAGCTCACCGCCTGGGAGGAGCGGAACGCCCGGATCAACCCGGGGGTCCGCGCCGCCGGCTACACCACCGAGATCAAGATCGACGGTGCCGCCGTCAGCCTGACCTACCAGCGCGGGCGGCTCACCACCGGCGCCACCCGGGGCAACGGCACCATCGGAGAGGACATCACCGTCAACCTCCGCACCGTTGCCGACATTCCCCTGGTCATCCGGGGCGAAGAGCTTCCCGCGCTGATGGAGATCCGCGGAGAGGTCTACCTCCCCTACAAGAACTTCGAGCGGTTGAATGCCGAGCGCGCCGAGGCGGGTGATCCTCCGTTCGCGAATCCCCGGAATGCCGCGGCCGGCGGTCTCCGGCAGCTCGATCCGGCGGATACGCGACGGCGCCGCCTGCGAATGTTCGCGTTCCACATCGAGGTGATCGAGGGCACGCTCCAGCTCGCCACCCAGCACGAGATCCTGGGCCGGCTCGAGGCCTGGGGGTTCCCGGTCGAACCGCACCACGAGCTGCACGCCGACCTCGCCGCGGTCCAAGCCCGGATGGGGGAGTTCGAGCAACTGCTCGAGTCGCTGCCGTTCCAGGCCGACGGCGTGGTGGTCAAGGTGAACCGCCGGGACATTCAGGAGGACTTGGGCGTGGTCGGCGGCCGGGAGCCCAGGTGGGCCGTCGCGCGAAAGTTCGCGCCCGAGGTGGCGACTACCCGGCTGCTCGACATCCGGATCAACGTCGGCCGGACCGGTGCGCTCAATCCCTGGGCGGTGCTCGAGCCGGTCGAGGTGAGCGGGGTGACCGTGTCGAGCGCCACGCTCCACAACGATGAGTTGATTGCCCAGAAGGACATCCGGATCGGCGACTGGGTGGAGATCGTCCGCGCTGGTGAGGTGATTCCCCAGGTGCTGGGGCCGCTCCGGGACCGCCGCGATGGGAACGAGCGCGCGTTCGAGATGCCGGACCGCTGCCCCGCCTGCGGTACCCCGGTGGTGCGCCCACCCGACGAGGTGATGCTGTACTGTCCGAACGCCGCCTGCCCGGGGCGGGTGTTCGAGGGGATCGTGCACTTCGCTTCGCGGGATGCGATGGACATTCGCGGTTTGGGCCCCGAACGGGTGAGGCAGCTCCTCGACGCCGGGCTGATCCGGGACGTCGGCGATCTGTACCATCTCAAGGTCGAACAGCTGGTCGAGCTGGATCGGTTCGCCGACCAATCGGCCGAGCAGCTGGTGCAGGCAATTGCAGCGTCCCGGGCGAAGCCCCTCAGCAACCTCCTGTTTGCCATCGGGATACGCCACGTCGGGAAGAACGTGGCGACGCTCCTGGCCCGCCGGTTCGGGTCGCTTCAGGCGCTCAAGTCCGCCTCGGTGGACGAGATAAACGCGGTGCCCGGCGTGGGTCCGACCATCGCGGAGGCGGTGGCAAGCTTCTTCCATAATGCTTCCACCGTTGGGCTGCTGGACCGCCTCGGGGAGGCGGGGCTCACGCTGACAGAGCCCACCGCGGTGCGCGGCGACAGTCCCCTGCTGGGAAAGAGCTACGTTCTGACCGGCACGCTGCCCACCCTGTCCCGTAGCGGGGCGGCCGAGCTGATCGAGCAGGCCGGCGGCCGGGTAACCGGGAGTGTCAGCAAGAAGACCGATGCGGTGGTCGCGGGTGACGACGCCGGAAGCAAGCTCGACAAGGCCCGGACCCTCGGGATCGAGATCATAGACGAGGCCGAACTGCTGCGACGCGTCAGGCGCGCGGAGTGAGCGGCCCAGCACAGGAGGCGGATTTCGCAATGTCTACTGCCACAGCCGGCGCTACCGGCGTCACGGTCGGGAAGCGGGCGCTGCACCAGATGCGCACCGTCCTCGAGCGGGAGACCGGGCCCCAGGCCGCCCTCCTGCTCCGGGAAATCGGATTCGCCACCGGCGAATCTCTGTTCGACGCGTTCGACGCCTGGACCCGGGAGCGCTATCACGTCGACGGGCCCCGGTCGCTGGACACCGCCTATCTGGCCGAGGCGCTCTCCGGGTTCTTCGGCGAAGCGGGATGGGGCAGCGTGGCGGTGAGCGAGCTGGCGCCCTCGGTGCTCGGGCTTGACATGGCGGATTGGGCGGAGGCGGAGCCCCATGGAGCGGAGTATCCGTCGTGTCACTTTTCCTGCGGCATGCTGGCGGACTTCTTCACCCGATTGGGCGGGTCCCAGGCCGCGGTCATGGAAGTGGAGTGCACCAGCCGGGGTGAGGCACGCTGCCGGTTCCTGGTGGGCTCGCCGGACATGCTGACGTACATCTACGAGCGGATGACCACCGGAATGAGCTACCTGCAGGCCCTGGGCGCGAACTAGGCTCCAGGAACCCCGGGCGATCTTACCGCACCGATACGCCGAGCCCTTCCATCAGCAGGGAGGGCAGGCACTGCGACCCGACCCAAACGGCGTCGCTTCCCACGGCGCCGAGCCGAGCCAGCCCGGCAAACACGTCGCCTGAGAGCACCACCCCTTCCAGCCGCCCGCGCACTTCCCCACCCTCCACCAGGTAGGCCCACGGCGCCCGTAGCATCGCGGCGCTGGCCAGGGGATTCGGGCCCGAGCCCCACTCCAGATCCTCGATGAGAATCCCGGTACCCATGGCGCGGAGCAGGGCGGCGCGACCTTCGGTTCCCGCGGCCACCACAAAATTGGTGAACCCCACCCGTGGCGGGGCGAACGGCGTCCGCCAGGCATGGCCGGTCGATGGCACGCCGGCGCGAATCCCCACCTGGATGTCGCTCAGGAACCCGGTCACCCGCCCCGCCTCGATCAGGGTGAGCGAACGGGAGACTACCCCGTCGTCATCGATCGGCCGGGAGCCCGGGCGCGCAGGGGTCACCGGCTCGTCGCTCACGGTAACTCGGGCATCGAACACCTGCTCACCGATTCGCCCCCGGAGAGGGGAGCTCCCCAGCCATGCCTCGTGACCCGCCAAGGCCGCGCGGAGCGGTCGCAGAAAGGTTGCCGCCGCCCGAGGCGCGAGGCAGACCGGTGGGGAAGGAGGAATCGGTGCCTTGGAGCTCACGATCGGCGGGTCGAGCCTCCGATCCACTTCCGCGACCAACCCCTCGATGTCGAGCAGCGTGGGTAGCGCTGCGGAAGCGGCACTCACCCGGAGCGGCGGGGCCCCACCGGCGGCGATGGACTCGACCACCGCGCCCACGCCCGCCAGGGTGACGTCGTAGCCGGCGAGCACGCCGCGATGGTTGCCGATCTGTACCGACCCGGCAGAACGTTCGGCCCAGACCTCGACCCGCCGGTGACTGCGGACCAGCCGCTCGAGCAGGGCGCGGGCCAGGGCATCGAGGGT
>JBGPEJ010000159.1:0-7681 GCA_041482775.1 Gemmatimonadota bacterium | reverse complement strand
GACACGGCGACGGTGCGGGCGCTGGACCGGGTGGTGGATCTGCGCGGGAACGCCATGACGGACCGGGCGGGGTCGGTGCTCGAGGCCGCATCGATCCAGTATCGGGAAGGGGACTGCGGGGTGGAGGCGAACGGAGAGCCGCATCTCTTCCAGGGGGGGCAGGTGCTCATCGGCGCCACGGCGCACTTCGACACCTGCAAGGATCGGGGCGTGGTGCGGGACGCCCTGACCAACTTCAATCAGGGCCAGGGGAACTGGTTCATCCGCGGCCACCTCGCGATTGACTCGAGCCAGGCCCGGCTCTACGGCGGGGGTGCCGAGCTCACCAGCTGCGATTTGCCCATCCCCCACTATCACTTCACCGCAAAGGAGATCAAGTGGGTTTCCAAGTCGGTGATGACGGCGCGGCCGGTGGTCCTCTACATTCGCGACGTACCCATCGCCTGGCTTCCCTTCATCTTCCAGGACACCAAGACGGGGCGCCATTCCGGCATTCTGATTCCGCAGTTCGGCTTCAACGACATCGTCCGGCAGTCCAACAACTATAACCGGCACATCAGCAACATCGGCTACTACTGGGCCCCCAACGACCTGTTCGACGCCCAGGTGCAGCTGGACTGGTTCGCCAACCGCTACCTCCAGTACGGGATCGGGGCGCAGTATCGGCTACGCGACCGCTTCGTGACCGGTAACCTCGACTACCAGGTGCAGTCCGAGGTCCGCGGGGGGACTTCGAAATCGATTGCCTGGCGGCATAATCAGAGCTTCAACAACTCGACCACCCTGAATTTCGATCTGCGCTACATCACCAATTCCTCGATCGTGGCGCAGAACTCCATCGACCCCCGGGTCACCACCGCCCAGATCACCAGCCAGGCCAATTTTACCAGGCGGTATCCCTGGGGAAGCCTGACCCTCGGCGGGAGCCGGCGGCAGAACATCAGCGACGGGAGCGGAACGATGACCGCGCCGTCGCTTACGGTGAGCCCCAAACCGATCGACTTCGGTACCACCGTTACCTGGTCGCCGAATCTGTCCATCACCAACGACTTGAGCTTCAAGACACCGCTCGAGAAACTCCTGATCCCCCGGCAGGACGGGACGGTGGATTCGGTGGCCTTGACCGGGAGCGCGCGGGTCTCGAACCTGTCGTTCGACACGCCGCTCCGCATCGGCTCGTTCAACTGGAGGAATTCGGTCCGGATCCTCGACAGCGATTCGTCCGGCCGCCGGACCGAGTCGTTCCGGGCACCCGATCTCAACACCCCCGACCCCAACGATTCGATCACCGTCACCCAGGTTCGCAACGGCGGCTTTTCCACCTCGGTGGACTGGGACACCGGCTTCAACCTGCCGATTCTCTTCCGGTCCACCTGGAAATTCACGCCCAACGTGGGCATCACGAACGCCAGCACCTCCGGCCCCTTCGCCGTGCGGAACTCATCGACCGGCGGGCGCTTCGTGCGCCAGGGAAAGCGGCTCCAGTTCGGCGTGTCGATCGCCCCGACCTTTTTCGGGCGATTCCCCGGCATTCTGGGAACCTCGGCCATCCGTCACAGCATTTCCCCGATCCTGTCGTACAGCTATTCGCCCAGCGCGAGCGTCCCCGAGGAGTACGCCCGCGCAGTGGCCGGCCCGGGACGTCCGGTGAACCTCCGAAGCCCGGCGACCCAGAGCCTGTCGCTCTCGCTTAGCCAGAACATCGAAGCCAAGGGGCAACCGGCCCCCGGCGATACCACCGGTCAGACCGCCAAGAAGTTCCGCATCCTCAGCATCAACACCAGCCCGATCGGGTACGACTTCGAGCAGGCCAAGTTGCCGGGGCGGACCGGGTGGACCAACCAGGGGATGAACAACCAGATCGCCAGCGACATCATCCCCGGGTTCAGTCTGAGCCTCGGTCACGATCTCTGGGACGGGCAGGTCGGATTCCGGAGCGCCCGCTTCAAGCCGTTCCTCACCAGCATCTCGACCAGCTTCTCGGTCAATGCCGGTACCTTCCGGAAATTCGGCGCCCTCTTCGGCCTGGTCAGTGCGAGCGCCGATTCCGGCGTCCGGCGGCCGGGCCAGGGTCAGGCGCTGGGGGTGGGCGGCATCCCCCTTCCGGGGGACATCCGCCGGAATATGATCCTCCAGCCGACCCAGATCCTCGAGCGGGGGAGCCGGCCGTTCAACGCCAACTTCACTGTGAACATTTCGAGGACCCGCCCGCGCGTGGGGCTGGACGGCACGCCGATCAAGTCCCAGAACCAGAGCAGCGTCGGGATCAACACGAGCTTTTCGCCCACTCGATTCTGGGGTGTCACCTGGGCCACCCAATACAACGCCACCCTGGGTCGTTTCGAGTCCCAGCAGATCGGGCTCAGCCGCGATCTGCACGAGTGGCGGGCGGCCTTCAATTTTTCCAAGACGCCGAACGGGAACTTCGCCTTCTTCTTCTCGGTCTTTCTCACCGACCTCACCGCCCTCAAGTTCGATTACAACCAGACCACCATCCGGCAGTAACCCCGGCGGCGTGCCCCGCGATCGATTTCGGGCTTACCTTTCGGACATGCCCCACCCTCCGCTGCTCCTCGACGGCGGCCATCTGACCGTCGAAGACGTCGTGCGTTTCGCGCGCGGATCCGGCTCGACCGTGGCCGCGGCGCCTGAGGCGTTGACCCGGGTGGCCGCCTCACGCGCCGTGGTCGACGCCGCCATGGCCAGGGGCGACACGATCTACGGGATCAACACCGGTTTCGGAAAGCTGGCCAACGTACGGATTGCCGCCGACCAGCTCGATCGGCTGCAGACCAACCTGATCCGGAGCCATGCTGCGGGAGTCGGCGCGCCGCTCCCGGCCGGGGTGGTCCGCGCGATCCTGCTGCTGCGGGCGAACGTGCTGTTGCGCCCGACCAGCGGGGTGCGGCCGGCGCTCGCCCAGGCAGTCGTTGCGCTGCTCAACTCCGGCGTGGCGCCCTGGGTGCCGGAGCAGGGAAGCGTCGGCGCGAGCGGTGACCTGGCCCCGCTGGCCCATCTGGCGCTGGCGCTGATGGGTGAGGGTGATGTCCTGGGCGACGACTCGGGGCGCCGCGCCGCGGGGCCGGCGCTCCGCGCCGCCGGCCTCTCCCCGTTCCGCTTTGCGCCGAAGGAGGGCCTCGCGTTCATCAACGGGACCCAGGCTCAGACCGCCCTGCTGGCCCTGCTGGTGCACGACGCGGAGGTGCTCTGGCGTTCGGCACTGGGTGCGGCGGCGATGAGTCTGGAGGCCTTGCGGGGAACTCCGACAGCCCTCGACCCCCGGATCCACGAGAACCGCCCGCACCAGGGCCAGCAACGGGCGGCCGAGCTGATGCGGGGGTTGCTCGCGGAGAGCGCGATCCGGGAGTCGCACCGGGAGAACGACCCGCGGGTGCAGGACGCCTACAGTCTGCGCTGCACTCCCCAGGTGTTGGGCGCGGTCGCGGACGCGATCGCCTTCTCCCGGCGGGTGGTGGAAGTCGAACTCAACGCTTCCACCGACAACCCGCTGGTGTTCGGTGAAGGGGAGATCCTCTCCGGGGGCAACTTTCATGGCCAGCCGGTGGCCCAGGCCCTCGACTTCCTCGCGATTGCCCTGACGACGCTGCAGGCCCTGGCCGAACGGCGCATCGAGCGCCTGGTGAATCCCGATCTCTCCCAGGGCCTGCCGGCATTCCTGACCACCGACCCGGGGCTCTCTTCCGGCTACATGATGGTGCAGATCACCGCGGCCTCCCTGGTCGCCGAATCCCGGACGCTCGCCTATCCCGCATCCATCGGATCGATCCCCACCGATGCCAACCAGGAAGACTTTGTGCCGATGGGCATGGCGGCGGCGTTTAAGGCGCGGCGGATTCTGACCAACGCCCAGCGGGTAGTAGCGGCGGAATTTCTGTGCGCCGCTCAGGGCCTCGAATTCCTCCTCCCCCTCTCGCCCGGGAAGGGGGTCCTCGCACTGTATCACCGGATCCGGGGAATGCCCGAGGGGGTGCCGCCGCTCACCGAGGACCGGCCCCCGGCACCCGATCTGGAGCGGCTGGCGCGGGCGGTCGCGGAAGGGAGCCTGGACCCAGGCCGCTGATTACTTGCCCCCCGCCGCTCCCCTTTCCTATCTGACGGTGCTGCAAGTCTTTTCGCCGTCGGCGTCCCTTCGCCTGCGAGCCGCATGAATCTGGATAAGCTCAAAGAGGCGGCTCGGAAGTACGAGCAGCGCGAGGAATGGCGCCGAGCAATCGACGTCTACCTCCAGGCCATTCAGGAAGCGGAGGAGGCCGGCGGCGAGGGGACGCAGGATCCCGCCCTGTACAACCGGGTCGGGGACCTGGAAATGAAGGCGGGGGACGCCCTGGCATCGCTCCGCGCCTACGAGCAGGCCGCCGAGTTGTACGCCGATCAGGGGTTCTTCAACAACGCCATCGCCCTCTGCGGCAAGATTCTCCGCGTCAATCCGAGCCGCACCGCCACCTACCTCCGCCTGGCCCAGCTCCACGCCCGCAAGAACTTCGTTGGTGAGGCCAAGAAGAACCTCTTGGAGTACCTCGACCGCATGAACGGGGTCGGCCAGCTCGAGGAGGCCTTCGCCGCGGTCAAGCTCTTTGCCGACCAATTTTCGGCGAACCCCGATATCCGACTGATGCTGGTGGAGCTGCTCCGCGCCTCGTCGCGCACCGAGGAGGCCAAGGAGCAGCTCGAGAAGCTTGCCACCGAGCTCGAGGCCCGCGGCGACGCCACCGGCGCGCGGCGTACTCGCGAGCGCCTCCACGCGATCGACGTCGAGGGGCCCGTCGGCCACGGCGGACGGGCTTCACCCAACGATCTGGTCTTCCTCGACACCGGCGAGGGAAGGTCTCCGGTGGACGCCGACGCGGTCGAAGGGCTGGTGTCCAGCGCATCCGAACAACTGGTCTCCCGGCCCACCGGGGGCATGGTGGTCGATACGGTGGAGCAGGCGGCCGAATCGCTGGATGCCTCGGCCGCAGGCGGCGAGGCGCTTTCGGTGGACCGAGGCGCGGTGGCCGGCGCAGGCGAGGCGTGGGATGGCGACGTCGTGACGCTCGACGGTCTCGACCTGATTACCGCGGACTCGGCGAGCCCGACCGAGGGTGTCGCCACCGAGGAAGACCTCCCCATGATCGAGCTCGATGAGGGCGCGCTCGAGTGGGGCGAGGCCCTCAAGACCGAGGCCTCGCCGGGCTGGATGGCCGACGGCCCCGGCGAGGCGGCCCTCGCGGCGGATAGCCCCGAATCGCTCCGCGCCACCGAATTTGACGACATCGAGGCAGCCCTTCCGTCGGCGGCCAAGGGGACCACGGCTCCGCTCCGCGGGAGCGGCGATTTGATGTTCCTGCAGCTGCAGGAGGGTCCCGGCGGCCTGGATCCGTCGGTGGCGGTCGAACCGGGCACCGCGCTGCTGGAACGGGCCCGCCAACTGCTGGATGTGGGAGACCGCGAGGGGGGTGTTCACGCGCTCAGCGAAGCGCTTCGCCTGTTCGAGGCCGAGGGGCACTGGGGCGACGCGCTGCAGGTAGCCGGCGACCTGGTGCGGCTGGAGCCCGAATCGGTCGATCGGTACCAGAAGCAGGTCGAAGTCGCCTACCGCGCGGGGGAGCGCACCGCCCTGGTGGGGGCGTACCTCGAGCTCGCCGACGCCCTGGTCCGGCGCGGGGCGGTGGACCATGCGGTGCATGTGTACCGCCATGTCCTGGAGCACGAGCCGGACAACCAGCCGGCCCGAACCGCGATCGCGCTGCTGATGCCCGCTCCGATGGCGCCGGCGCCGCTGCTCCCGGAAACGCCGCTCCCCGCGGACGACTTCATCGATCTGGGCGCGCTCATCATGGACGACCAGCTGGTCCGGGACACCCGGATGCGGGTCGACCAGAGAGACCCCGTCGAGGACGAAGACCAGGCGTTTCACGAGGCCCTGGCGGACTTCAAGCGCGGCATCGAGGCGAACCTCGACGCCGATGATTTCCAATCCCACTACGATCTTGGCATCGCCTTCAAGGAAATGGGCCTGATCGACGAGGCGATTGCCCAGTTCCAGAAGGCGCTCCGGTCGCCCGAGGGACGGCTCAAGACCTCGGAACAGCTGGGCATCGCGTTTTACGAGAAGGGCCAGTTCGCGATCTGTGAGGCGGTTCTGCGGCGGGCGGTCGAGGGGCTGGCAGGTGCGGACGACGAAAAGATCGGGCTGATCTACTGGTTCGGCCGGGCGCTCGAGGCGCAGCAGCGGGGCCGTGAGGCGCTGCCGCTGTACGAGCGGGCCCTCGCGGTGGACATCCGCTTCCTCGATTTGAGCGAGCGAGTCAGGCGGCTCTCCTCCGAGGCGCCCCGGTGACCTCCGGCACCGCCGCGGTCTCGCTCGGCGCGCTCCAGGCGGGCATCCACGACCGGCTAGTCGGGGTGCGGGAGGAGATCCGCCGTCTCATCGAGGCCGATTTTCCGCTGATCGCCCAGGTGAACTCGCACCTGACCCAGATGCAGGGAAAGATGTTTCGCCCGACCCTGCTTCTCCTGGCCGATGCCGCCACCGGGGCGGAGCCTGATCCACGCACCGTTTCGCTGGCCGCGGTCGTAGAGCTGATCCACCTCGCCACCCTGGTCCACGATGACGCGGTCGACCACTCGGTGCTCCGGCGCGGGATGCCCACCATCAACGCCCTGTTCAGCCACCAGATCGCGGTGATCATGGGGGATTACCTCTACTCCCGCGCGGTGATCGAGCTGGTGCGTCTGAGCGACCTCGAGCCGCTCCGGGTCCTGTCCCGGATGACCAACGAGATGACGGTGGGGGAGATGCGGCAGCTGCTCGCCCACGATCCGCTGGCCTTCTCGGAAGCGGACTACGATCTGCTCATCCGCGCCAAGACGGCATCCCTCATCTCCGGCGCCTGCGAGGTCGGCGGATTGCGCGGGACCCCTTCCGAGCGGGAAGCGATGCGCCGGTTCGGGGAGTGCCTGGGCATGGCCTTCCAGATCGTGGATGATCTGCTTGACTTCACCGGAGACGAGGCCGATACCGGCAAGCCCGCGGGGCTCGACCTGCGGGAGCACAAGGTCACCCTCCCGCTGATCTACGCGCTCCCGCGAATGCCGGCGGCCCGACGGAAGCAGGTTGAGACCCTGATGGCCAACCCGGAGCCGACCGACCCGGAAATTGCCGACGTGGTCGCGGCCGTGTCGGAGTGCGGAGGCCTGGAGTATGCGCGGGAGCGGGCTCACGCGCTTTGCCTCCGCGCCGAAACGGAGCTCGAGACCTTCCGGCCATCCGCCGCGCGGGAAACGCTCCGCGCCAGCCTGGCCTACGTTCTCGAAAGGAGAGGGTGATGGCCCAGGGTCCCCGGCGTCCGCGCTTCTACCTCAGCGTTCTCCTCACCGGGTTCCTGGTCGGCGGCTTCCTGAACGCCTTTCTCAAAGCGGTGCTGCCGGACAGTCCGACGAAATCCTTCTTCACCTACTCGGTCACGCCGGAGTTCGGGCCTGTTCCGATCAACCTGCTCGTAGTACACTTCACCATCGGGCCGGTGGGGCTGGAGCTGTCGCTCATGAGCTTGATTGGTGTGGCGCTGGCATACCTGGTCGCGAAGTCACTCTTCTAGCAGGCGGCACGAGGACCGTATGGGCAATCTGGGCTTTTCCGAAATCATGATCATCCTGGTGGTGGTGCTGCTGGTGTTCG
>JBGPEJ010000158.1:0-7705 GCA_041482775.1 Gemmatimonadota bacterium | reverse complement strand
CGAGGGCCTCGAAATCGGAGAGGCGCATGGCCCGATGCTCAGGGAGCCAGCTTCTCCCCCAAGAACATCGCGACGTTCCCGATCCCGAGGCGCTCTTGAGCCATGCTGTCACGGTGGCGGACCGTCACGGTCTGATCGGTGGCACTTTGCCCGTCGACCGTGAAGCAGAAGGGCGTCCCGATTTCGTCCATCCGCCGGTAGCGCCGGCCGATGGCTCCGCCGTCGTCATAGAAGCAGGGGAATCGCTTGCGCAAGTCGTTGAACAGCTCGGTTGCCATCTCCGGCATGGCGTCCTTGTTCACCAGCGGAAGCACCGCCGCCTTGACCGGGGCGATGGCGGGATGAAATCCGAGCACCGTGCGGGTTTCTCCCTCCACCTGCTCTTCCCGGAAGGCGTCTACCAGAAGCGTCAGCGCCACCCGGTCGGCGCCTGCGGAAGTTTCGACGATATACGGGAGATAGCGGGTGTTCGCGGCCTGGTCGAAGTACTCCAGTTTCTTCCCGGAATGCTCCTGATGCCGGGTGAGGTCGAAATCCCCCCGGTTGTGGATGCCTTCGATCTCGTTCCAGCCGAAGGGGAATTCGTACTCGATGTCGAACGCGGCGCGGGCGTAGTGCGCCAGCTCATTGCCGGCGTGCTGGTGCCAGCGCAGCTTGGCGGGCGCCAGACCGAGCCCGTGGTGCCAGGCCAGCCGCAGCCCCCGCCAGCGCTCGAACCACTCGGCGTCCTCCCCCGGCTTGACGAAGAACTGCATCTCCATCTGCTCGAATTCACGGGTCCGGAAGATGAAATTCCCCGGAGTGATCTCGTTCCGGAACGCTTTTCCGATCTGCGCAATGCCGAACGGCAGCCGTTGCCGGGAGCTCTGGAGGACGTTGAGGTAATTGACGTAGATGCCCTGAGCCGTTTCCGGCCGGAGATATACCACCGCCGCTGACTCCTCCACCGGCCCCATGAAGGTCTTGAACATCAGGTTGAACATCCGGGGCTCGGTCAGCGCGCAGGCGGTGTGCTCGCCGGGATGCTTGGACGGCTTCTGGGGACAGGGCACGTCGGCCAGCTTGTCAGCCCGGAAGCGGGCCTTACAAGTCTTGCAGTCGACCAGCGGGTCGGTGAACCCGGCCACGTGGCCGGACGCCTCCCAGACCTTCGGGTGCATGAGGATCGCCGCGTCGAGACCCTCGATATCGTCCCGCGCACGAACCATCGCCTGCCACCAGCGGTCCTTTACGTTCTTCTTGAGCTCCGCGCCCAGTGGTCCGTAGTCCCAGACCGAGCCCAGGCCGCCGTAAATCTCCGAGGACTGGAAGACGAATCCCCTCCGCTTGCAGAGGGAAACCAGCTTGTCCATGACGCCAAGTTGAGCCATGACCGGAGGGGTGATGGGAAACCAAACACTATGGGGTTGGGAAACTTAGAAGCCGGGTCGGGGGGGTGCAAGCAATCTCGACACCTGCAATGTGCCCTGCGGTCCCTCGACACTCCGTGTGGCACTTGCGCCACAGGAACAGGCCAGGCCGTTGCGGCATCAGGGGGTCGCCGGCGAGGGGCCCTACGGCGTGTTCCTTGCTAGGTTTACGTGCGTCCAGGCGCGCCGGGCCGACCCTTCAGTCGATCCCGGCCGCCGAATTGCTTCTGTAATCGACCGGGGTGTATTGGACTAGTGCAAGGAGGCACACGGATGTATCGAGGTGAACAGGACCTCCGGCGGATCGGTCGAACGGGAGAGCACGGCTTTTCCCTGATCGAAATGCTGATCATCGTCGTAATGCTCGGGATCCTGGCCGCGCTGGCCTTCCCGCGGCTCGACTATGTGCGCTACCGGGTCAACGCCGATACTCGCAACATCATGATGACCCTGGCCTACGGACAACGGCTGGCGGTCAGCCTTCAGCACAACGTCCAGGTGACCATCGACCCCACGAATAACCAGATGCGCACCCTCGAGGACAAGAACGACGACGGCCTCTATTCCTCCAGCGAGCGCATCCGCGGCTTCTCCCTGGCCCCGGGCGTGGTGTTCGACAAGAACAGTGTGCCGGACCTACCCGCGCCCAATCCAACCAACCAGGTTACCCAGATCACTTTCTACCGCGACGGCAGCGCCAACAGCGCTGGCGTGATCTTCCTGAACTCCACCCGCGGGGTGGCCAAGGCCACCAACGAAGACGCCCGGGCCGTCACGATTACCCGGGCCACCGGACGGCCCACCTGGTTCACTTACACCGGCGGCTACTGGCGGCAGGGAACATGACCATGAATCGACGCGGCATCAGCCTGATCGAAACCATGATCGCGATGACCATGCTGGTCATCGTCGTGACCACGTTCGCCCGGTACATGGCCCAGTTCCAGAGAGGCACCACCCGGGCCACCGCGCTTACCGTGGCGACGGCGGCGGCCAAGGAACGGCTGGAAATCATCCGGGCGGATCCCCGGTATTTCACCCTCACCACCCTCTACGGGACCGGCGCCGGCGCCGACACCACCGGATTCCCCGGGTACAGCACCATGCGCCGGATCTCCACCCTGACTCGGGACCAGGGCGGCACGCCGCCCAGGGATGAGACGACAATCACCATTCAGGTTACCTGGCCGGGCATGGCCGACAGCGTCCGACTCACCTCCGTGAGGTCCCGGCCATGACCAACCATAGCCCCAGCGGCTCGCGCCAACGCGGCTTTACCCTGGTCGAGGTCCTGATCACCCTGGTGGTGCTCTCCGCCGTCATGGCGAGCGCCGTGGGGTTCTTCCGCTCGCAGAACCAGAGCTTCCTGAGCGCCTCCCGGCGTCTGGACGTGCTGCAGAACGCCCGCTTCGCCATCAGCCAGGTCGAGCGGGAAGCGCGCACCCTCGGATCCGGGGTGAGTGGACAACAGCCCATGCTGGTCTACGGGAACGTCGATGTCATCGCGTTCAACACCGACTATGTCGAAAACGACACCACCAACTTTCGCTGGGCGGTCTACTTCAATCCCAGCCTGACCAATGTCGCGGTGGAAGCGTGGAAGCTCACGGATGCCGCCACGATCCCCAATACGGCCATGACCTACCCGCCGGTCACCTACCGGCAGGCCAACGGCGCCATCAGCCCCGCCGAGACCCACATCTTCTGGCTGGAGCTGGACGGAAGCACCGCCCGAACCGACGACTACGTTCTGTACGAGCAGGTCAACGCCGGAACCAAGGAGCTGGTGAGCCGCAACATTCTCCCGATGCCCGGAAAGCCGTTCTTCGAGTATTTCCTGGCCCGGCGGCTCGCCTCGGGGGCAGACACGCTGCTCATTACTCCGAGCGCGCTGTTGCCGCTGATTCGGGTACCGCTCACCAGCTCGATGACCTCGACCGACTCGGCCAATGCCACCCGGCCCGACAGCGTCCAGGCAATCCGGATGAACTTCCGGGTCACTAACGGCCTCTCCGGCACCGACGAGCGGCTTCGCGATGTGTCGACCGTCGTGGCCACTCCGAACAACGGCCTCCCCAGCGCCTCGATCTGTGGCCGCAGTCCTTTCCCGGTGGGGAGCCTTGCCTTGACCGCCGACGTAGCGGGGAGTGGGCGGGTTCGGCTCGACTTCACCGCCTCCGCGGACCAGGAATCCGGCGAGACCGACGTCTGGCAATACGTGATCTACCGCCGGATCGCCGGAGCGACTCTCTGGGAAGACCCGATCATGAACCTCGGCAAGACCGGGGGCGCCGCCAACTACAGCGTCTGGGTCGGGGGTAACGTCTCAGGTACCAATTACGAGTTCGGGGTGGCTGCGCAGGACTGCACCCCGGCCGCCTCCACAATCGTCTCGGCGTTCATGGTCGCGCCCTAATGACCCGCACTCGACTTCGTGAGCAACCTATGACCCGCACTCTCCGCAACGAACAGGGAATGGCCCTGGTAATGGTCCTGTTCATCACGCTCGCCGTCGCGGCACTCGCCGCCGCCGGCATCGTGCTGAGCAGCACCGGTACCCTCACGAGCAAGTTCCACTATCGGGAAATGGCGCTCTCGTCCTCCTCCGACGGCGGTATCGAGCTGGCCCGCGATTCGCTCAACCGGAATCCGGCGCTGCTGCCCGATTCGGGATACGTCACCATCCAGTCGGGCGCCACCGTAACCGACGCCTCCGGCGCCGTCATCCCCGGGTTCACCCGGTCGGTCTACGCCGGACGGACCGGCGGCCGGACCGGCGGTGCGGCCACCAGCGGGCAATACGGGAGCAACTACGCCAGCGCCCTTTCGGTCATTCAGGACACCCGGGGTGCCGTGTCGGTGCGCCGGATGCTGCTGAGTGAGGAGTCCTGGGCGCGCTTCGCCTACGCCATGAACAAGTGGAGCAACTCGGGCATCACCTTCGCCTGCGGCGAAATCGCGGCGGGACCGGTGCATTCCAACGCTAGCATCTATATCAGCTGCGGCGGCAGCCCCAAGACCCTCTTCATGGGGCCGGTCACCGTGGTCGGAAGTATCTCGGGCAAGTCGGGAGCGAACTTCCAGGCCGGCTACTCCGAGGGCGTGCAGCCGGTCAACTGGCCGGCGGCGAGCGATCTGGCCAAACTGGCCACCTACGCCTCGGACGCGGGAACCGACTACAACATCGACGGTACGGCATCGGCCACGACTTCGTTCACGCCGACTACCCGCATCGAGTTCGTAACGCTCGACCTCAACGGCAACGGGGTCATCGACAAGGACGAGGGCTTCTTCAAGGTGTTCCGGGCCGATTCGGCCGCGTACGACTCGGTGCGCGCGTACGTGACCGCCCGCCGCTGGCCCAATCTGCCGGTCGGCGTGCCCGTCGGTGTGACGCTGGCCACCGACCCCAACATGGCCACGAAGAACTGCGGCGCCGTGATGACGATCGGCGGCGTGACCCGGTTCTATACCGCGAGCCAGGTCTACGCGAACGCCGCCATCCTCACCGCCAACGCCAAGCGGGACTCGGTGCGGGTCCTCCTCGGCGCCGGCAGCGCCACCCGGCGCTGTTATCTCGGCGGCGACCCCCGACTGTTCGAGGCTTGGGGTACCGGTGATACCCTCACGCCGGATTCGCTGGCGACCTATGCCGGCGGCGCCACCGGTATCGCCATGAAGGGGAAGTGGCTCAAGCGGAGCGGCACCGTACCGGTGCCCGCCAACCTGGCCCTCAAGCGCCCGGGCGACCAGCAGTACTTCTTCCCGCTCCAGAGCAACGTCAATTTCAAGGGCGTCATCTACGTCCGCGGCCCCGTGGCGGTGAGCGGTCGGCTCCGCGGCCGGGTGACCCTGGCCTCGAACGGGAACATTTCGCTGGCGGACGACCTGCTCTATACCGTCCTGCCGGGCACCGACTGCAGCGAGAACGGCGACATGCTGGGGGTCACCACCCCCGAGGTGGTTCCGATCGCCGACAACAACGTCCAGAACCCGTTCCGGGTCAACAACGTGGCCGTCGGTCTGTTCGACGACTCCCCCGACAACGAGAACTATCACATGTTCATCTTCACCCTGAAGCAGTTCTATGGGGAAGATGTCTACAGCAATCCGACCACCTACGACGCCGGCACCTCGATTCCCGGGGAGCGCTGCGCCGCCAACACCACCGCCAAGAGCGGATGCGTGCGGGTGAGCGGGGGAATCATCCAGGATGACGTCGGGGCGCCGACCTTCTCGAATTCTTCGGGCTGGGCCGAGCAGCATACCTACGACAAGTGCGGCATTACCGTGCCCCCGCCCTACTTCCCGACGACCGGGCGGTATCTCCAGAACCGGATCTACGAGATCGACCCAGTCTGGCTCAACCAGATCGGCGTGGCCCAGTACTTCAGGGAGTTGCAGTCGAGATGATCTGATCCCGCCGGGTGCCGACGCTCACATAGCGAATCGGCACCCCGGCGAGCTCCTCCAGGCGGTCCAGGTAGGCCCGGGCTTCCCGCGGAAGATCGCGGAGGGTCCGGGCCTCCTTCGTGGAGGCCCGCCAGCCCGGCAGCATTTCAAACACCGGACGCACCCGCTCCAACACCGCCACCTGCGCCGGCACCTCCTCGCAGCGCCCTCCATCGAGCTCATAGGCGGTGCCGACCGGGATCCGGTCGAAGCCGTCGAGCACGTCGAGTTTGGTGACGGCCAGTGCGGTGAGCCCGTTCACCCGCGCGGCATAACGAAGGACCGTGGCGTCGAACCACCCGCAACGCCGCGGGCGGCCGGTCACCGCTCCATACTCCTCGCCCACTTCGCGCAGCCGTTCCTCCGCCTCGGGGTCGGCCAGGGTGGGAAGCGGGCCGTTCCCCACCCGCGTGGTATACGCCTTCACCACGCCCAGGACCCCGTCGATCATCGTGGGGCCGATGCCGGCTCCGACGCTGGCTCCCCCGGCCGTCGTGTTCGACGAGGTCACGAAGGGGTAGGTGCCGTGATCCACGTCGAGCAGCGCGCCCTGGGCGCCTTCGAGGAGCACCCGCTTGCCGTTCTTGAGCAGGCGATGGATCACCGCCCCGGCATCGGCCATCAGCGGGAGGAGCCGGGGCGCCATGGCCTCGAGGAGCGCGGCGTGCTCCGCGTAGGAGGCGCGCTCCGGCATCCCCGCCAGCTCGAGGAGGCTGTTGGCCCGGTCGAGCCGGTCGCGCAGCAGCCGGCACGCCTCGGTGAGATCCCGCAGATCGGCCACCCGGAACCCCCGGCGGCCGTACTTGTCCTCGTAGGTCGGCCCGATCCCCCGGCCGGTGGTGCCGAGGTTCTGCTGTCGCTCGCCGGCGGCGTCGAGGAGCTTGTGATACGGGAGCACCAGGTGGGCGCGATCCGATACCAGGAGCCGGCCCGCAGTGGCGATGCCCCGGGCGTCGAGCGCCTCCAGCTCTTCGAACAGCGCCGAAGGGTCGAGCACCACGCCGTTGCCGAGGATGCAGATCGCGTGGGGGTTGAGGATTCCGGAGGGGCTCAGGCGGAGCACGAAGTGGGAGTCACCCACCACGACGGTATGGCCGGCGTTGGCCCCGCCCTGATATCGGACCACCACGTCGGCCTGCTCGGCGAGCACATCCACAAGCTTGCCCTTGCCTTCGTCGCCCCACTGCGCTCCCACAACGACGAGGCAGGATAGATCGGGCCCAAACACTACTCGCTGGACCCCTTCCGACTCCGCGCCTTTCGCTCCACCACCCCGCCCATCGCCTTGGCGGTTTCGGCGGAAATCATCCCGGCGACGGCCAGCTCCTCGACATGCTGCTGGAAGGTCTGCATTCCGCCTTTGGCGGCTCCCTCGGCCATCAGATTGCGGAGCTCGCCCATCCGCGCGGGGTCCTTGAGACAGTCGCGAATGACCGGATTGGCGATGAGGATTTCGACCGCCACCACTCGGCCGGCGCCGTCGGCCCGGGGCAACAGCTGCTGCGAAATGATCGCCAGCAGCGCCTCCGAGAAGCGAACCCTGCCGATTTCCCGCTCCTCGCGCGGCAACATGGACAGCACCTGCCCGATGGTGGTCAGGACGTCGGGGGTGGGGATGGCGCTCAGCACCAGGTGGCCCGTTTCGGCGGCCTTGATGGCGGTGTCCAGGGTGTCCTGGTCCCGCACGTCGCCCACCACGATGACGTCGGGATCCTGCCGGAGGGCGGCGCGGAGGCCGATCCCCACCGACTCGGTGTCCACCCCGACCTCGCGCTGGGTCATCGAGCAGGAGAGATCGCGATGGAGGAATTCGATGGGATTCTCGATGGTCACCACGTGCCGCT
>JBGPEJ010000157.1:0-7712 GCA_041482775.1 Gemmatimonadota bacterium | reverse complement strand
GAGTCGGGCGGCGAGGCTGAGAACCAGAACGACGAGGATGAGGACGAGCGCCGTGGCCCAGGCCAGGCGGTGCCAGTCGTCGTAGGGGCCGGTTGCATAGTTGAAGACCACCAGTGGGAGGGCCGCCATCGGCTGGCGGAGATTGAGGCTGAGGTATTGGCTCCCCAGCGCGGTGAGGAGCAGCGGCGCGGTTTCCCCCGCGATGCGGGCCACCGCCAGCAACGCCCCGGTCACGATGCCGGGAAGACAGGTGCGCACGACGACCCCGAGACTGGTGCGCCACCTCGAGTATCCCAGCGCCAGCGCCGCCTCGCGCAGGGAATGCGGTACCAGCTTGATCATCTCCTCGGTGGTCCGCATCACCATGGGAATCATCAGCACCGCGAGTGCCGCGCTTCCGGCCAGACCGGAAAAGTGTTTTTGCCGGGCTACGATCCAGGTCCAGGCGAAGACTCCGACCACGATCGACGGTGTGCCGTTGAGCACGTCGGCAATGAACCGGGTGGCCTTGGCCAGGCGAGTTGCCGGCCACTCCGCGGCGTAGATGCCGGCGCCGATTCCCACCGGGAGTCCCAGAACGCAGGCGGCCCCGACCATAAGGAGGGTTCCCACGATCGCGTGGGCCACGCCCCCGCCGCTTTCCCCGGCGGGCACCGGCATCCGGGTGAAGAACGCGAAATTGATGCTTCCCGCCCCCTTGACCACCAGGGTCCCGAGGATGAAGAAGAGCGGCAACACGGCGGCCACCACCGCCACGGTGATCAAGCCGACCATCACCCGGCTCTTCCAGCGCCGAAGGGCCCGCCTCACAGTCCTGCCCCTCCGCTCGGGCGCCCCTTGGACACCCGCCAGATGAGCAGCCGGGCCAGCGCGTTGACCAGCACCGTGACGCTGAAGAGCACCAGCGCGACGTAGGCCAGCGCGGCGAAATGCATGTCGGTTGCCGCCTCGGTGAACTCGTTCGCGATCGCGGCCGCCATCGTGTACCCCGGCGCGAAGAGCGACGCCGCGATCTCATGCCGGTTGCCGATCAGCATGGTCACCGCCATGGTTTCCCCGAGGGCTCGGCCCAGCCCCAGGATCACCGCTCCCACGATGCCCGAACGGGCGTAGGGCACCACCACCGTCCACGCCGCCTCCCACCGGGTGGCGCCAAGGGCCAGCGCCGCTTCCCGCTGGCTTCCCGGCACCGTCGCCAGCACCTCCCGGCTCACCGACATGATGTAGGGCATCACCATGATCGCGAGAATGATTCCCGCTGACAGCATCGAGGGCCCGTAGATCGGGCCCTGGAAGAAGGGGAGGAACCCGAGCGCGTCGCGGAGGAAGGGAAAGACCGATTTCCGGAGAATCGGGATCAGGAAAAAGACGCCCCAGAGCCCGTATACCACGCTCGGAATTGCCGCGAGCAGCTCGACCAGGAAGGCGATCGGCCGGCGGATCACCGGCGGGGCGAACTCGGTCAGGAAGATTGCGACGCCGAGCGACAGCGGCACCGCGATCAGCAGCGCCAGGAACGAGGAGATGAGGGTGCCGAAGATCAGCGGCAGCGCCCCGAACTGGTCCGCCACCGGATCCCAGGTCGAAGTGGCCAGGAAATGCAGCCCGAACTTGCCGATCGCCAGCCGGGCACCGCTGGCCAGCTCCGCCACCAGAAAGCCGAGGAGAACCGGGATCAGCAATGCCGCGATCGCCAGCACCCACCGAAAAGCACGATCGCCCGCCGCCCCGCCATGCAGGCGGGGGGCGGGCAAGGGGTCGGTCGATTGGTTCGCCGCGGCGGGGGGTGTGGTCATGGCCGCGGGATCTTACAGTTACACCATTGGCGTTCCGTCACGGGATCGTAACGGATCGGTAACGCCCTCAGACGATCGGCTTCCCCCCGGCCTTGAGCGTCTTGATGCGATCCTTGACGAGCGCCACCACCGCCTGGGGCAGTGGGGCGTACTGCAGGGCGGTCGCCATCTGCTGGGCCTCCTCGGTGACCATCCAATCGAGGAAGGTCTTGAGCGCCTTTGCCTTGACCGGGTCCTTCATGTCCGGCTGGATCAGGAGCCAGGTGAACGAGGAGATCGGATACGACGCGTCGCCCGGGGCATTGGTGATGGAGACCCGGAAATCGGTGTTCTTCTCGAACTTCGCGCTGGCCGCCGCGGCCGTGACCGACGCGAGCGAGGGCTCGATGAACTTGCCGCCCGCGTTCTTGACCTGGGCATACGGGAGCTTGTTGGACACGGCGTAAATCAACTCCACGTAGCCGATAGAACCTTCGGATTGTTTGACCTGCTGGGTCACGCCTTCGTTACCCTTGCCGCCGAGGCCCGCGGGCCAGTTGACCGCAGTGGCCGATCCGACCTTCTCTTTCCACTCGGAGCTGACCTTGCTCAGGTAGTCGGTGAAGATGTAGCTCGTTCCCGACCCGTCGGAGCGATGCACCACGATCAGGTCCTGGGTGGGAAGCTTGACCCCCGGGTTGCTGGCCGCGATGCGTTTGTCGTTCCACTTGGTGATCCGACCCAGGAAGATGTCGGCAATCGTGGGGCCATCCAGCTTCAATTGAGCCGCGCCCGCCTCCGGCAGGTTATAGGTCAGCACCACCGCCCCCATGACCGTCGGGATGTGCAGCACCTTCCCCTGGACCGCCCCCATCTGGTCCGCCGACATCGGGCCGTCGGTGGCCCCGAAATCCACCGTTCCCTCGGTGTACTGCTTGATGCCGCCGCCGGAGCCGATCGACTGGTAGTTGATCTGTACTCCGGTCTTCTTGCTGTACGCGTCGAACCACTTGGAGTAGATCGGATTCGGGAAGGTGGCGCCGGCCCCGGTCAGCGACTGGGCGGGCGCGGCCGCGGCCACCCCGAGCATCAGCGCGGCGAGCGGCAGGGCGGTAAGCGTAGTTCTCCGCGACATGCTGACTCCTTAGAAAGTGAACTGCACCTGGAAGAGCGCCTGTGAGCGGACCGCCTCGTTCGCCGGTGTGGTGACGCCGCCCTGGTAGCTGGCGTGGTCGAGATCCCCCAGGACCCGGAGATTCCCGGACAATTGGTACGCCACGCCGGCGATGATCCGGCTCACCCGGTCGTTGGTGGCGGTGGAAAGGGTGTTCGGATCGGTCGAATCGAACCGGCCGATGAGCTGGACCTTCGACTTGGGGATTCTGACGACTCCGAACGCGCTGAAGATCCGGCCCTTCTTGCCGCCCGTGATGGGGCTGGTGAGCGCGCTGTCCTTGGTACCGACCAGCTCGGCCGCCAGCGTCAGCACCTTCGAGCGATAGGAGAGCATCCCGAGATACCGCTGCCGGGTTCCGCCCCCGGTGGGTTTGCCGAGCCCCGCATAGCCGGTCAGTCGGAGCCCGCCGGTGCGGCCCCCCTCGTCGGTGCCGAGCAGCCGCACCGACACCCGCGCCATCAGGTCTTTGCGCTGATCACCCGGGGCCTTGTTGTAGTTTTCACCGTTAAAGAGGCCGACCTGCATGTTCACCTTGTCGAAGCCCCAGTTCCCATCCACCCCCGCCCCGAAATCCGACGACGACATGTACCCGCCGCGATCGACCGCGACCTGGCCCTGCATCCGGTAATCCCACAGGGCTTCCTCCCATTCCACAAACGGCGTCTGCATCTGTCCGATCTTGAAGGTCAAGACGCTCTTTTCCGGGGTCCAGCCCACGAACGCGTACTTGAGCCGGTAGGAAAGCGAGCCGTCGCTGCTGCGGAAGATGTCCCCGGTAACCCGGGTGTTCACGCCGTACGCGAATTTGCCCAGCACGTTGATGTACGCCCGGGTCACGTCGAAGTTGTTGACGTGGTTCGCCGAGTCGCTAAGCTGGTACGCGTACTGGGCGTATGCGACGCCGCCCACCGTGACCGTGGGGGCCTGCGCGCCGAGGGGTGCCGCTGCGATCGCCGCGACCAGTGCCGACAATCCGACTCCCGAAAGCTTCACGTGCACGGAGTTGCTCCTTGGTTGCGGGTGAGGCCGCCCGAAAGCGGCCTGGAACGGGAAGGAAGAAGCCATGCGGCGATCACGCGCTGGTCGCGGACAAGTAACGATCGGGTAACTTCCCTCGGAGACTCACCCCCGGGCCGCGGCGGGGAACCAGCAGGTGATGGTGGTGCCTTCGCCGAGCCCGCTTTCGGCCCAGACCCGCCCGCCGTGCGCCTCGACCAGGTGCTTGACGATCGCGAGGCCAAGGCCGGTGCCCCCCTCCGCGCGGGATCGCGAAGGATCGGCCCGGTAGAACCGCTCGAAGATCCGCGGCAGGTGCTCGCTCGCGATCCCGCTGCCGGTGTCTCGAACGCTCACCCGGACGCCCCCCTCGTCGGGCGCGGCCGCCGCGGTTATCCGCCCGCCCTCGGGCGTGTAGCGGCGGGCGTTGTCGTACAGATTCGCCAGCACCTGCCGGAGCGCCTCGGGATCCACGTAGAGTGATTCCGCCCCCGGCGCCACTGCCACTGAGAACAGGTGCTGCCTCCGCGCCGGCGCGTCGAGCACCGCCCACGCATCCCGAAGCGCCGGATCCGACTGCACCAGCCGCGGCGCCGGGCGCCAGTGCCCCGCTTCGATGCGGGAAAGATCCAGCTGATCGTCCACCAGCTGCTGCATCCGGCGCGCGTTGGCCAGAATCGTCTCGAGGAACCGCCGGGTCGTGGCTTCGTCGGGATGATCGGCGAGCAACGTTTCGGCGTATCCCGAGATCGAGGTCAGCGGCGTCTTGAGCTCGTGCGAGGCGTTGGCCACGAAGTCCCGCCGGATCGTCTCGAGCCGTCGAAGATCGGTCAGGTCATGCAGCACCAGCACCGCGCCGCCTTCCGGCAGCGGGCGGGCGCTGAACAGGCAGGTTCGCTCGTCGAGCACCACTTCACGATCCGCCACCGTCTCGCCGCGGAGCGTAGCATCCACCGCCTCGCGCGCCGCCTTCTGGTGGAACAGCACCTGCAGCTCGGGTAGCGGCCGGTCCGGGGGGTAGCCGAGGAGGCGGCGCGCCGCGGGGTTCGCGGTGACCACCCGGCCGCGCCGATCGGAGGAGAGCACCCCCTCCACCATGGCGTTCACCAAGGCCTCGGTCTCCGCCTGCCGGCGGGTCAGTGCGTCGAATCGGGCGTCGAGCTCCTCGTGCATCCCGCGGAGCGCCGTCACCATCGCATCCACATCGGGGATTCCGGAGTGCGGAAATCGAGGTGGCTTCCCCGCCGCGATCGCCCGGGCGGCCTCCGCCGTCTCGGTGAGCGGCCGCGCGATCGAGCGCCCGGCGAGCCAGGCCAGCACCCCGCCCAGCAGCAGCGCGAGCAGCGCCGCCAGGACCACCGATTGTTGCGAGCGCCCCACCAGCAGATCCACCTGATTGAGCGGCATCGCCACCCGCAACACTCCAGGCCCGCCGGGCACCGCCAGGTACATCAGATCCTTGCCGATCGTGGCGCTCCGTCGTTTGGCGCTCCCCACCCGCCTCTCCAGCGCCGCCGCCACCTCCGGCCGGCCGGCGTGATTCTCGATCTGGGGCAGCTCCGCCTGGGGGACGTCGGTGTCGGCGCGTACCCGCCCCTGCCGGTCGATCACCGTGATGCGAATTCCCCCCGCCGCGCCGAACCGGGTCACGAACCTCGGCCACGCCAGCGAATCGGCGGGGAGCGCCTCGACCAGCAGGCTCGCCTGGCGCTCCAGGGTAGCGCGCACGTCCGCCTCCAGGTCCCCCCGGAGCGATCGCTCGGCGGAGGCCACCAGGACGAACACCGTCACCAGCAGAATCGCCACCATCCCGGCGATCAGGCGGCGCGCGAAGCTCACTTGGAGCCGCCTCCCCCCCGGAACCGGTATCCGAACCCGCGTACCGTCTCGATCAGCTCGCCGACTTCGCCGAGTTTGCTGCGCAGCCGTTGCACGTGCATGTCCACCGTACGGGTCTGGATGTCCGGCTGTGCCTCCCAGACCGTCTCGAGCAGCTGCGGACGGGTCTGCACTCTGCCGCGGCGCTCCACCAGCGTCAACAGCAGCTTGAATTCGGTTGCGGTGAGCACGACGTCCTTGCCATGCAGCGTGACCCGGTGGGCGGCCTTGTCGATCGTGAGCGGCCCTTCGACCAGCGACGATCCCCCCGCCACCGCCGGGGCCGACAGCCGCCGGAGAATCGCGGCGACCCGCAGGGTGAGCTCCTGGGGCGAGAAGGGCTTGGTGAGGTAATCGTCGGCGCCCAGCGAAAGCCCCTTGATGCGATCTATCTCCTCTCGGCGGGCGGTGAGCAGGATGACGCCCACCTCACGGGTCTCCTCCCGCTGCCGGAGCTCTCGCAGCACCTCGTACCCCGACACCCCCGGCAACATCAGGTCGAGGACCACCACATCGGGCCGCTCCTCCCGCGCCGCCTTGATGGCGTCCTGGCCGTTGCCCGCGGTTGATACCCGGTATCCCGCGCGGGCGAGATGGTAGGCCACCAGCGCGGTGATGTCGGGTTCATCGTCGACCACCAGGATCCGCTGGCTCATGGCTTCTCCTCACCCGGCTCGGCGTGGGGGCCGGCGGCTCGCACCGGATTGGCCGGCATCCGGCCCCGGCCGTGGGCCCGGCTCCGGTCCAGCGCGCGGTGCCGTTCCAGGCGCATCGCCTCGTCGTGACCCAGGGCATCCAGCACCGCGCGCAACAGCCGGTCGTGGGGGCCCGCTTCGGTGCGCAGCTTATATAGGACGAACTGGGCGATCGGTGTGTCACGCACCACCCGGGCCTTCTTGAGCACCGTGAGGTGCCGGGACACCGTCGGCTGCGGCAGGTCGAGCACCGATTGCAGGTCGGAGACGAACAGCGGCGCCGCCGCGAGGCAATTGAGAATTCTGAGTCGGGTGGGCTCCGCGATGGTCAGCAGCAGTTCGGTCGGGGGAAGGGTCGTCATATGCGGCATAACATATATACGTTCAGCCGAATTTAAGCAAGCGACGGCCGGGTTCGGCGATTGCGCTTCCCGCCCCGGCCAGGGATTATTTCCGGATGCTGCTTTCCGCCCTCCTTGTGGCGGGGCTCGCCACCGGAGCCGACACCACGTTGCTCCGGATCCTCGCGATCAACGATTTGCACGGCGCCCTGGAGCCGCGAGTCTACTCGTGGTCGAACCGCCGTCCGGTCGGTGGCGCCGCCGCCCTCAAGGCGACCTTCGACACCGCCGCGGCCCGCTGCCGCTGCGCGGTGCTTCGCCTCGACGCCGGCGACGAGATGCAGGGTAGCCTCGCCTCCAACCTGGTGTTCGGCCGCTCCACCGTGGAGGCGCTGAACGCGGTCGGGATTGACGCCGCCGTGGTGGGGAATCACGATCTCGATTGGGGGGTGGATACCCTCCGGGCGCGGATGCGGCAAGCTGGATATCCCTGGCTCGGCGCGAACGTGGTCGACTCCGCCACCGGCCGCCGCCCGGCGTGGGCGGTTCCCTACCGGATCCTCCGGAAGGGAGGGCTCCGGGTGGCCGTGGTGGGATACCTGACCCGCGAAACCAAGACCATCGTCAAGGCGGACAACGTCGCGGGGCTGATGTTCCCCAGGGGAGTCGATGGGCTCCGGGAAGCGCTCGCCGCGGCGCGCGCCGAGCGGCCCGATCTGACCATCATCGTGGCGCACGCCGGTGCCTTCTGCGACTCGGTGCCCTGCGCCGGCGAAATCGTGGACCTGGCGCGGGAGCTCGACTCGACTCAGGTGCAGTTCATCGTGTCGGGGCATACCCACTCGCTGGT
>JBGPEJ010000156.1:0-7742 GCA_041482775.1 Gemmatimonadota bacterium | reverse complement strand
CGGGACCGACCTCGATCCGGGTCACGATGTCCGCCGACTCGCTGGAGATGTAGATGGAGTAGGGCTCGGCCGCGACCGGTTGCTGGGCGCGGAGCAGGGGGGCGCCGGCCAGCGCGAGGGTGAGGCCGAAGAGGGTGGCCCGCATGGCGAGGATGATACCGCGGATTCGCCGGTCGGGCGACCCGCGCTCAGCGATGCGGCGGGGGGAGCGGTGGCCGAGACAGCTTGGCGTCCGCCATGGCGGTCTGGTAGGCCACCGTGGCCACGACCACCGCCGCCTGTTCGAGATCGTCCTCGATGAGGTAGTCGGCGACGTCGAAATCCGTATGATGGGTGCGGGTTTCGTAGTCGAGATCATCGGTGATGAACTGAAATCCCGGCAGACCCACCGCGACGAAGCTCATATGATCGGTGGAGCCGGTATTGGCGAGGGACACGGTCCCGGCGCCGAGGTCGGCTACCGGCGCGAGGTAGCGGGCGAAGAGCTCCCGCGCCGCCGCGTTTCCCTGCAGGAAGATTCCCCGAAGCCTCCCGCCGCCGTTGTCCACGTTGAAGTAGGCCGAGAGCCTGGCGTGCTCCGGCTGGAGCCGCATGGTGACGGGGTCGCCGAAATGGCGGCGCACGTATCCCAGCGAGCCCATGTACTCCTCCCCCGACTCCTCGCCGTCCCACAAGGCCACCCGCACGGTGCGGCGGGGCCGCGCGCCGGCCGCACGGAGGATTCGAAGCGCCTCCATCACGATGGAGCAGCCGGCGGCGTTGTCGGTGGCGCCGGTGCCGGCGGCCCAGGAATCGAGGTGGCCGCCGAGCATGACGACTTCCGGCGCGAGGGATGGATCGCTCCCGGGCAGTTCGGCTATGACGTTGTAGCCGATGGTGTCGCCCGGTACCAGCCGGGCACGGAGGCTCAGGGTGATGCGGACGGGTTTCCGGGCCTCGACCAGCCGCACCAGCTGGTTCCAGTGCTGCCGTCCTACGGTGAACGCCGGCACTCCAGCATTGAATGGTGTTCCATACCCGTCGTCACCCGAGGCGCCGAGGACAATTTCCGACCGGCTGGGTTCCAGCAGGGCCAGCACTCCCTCCTTGCGGTAGAAGGCGCGAATCCGGCGGCGGGCCGCGATGCCTGCAACGTAGTCCCCGCTGTCTTCCCAGTAGTCATGGGGCTGGCCGGGGTCGGTCAGCCGGGCCAGCGAGTCGAGTTCGCGATCGGTGAGCCGGCGAAACGCCGGCGACTGCCTCCCGCGCAGCGGGAGGAGGCCGCCGTTCATCACGATGCTGCCGCGCAGCCTGCCGTGATACTTGACGAAGTCGCTGTCTCCGCGAATCTCGGTCAGTACGGGCGCGGCTGTCACGGCCCCAACGGTAGCGGGCGACCAGGCCTTGGGAAACGCCGTGATGCGGAGATAGTGCGGCGCGGTCATCTCGACCGAGAAGCCCTCGAGCTCCCAGGAAGGAGCGTGGCTGCCCCACCGTTCCAGGGAGGCGTTCGTCAGGCCCCAGTCCGCCATCCGCTTCCGGGCCCACTCGGCGGCGCGGTGGTAGCCCGCGGAGCCGGCCAGTCGCGAGCCGTTGAGATCGGTGAGTCCGAGCGCCGTTTCCATCACCCTGGAGTGGTGCAGTCCTTCGTCCCGGATCCGCGCCAGCACGGCGGAGTCGGCGGCCTGGGTCGCGAGGAGAAGTGCCGCGCCGAGGAAGGGGATCATCGGGCGCCCTTGAGCGCGGGCAGATCGGTCGAGATGATCTGCTCGAGCTCGGTCTGTGCCTTGGCGAGGAGCCCGGAGAGCTCATCGTAGCGCTGGTAGGCATCCCGCCCGAGCTGCTGATCGGCGGCCTGGGTGACGTTATAGAGGAAGGCGATCTGGTCGGCCAGCATGGGTGTGGGGTACCGGCCGCCGGCGGTGACCAGGCGGGCCTGAAGCGCGGCGAGTTTGGGCTCAGCGCGGCGGGCGCCCTCTGCCTCGGCGCCGGTGAGGGCCGCTCCCTGGCGGCGAACCTCGGCGAGCCGCTGGACCAGGCGCTGGGACGCGGTGACCAGGTCGCGGGCCTGAAGACTCACCCTCAATTGCTCCGTGAGCACCGCTTCGGTGACGCCGTCCCGGGGCAGGCGCGGGTCGATCAGCACCCGGAACGGGCGGGTCGCCGCCCACTGGCCGACGGTAAGTCGGACCTGGTAGGCGCCGGGTGCGACCATCGGCCCGCGCGATCCCCGGAGGGCGGGGCCCTCCGGGCCGGAGAGGGTGAAGTCCCAGCGGAAGCGGTGGAGCCCCGCGGAACCATGCCCCGCGTTGGAGTAGCTGCGCAAGCTCGCCCCGGCAGCGTCCAGGATTTCGAGCGTAACCGGGCCGGGTGTATCCGGGGCGATCGAGAAGTGGAAATACATCCCGGGAGCGGGGTGCTGTGGATCGCCGGGGCCGGGCCGGAAGGGATCGTAACGGAGCCGCAGCGCATCGCGGGGCTGGAAGAGGTGCGCCGGCTCGGTGGCCACGACCGGGGAAAGTTGGTGCAGCGGAGAGAGATCGTCGAGGATCCAGAATCCCCGACCCATGGTCGAGAGGGCCAGGTCTTTCCGGTAGACTGCGATGTCGGTAACCGGGGTGACCGGAAGATTCTGCTGGAACGGCTGCCAGTTGGCTCCGTCGTCCAGGGAGATGAACAGCCCCCACTCGGTTCCGGCGTAGAGCAGCCCTTCCCGGCTGGGGTCCTCGCGGACCACCCGCACCGGCCAGTCTGCCGGAATCCCATTGGTGCCGGTGGTAATCCGGGTCCAGCTCTTTCCGTAGTCGGTCGTTCGGAAAGCGTAGGGCTGCCAATCGCCGAGCTGGTAGCGAAGGATGGAAGCGTAGGCCTTGCCGCGGCGGTGCGGCGACGGCTCGACGGTCTGCACCCGCCCGCCGGGAGGGAGGGGTGGCGTAACCCGCTGCCAGGTCTTTCCGCCGTCACGGGTCACGCTCACCGGCCCGTCGTTGGCGCCGACCCAGATCACGCCTCGCTCCAGGGTCGACTCCTTTACGCTGTACAGGGTGCTGTAGTACTCCTCCCCGGTGACATCGCGGGTGATCGGCTCTCCGGAAATGACCTGCTTGTCGGGCTCGTTGGCGGTCAGATCGGGGGAGATCCGTTCCCAGCTTCTGCCCTCATCGCGGGTCCGATAGAGATATTGCGAGGCGTGATAGACGGTGCCGGGGTCAAAAGGGCTCACCGCCACCGGCACCACGCGCTGAAAGCGGTCGCGGAGCTGCTTGGGGTCGTGGCCGTAGAGATCGCGCGCCCCCACTGAGTAGTCCTGCTCCTGGCCGGTGCGGAGATTGAGCCGGGTAAAGCGCCCCTTGCAGTTGGCGAAGATGATGTCGGCATCGCCGGGCTTGGGCACCGACGGGCCGGTCTCGCAGCCGCCCACTTGTTTCCACCACGACACCGGTGATTCCGAAGTCCACGCCGCGGGCGGCAGGGTCGGCACCGCGATGGCGGTGCCATTGTCCTGCTGACCGGCGTACAGCCAGTAGGGCGTCTGGTCGTCGGGATTCACCTGATAGAGCTCGGCGGTGGGCTGATTGTACTGGGTCGACCAGGTGCGCATGCGGTCGAGGCTGACGTTGGCACCGCCATCGTTGGATTCGACAGCGATCTCGGGATGTTTCGGATTGATCCAGAGATCGTGGTGATCGCCGTGGGGAGGCTGGGGCGATTCGGCACGGAAGGTCTTGCCGCCGTCGTGCGAGGTCCAATACGCCGTGGACGCGACGTACACCACGTCGGCGCTGTCGGGCGCGGCGTCCACATTGTCGTAGTAGAAGGGTCGGTCGAGCAGCCCGGCCTGGGTATTCATGAGCCGCCAGGAAGCGCCGCGATCGTCGGAGCGGTAGAGTCCGCCGCCGGGCAGCGCCTCCACCAACGCGTAGACCCGGTTCGGATCGGCCGGCGACACCGCGAGGTCGGCCTTGCCGATCAACTCGTTCGGCAGCCCGTTCGTCAGCTTGCTCCAGCTCTCCCCGCCGTCGGTGGACTTGTAGACTCCCCCTTCACCGCGCATTCCCGAGATGATGGTCCACGGCGCCCGGCGGGCATGCCACATGGTGGCGTACACGGTGCGCGGGTCGTCCGGGGCGGACTCGAGGTCGGCGGCGCCGGTGCTGTCCGACAGGAAGAGCACTTGCCGCCAGCTCTTCCCGCCGTCGGTGGTCTTGTAGACCCCGCGTTCCCGGTTCGGCGCGAAGGGGTTGCCGATGGCGGCAACCAGCACCACGTCGGGGTTGGCGGGATGGATGATCACGGCACCGATCTGACCGGCGCGCTCGAGTCCCGCCCGGCTCCAACTCCGGCCGCCATCGGTGGACTTGTAGACTCCCTTCCCGACGATGACGTTGCTGCGAATCCCGTCGGAGCCGGTTCCGACATAGATGATATCGGGGTTGGAATCGGCCACCCGAATGGCGCCGATCGACGGGGTTGCGAAGAAACCGTCCGAGACATTTTCCCAGGTGAGTCCGGCATTGGTCGACTTCCAGACCCCGCCACCCGATGCGCCCATATAGAACGTCAGGGGCCGGTCGGGTACGCCGGCCACCGCGGTCACTCGTCCCCCGCGGTTGGGGCCGAGGGAGCGGAAGCGGAGCTCGCGGAAAAGGGCGGACGGAACGGTATCGGCCGGCGGGGCGAGGAACGAGGCGGCGAGAAGGAGCGAGGCGAGCATTGGACCGGCCGGAAAGTTGAGGTAGGGTGAAGTGCATCAGTCCCGCGGCTGCCACCGGTACTTCTCGAGCGACGCCCGCCCGCGGCCGTTGAACCGCACGCCCTCGCGCTCGAGCAGCATGCGCTGGGTGAGCTCCCGGCCGGGCACCCGGCGCCGGCTCACCGCTCCCCGGGCATTGATCACGCGGTGCCAAGGCACCCGGGTGCCGGACGGCAGCGCATGCATCGCATAGCCAACCTGACGGGCCCGGCCGGGCAACCCGGCCAGCCGGGCCACCTGGCCGTAGCTCGCCACCCGGCCCCAGGGGATCCGCCGCACCACGGCGTAGATCCGGAGGTAGCTCGGACTCATGTTTCCCCGAAGGTAATTCCCTTCTTCTCCCATCCCAGCCACGCCACGATCGCCCCGAGGATGAAGACGGTCACCGCGGTGAGCGACATCGCCACCGCGTAGCTGGTCCGGGCGGCGTAGCTCGCTTCGATTACCGTGACGGTCCCCGCCATGGCCACCCCGCACTGATAGGCGAATCCAGGCAGGAATCCCCGCACCGCATCGGGCGCGAGCTCGGTGATGTGGGCGGGAATCACTCCCCAGGCCCCCTGCACCATGAATTGCATGATGAACGCTCCGGCCACCAGCAACGGCAGGGTGGGAGCGAAGGCCCAGAGCGGCGTGGTGAGGATCGCTCCCACCAGCGCGGCGACGATGGCGCGGCGGCGGCCGAAGCGATCGGAGAGGTGGCCGACCAAGAGCCCGCCGAAGATGGCGCCCACCATCGAAAATGCGGTGAGCGCCGCCTTGCGGCCCGGCGTGAAGCCCCAGTCGCGCTGCAGGAAGGTCGGATACATGTCCTGGGTGCCATGGGAAATGAAGTTCATCATCGTCATCAGCACGACCAGGTAGAGAAACAGCTTCCAGTTGGATACGATCGCCCGGCCCAGCGCGCTCCACTCGGCGTGCCGGGTCTTGAGCCAGACCTCGGACTCGGCCACCTGGAACCGGACGTAGACGGCCAGCAGCGCCGGGAGCCCGCCGATGAAGAAGAGCGGGCGCCATCCCCACCGGGGAAAGACCAGGAAGTAGACGATCGCGGCCAGGAGGTATCCGACGGCATAGCCTTCCTGCAGGAAGCCGGAGAGCAGGCCGCGCCGGCCCCTGGGCGCCGCCTCCATCGCGAGCGAGGCGCCGACCCCCCATTCTCCCCCCATGCCGATGCCGAAGAGTGCGCGGAAGATGAGAAACACGGTGAAATTCGGCGCGAGCCCGGAGGCAACCTCCATCACCGAGAAGAACACCAGCGAGAGCATCAGCGGAATCCGCCGGCCGTAACGGTCCGCCATGAGGCCGAAGATGAACGCGCCCACCGGCCGGAACGCGAGAGTCACCGTGATCACGGCGCCCATGCGGACGTCGCTGGCCCCGAACTCCTTCCCGATGGCGGTGAGGGTCATCACCACCAGGAAGAAATCGAAGGCATCGAGGGTCCAGCCGAGAAAACTCGCCAGCACCGCCGAGTTGGCCGAGCTCCGCCGCCGAGTCTCAGGCATCCGGACCTCCGTGGGGGACGGGAGAACCTAACACCGCGGGCGGCTCCCGCGTATCTTCACTGGCCGTCACCGCCCGATCCTTCGAGAGGAAACCGCATCCATGCATCGCCAGCTCGTTGCCGGAATCGCCACGCTCGTCGCGCTGGCCGCCTGCGGAGCGCCCCACCCGACCTCCTCGACGGCGGCGATTCCGCCCGAGGCCGTCTCCGCGCTGGATACCGCGACGATCATGCGCCACATCCGGGTGCTCGCCGCCGATTCGCTGCTGGGCCGCCTGCCGGGGACTTCCGGGGAGGAGAAGACCGTCACCTACCTCGAGGCCCAATTCATGGCGCTCGGCCTCAAGCCCGGGAATACCGACGGGAGCTACATCCAGAAAGTGCCCCTGGTGGGCATCACCCCGGATGGAAAATCGAGTCTCGTCTTTGCCAAGGGCGGCGCCACGCGGACCCTCAAGTGGCACGACGACTTCGTAGCCTGGACCAAGCACGTGGCCCCCGAGGCCAAGCTCGACCGTTCGGACCTGGTGTTCGTGGGATACGGGGTCGAAGCGCCCGAATTCAAATGGGACGACTTCAAGGGCACGGACGTGGCGGGAAAGACCTTGGTGGTGCTGGTGAACGATCCGCCGCTTCCCGACACCACGCAGTTCGGCGGCCGGCGGATGACCTACTACGGCCGGTGGACCTACAAGTACGAGCAGGGGATGAAGCACAAGGCGGCGGGCGTGCTGATCGTGCACGAGACCCAGCGGGCGGGCTATCCCTTCGCGGTGGTGCAGGGGAAGACCGGCGAACAGTTCGACCTGGTGACGCCCGACAAGAACATGGCGCGATCGAGCGTCGAAGGGTGGATCACGCTCGACCAGGCCAAGGCGCTCTTCAAGATGGCCGGACAGGATTTTGATTCGCTCAAGGCCCGCGCAGCGACCCGCGAGTTCACCCCGGTGCCCTTGGGCATCACCGCTTCCGTCACCATCAAGAACACCCTCCGCACGGTGGACTCACGCAACGTGGTGGCGAAGCTCGAAGGGAGCGACCCGCGCCTCAGGGACGAGTACGTCGTTTACACCGCCCATTGGGACCATTTCGGAGTCGGGGTCAAGATCAACGGCGACTCGATCTACAACGGTGCGGCGGACAACGCGAGCGGCACCGCCGGCCTGCTGGCAGTTGCCAAGGCGTTCGCGGTGCTCCGGAGCCCGCCCAAGCGGTCGATCCTCTTTCTGTCCGTCACCGGGGAGGAGCAGGGGCTACTCGGCTCCCAGTATTACTCGGTGGCGCCGATCTACCCGCTGGCCAAGACCCTGGCCAACATCAATATGGATGTGCTCAACACCTGGGGCCCCACCAAGGACCTCATCGTGATCGGGCTCGGCGCGTCCGAGCTCGACGATTACGCCGCGGCGGCGGCCGCGGAGCAGGGCCGGGTGCTGCGGCCCGATGCCGAGCCGGAGAAGGGATTCTACTACCGGTCGGATCACTTCAACTTTGCCAAGCAGG
>JBGPEJ010000155.1:0-7782 GCA_041482775.1 Gemmatimonadota bacterium | reverse complement strand
GCATCGGCTCGACGCGCATCGTGCTGCACCTTGCGTCCGCCCTTGCCCGTCGGCGCCGGGAGTGTTCATTAGGGGGAGCGCACGCCCTGGTTCCCTGACTCCCCGACTCCCTGGCTCCCGCTGCGATGACCGACCAACTCGACACGCTGCTGAGCGAGCAACGCCGCTTCCCGCCTCCCCCGGCCTTCGCCGCCCAGGCGACCGCGACCCCCGCGCTCTATGAGCGCGCGAAGGCCGACCGCCTGCGCTTCTGGGAGGACGAGGCCCGGGCCCTCGACTGGATGACCCCCTGGTCCACGGTCCTCGAGTGGACCCTTCCCCACGCCCGGTGGTTCGTGGGCGGGAAGCTCAACGTCTCGGTCAATTGCCTCGACCGCCATCTGACCGGACCCCGCCGCAACAAGGCGGCCCTGATCTGGGAGGGAGAGCCCGGCGACCGCAGGACGCTGACCTACTGGGAGCTTTCCCGCGAGGTGAACCGCGCCGCCAATGCCCTTCGCGGCCTCGGTGTGAAGCGGGGCGACCGGGTGGCGATCTACCTCCCCATGATTCCCGAGGCGGCCATCGCGATGCTGGCCTGCTCCCGGATCGGAGCGGTCCATTCGGTGGTCTTCGGCGGGTTCTCCGCCGAGTCGTTGCGCGACCGGATCAACGACGCCGGGGCGGTGGCCCTCATCACCGCGGACGGCGGATACCGCCGCGGCCAGGTGCTGCCGCTCAAGCGCTTCGCCGACGAGGCGATCGCCGATTGCCCCACCATCCGGAATGTGCTGGTCGTCCGCCGCAGGGCCGGCGGCGAAGGCGACGAGTCCTTTGCCCGCATGCAGGAGGGGCGCGACCACTGGTGGCACCGGCTGCTGGAGGATGCGCCGCAGGCCTGCCCGCCCGAGGCGATGGACGCCGAAGATCTGCTCTTCATCCTCTACACCTCGGGCACCACCGGGAAGCCCAAGGGAGTCGTCCATACCACCGGCGGCTATCTCACCCAGGCCGCAGCCACCACCAAGTACGTCTTCGACCTCAAGGAGGCGGACGTCTTCTGGTGCACCGCCGACATCGGCTGGGTAACCGGCCATTCCTACGTGGTGTACGGCCCCCTCGCCCACGGGGCCACCGTCCTGATGTACGAGGGTGCCCCCGATTGGCCCGAGCGCGATCGCTTCTGGAGCCTCATCGAACGGCACGGAGTGAGCGTGTTCTACACCGCCCCGACCGCGATCCGTGCCTTCATGAAATGGGGGGTCGAGCACCCCGCCCGGCACGATCTCTCCGGCCTGCGCCTCCTCGGCAGTGTCGGAGAACCGATCAATCCGGAGGCGTGGATGTGGTACCACCAGCACATCGGCGGAGCTCGCTGCCCGATCGTAGACACCTGGTGGCAAACCGAAACCGGCGGGATCATGATCACCCCGCTCCCCGGAGTGGTTGCCACCAAGCCCGGATCGGCCACCATCCCGTTCCCGGGAATTTCCGCCGAGCTGGTGGACACCCAGGGGAAGCGACTCGAGAAAGGGGGCGGATTTCTCACCCTGACCGAGCCCTGGCCGGGAATGCTCCGGACCATCTACGGCGACGACGAGCGCTATCAGGAGATCTATTGGCGACGCTTCCCGGGAAAATATTTCGCCGGCGACGGCGCCAAAGTGGACGATGACGGCTATTGGTGGATCCTCGGCCGGGTGGACGACGTGCTCAACGTCGCGGGGCACCGGATCGGCACAATGGAGGTGGAGAGCGCCCTGGTGGACCATCCGCTGGTGGCCGAAGCGGCGGTGGTCGGCAGGACCCACGAGCTCAAGGGCCAGGCGCTGGCCGCCTTCGTGACCCTCAAGGACGGCAACACGCCGAGCGCCAGCCTCAAGGACGATCTGAAGGAGCATGTGACCAAGAAAATCGGCGCCATCGCGCGACCCGACGACATCTATTTCAGCGCCGATCTTCCCAAGACCCGCAGTGGGAAGATCATGCGGCGCCTGCTCAAGGACATCGCGGAAGGGAGGACCCTCGGCGACACTACGACACTGGCCGATCCGAACGTGGTCGCCAGGCTCAAGGATCAGTATGAGAGCGAGGAGGGGTGACCCCCCACTGGCACGATTCCTGACCCATCCGACCCAGATAGGCACCGGACGCACCCGCCACCGTCGAGCGAACCCCTCCGAGGGGTAATGGCGTGCGAAACTGGCCACGCAGTGTTGCATTCCCACCACAAACCGAGTGAGTGGCCTCCGAGGGGCAATGAGCCGAGATCGCCAAGCTGAGGCCGATGGAAAGGGGACCATTCAGAGCGGGGATCCGGCGGGATTCCTCACCCGCTTGCGGTATCCCATCGTCGCCCTGCTGGTCATCTGGTTCCTGGGCGCCGGTTGGGTCGGCCGGGAACCGACCATGACCAAGGGCATGGACGAGCTGACCTACCTCTCGCTCAGCCGGTCGCTCCAGAGTGGTTCGTATCGCGAGACCTTCATCGCGAGCGCCCCGCTGCACGTCAAGTACCCGCCGGTATACCCGGCGTGGCTCGTCGTGGTACGGAGCATCACCGGCGAGCATCACGACCTGATCCGCGTCAGCAATCTTGCCGTCCTTGCCGTGACCCTGATTCTCCTGTTCGGGGTGGCTCGTCACCTCCTGGGTACCGGCCTCGCCCTCGCATTCCTGGTACTGCTCGCGCTCAACCGCGAGATGTTGTGGATGGGGGGCTCGCTGATGTCCGAGGGCCTCTTCCTGCTGCTCTCGACCGCGGCGTTGGCGGCCACCCTCTCGAGCGACCGCGCCGGCACCGGGCGAGGGCTCGCCGCGATCGGACTCATGCTTCTCGCGTTTCTGACCCGGTCCGTGGGTCTCGCGCTGGTGATCGCCGTGGGTCTATGGGCCTGGTCGGCCCGCCGGCGGATCCGAGGGCTCTTCCCAATCTACCTGGTGGCGTCGACGCTGGTGGTTGGCGGCTGGTTCGCCTACGCGTCTTCGGCCTCTCGCCCTGAGACCAGCGACTCCTATGCGACCGAGGTTCGGCAGCCGGCGGCCAGAAACCGCACCCCCTTCGTCGTGGAGACAGCGAAGCGCGCCATCGTCACGGCAAAGGACTACGCCACCACCGAGCTGCCGTTCGCGCTGGCCCTGCCGACCGTTCGCGGCACCATCATCGACAATCTGATCGGGGTGGGAATCCTGGCGGTCCTGCTCGTGGCGGGCCTCCTTCCGCTGGTCCGGAGCTGGCCCGCGGCCGCAGCCTACTGGGTCCTCTCCGGGGGCATTCTCTTGCTGTGGCCCTGGGCGGACCACCGCCTGGTGACTCCGCTGGTGCCGCTGACACTGCTGGCGCTTCTCCTCGGAGCCCGGAGCCTGATCCAGCGCCTGCCGGCGCGGGCACGTGGGCCCGTCCTTGGCGCATTGCTGGTGCTTCTCGCGATCGGCGGGATTCAGGGCACCGTTGCGCGGATCGAGAAGTACCGGGACTGCGATCGCAACCATCCCTACTCGAGCCCCGGCTGCTACGACGAGGTCGCCTTGAGCCTGGCGGCGGGCGCTGAGTACATCCGCGCCCACGCTGAGCCCGGCGACGTCATCCTCACCACTAAGGGCCCGACCATCGCCTTGCTCAGCGGGCACCTGACCGAGCGTTCGGACCAGCTCCTCCGCTCGCCGCCGGAAGCGGCGGTCGCCCGGCTGCGCGCCCGGCACATCCGGTTCATTTTCTTCCCCCGGATGGCTGCCTGGGAGGATGCCCAGTTGGCCCCCCACCTCCTTCCCTCGTGCCACGAGCTTCGCCTCGAGGGACGCTTTCCGCCGCGAGCCCTCCTCCTCTCGACCGACCATCCGGAATCGGCGACCGCCGATGCCTGTGCCGCGCTCACGGCGCTCGCGAAGGAAGGCGAGAGCGAACCGCGCGATCTGCCGGATCCGTGACGCCACCCGACTTGAGCGTGGTGCTCGCCGCTGGGGGCCCGCTGCCCCGTCTCAAAGCCTCCGTCGCCGCGCTCGACCGGTCCTGTCGCGGCGTGGCGGCGGAGCTGATCGTGGTGTCCGACGCCGATCCGAGCCTGCCGGCGCCTGCCGCGGGGGGGTTTTCCCCGGTGCGGATGGAGCATTGCCCGCCGCGTACCCTGACCCCGGTTCTCTGGGGCGCCGGACTTCGCCTGTCCCACGGCCGCGTCATCGCGTTCACGACCGACCAGCTCCTGGTCGGACCCTCCTGGGCGCGCTCGTTGCTCGACACGATCGGATCGGGTGCCTTGGGGGCGGGCGGCCCGATCGAGCTCGCCCCCGATGCCGACGGCGCAACCTGTGCCGCCTACCTCGCGCGATTCTCGGCGTTCATCCCCTCGGTCTGGCCCACCGCGGGGGGCTCCCGCGACATTCCGGGAGACAACGCCGCCTATCGGGGCGATGCCCTCCGGCAGCACGCCGATCTGGTCGAGGCCGGGTTCTGGGAGGTGGAGTTTCATCGGCGCTTCGAGCGGGACGGGGGTGTGCTCCGTATGGAACCGGCCGCCGTGGCCACGCTGGCGGTGCCGATTCCCCTCGGAGACATGGTTCGGCAGCGGTACCACCATGCCCGGGAGTTCGGGGCGGAGCGGGTCCGCCGGCATGGAGCATCGCGCCTGAAACTGCTGGCGGCCGCACCGCTGGTGCCCCTCGTCATGCTAGCCCGCATCGGCCGCCGGACCCGGGGATCCGCCGCCGCGCGGCGGATCTTCTGGAAGGCATTGCCCCGGCTCGGACTGCTGGCGGCGGCCTGGGCGGCGGGCGAGGCCGCCGGCGCGTTGCGGTGAATTCTCCCGCGAACCTCTCCGTTGTGGTGGCGTCCTTCCGGGCGCCGGAGGTCCTGGCCGAATGCCTGGAAAGCCTGCGGCCCCAGTGCGAGTCGCTCGGCGCGGAGTTGATCGTCGCGCGGGTTCCATGCTCCGCCGACGAGCGGCTCGGCGCGCTCGCCGCCGGATGCCGGGTGGTCACGGCACCGCCCGCCACCGGACTGCCGCGCTTGCGGGGCGCCGGCCTGGCACAGGCCGGGGGCGACTGGGTGGCCATGACCGAGGACCATTGCGTCGCCGATCCCGGGTGGCTCGCGGCACTCCAGGCGGCGGGAGAGCCGGGCGTGCAGGTCCTCGGGGGGCGGATGGGCAATGCCCGGCGGGAACGGGCCGTCGATTGCGGCGCGTTCTTCGCCGAGTACGGTTTCTACGGCGCGCGCGGCAACCCGCCGGACGCGACCCCGCATATGACCGAGGCGAATGCCGCCTACCATCGCAGCGTCATCGCCGACGTGGCGGCCTGGGCGAAGGACGGGCAGTGGGAAAACGTGATCCACGACCGGCTGCGCGCTCAGGGACGACGGTTCCAGTCGGTACCGGGCGCCCGGGTCCGTCAGAACCTGCGCTATCACCTGAGGCCGTTCTGCCGGGATCGATTCGCGCACGGCCGGGACTTCGCCCGCGCGCGGGGCCGCGACATTCCCGCCTGGCGCCGGATGCTGCTCGCGCTGGGAACTCCTGTGCTCCCGCTTCTGCTGGCCGCGCGGGTCGCCCGGGCGGCGGACCCCGAGGAGGTGGCGACCTTCGGGCGCGCCCTCCCCGCCACGCTCACCTTCCTCGGAGCGTGGGCCGCGGGCGAGGCGGTCGGTTATTTGACCGCGGGAGCCCCGGCGTGAGCCCCGCCGCGAGCCCCGCCCTGACGGTGGTCGTCCCGTCGGTGAACGGATGGCCCGATCTGGATCGCTGTCTTGCCGCCCTGGAGCGGGAGCGAGCGACTCTGGAGCTCGAGGTGATCGTGCCGGAGCGGTGCGGCGCGGCCGTCAGGGAAGCGGTGTCCAGCCAATATCCCTGGGCAGAGCTGCTGCCGGTGCCGGCCTCGACCTCCATCCCGGAAATGCGCGCGCGGGCCTTCACCGAGGCCCGGGCACCCACGGTGGCGGTCATCGAAGACCATGTCCTGGTGACCGAGGGCTGGGCCGGAAAGATCCTGGCGGCCCGGGCCGCCGGCGCCCGAGTGGTCGGCGGCACCCTGGTCAACACCGCAACCGAGCGGGTCGTGTATTGGGCGGCGTTCCTCTGCGAGTACAGCCATCTGGTCCAGCCGCTCACCGCCGGACCGGTGGAATGGCTCACCGGGAACAACACGGCGTACGACCGCGCCTTGCTGGAGGAGTTCCGTGGTGTGGTGGACCAGGGCGGTTGGGAGGATGTTCTGCACCAGGCCATCCGCCGGAGCGGCGTCGCTCTCTGGTGCCGGCCGGACCTGGTCGCCCACCACGAAAAACACTACACCGTGGGTGAGTACACCGCGCAGCGATTTCTCTACGCCCGCGGCTACGCCGCGCTCCGCCTGCGCCGGGCCGGGCCCGGCCGCCGGCTGTGGTATGGCCTGCTGGCCTGGGGTCTCCCCCCCGTACTCTTCTTCCGCATCGTCTCCCGGACTTGGCGGGGAGGTGCCCACCGGCGAGAGCTGCTGCGCGCACTGCCGTTGCTTCCGGTCTTCGTGACCGCCTGGGGCCTGGGGGAAGTGGCCGGGGCGTGGCTCGGCGAGGGCGGAGCCCTCGCGAGGGTCACCTGATGGCCGTCTCGACCGGCGACAACGACACGGGCGGCCCGCGCGCGGTAGCACCCCTCAAGCCCGGGGAGCACGTCGTGGTGGTGGGTGCTGGGCCGGCGGGGTTGACCGCGGCCTACCTGCTCTCGAAGCGGGGCCACCGGGCTACCGTGCTGGAATCCGACGACCTGGTCGGCGGCATCTCCCGCACCGCGCAGTACAACGGCTACCGATTCGACATCGGCGGCCACCGCTTCTTCACGAAAATCGAGCCGGTGCAGAGTCTCTGGGAGGAAATCCTCGGGGCGGAATTCATTTCGGTCCCCCGGCTCTCTCGAATCCACTACAACGGCAAGTATTTCGACTATCCCCTCAAGGCCGCCAATGCCCTGAGCGGGCTCGGGCTCTGGAACGCCATCCGGATCATGGGGAGTTACCTGCACGCCCGGCTCTATCCGACGCCGGTCGAGGAGAATTTCGAGCAGTGGGTCAGCAACCGGTTCGGCCGGCGGCTGTACGAGATCTTCTTCAAGACCTACACCGAAAAAGTCTGGGGCATCCCCTGCACCGAGATCCGGGCGGAGTGGGCGGCCCAGCGGATCCAGGGGCTCTCCCTCGCGCGGGCCATCGCCTCTGCCGCCGCCCTCAACCGGCGATCGACCAAGATCAAGAGCCTCATCAACCAGTTTCGCTATCCCCGCCTCGGCCCCGGGCAGATGTGGGAAGCCTGCCGTGACCGAGTCCGCGCGATGGGCAACGAGGTGCTGATGCGTCACGCCGTCACCGCCATCGAGCACACGGCGGATCCGGTCAGCGGGATCCGGCGGGTGCGCGCGGTGCGGGTCGCCACCCCCGATGGTGAACGGCGCATTGCCGCCGATCACCTGCTCAGCACCATGCCGGTGCGCTCGCTGGTGCGGGCTCTCGACCCGGCTCCGCCCGCGGAGATCCGAAACGCGGCGGACGGGCTCCGCTACCGCGATTTCATCGTGGTCGCGCTGATTCTCGACCGCGAAGACCTCTTCCCCGACAACTGGATCTACATCCACACCCCGGGCGTCAAGGTCGGGCGAATCCAGAATTTCAACAACTGGAGCCGCGCCATGGTGCCCGACGCCGGGCGCACCTGCCTCGGGATGGAATACTTCTGCTTCGAGGGGGACGGCCTCTGGGAAAGCCCCGATGCCGATCTGATCGGGCAGGCGGCCCGCGAGCTGGAGGAGCTGGGCCTGGCCCGCGCGGCGGAGGTGGTGGACG
>JBGPEJ010000154.1:0-7861 GCA_041482775.1 Gemmatimonadota bacterium | reverse complement strand
GTTGCCGTTCTTGATCTGGGCCAGCGCCGCGTCGGTGGGACGGGACGCAACATGAATTCGGGCCGCCGCGGCTTGGGCCCCGTGATACGCGATGTTTTCGACTTCCTCGACGTTGACCGCGCCCTCGTGGAGCACCCGGAAGACGTGGGCGAGCACCCCGGGACGATTCCGGTGCCGGACCGACAGCATGTGGGTGGCCGAGCTCTTGGCGAGCCGGTTGACGCAATGCGGGGCGTTCCCGCTGGTCATGAAGCCCTGCACGATACGGATCACCTCGTGGGCGATCGCCACCTGGGCCTGCTCGGTGGAGGCGCCGACGTGGTGGGTCCCATACACTCCCGGCGCCGCCGCCAGGGCCGGACGAAATTCGGCCGTTGAGCCGGCCGGCTCGTTCTGGTAGACGTCGAGGCCGGCGCGGACGCCCCGTTCGCGCACCGCCTGCTCCAGGGCGGCCTCATCCACCACGGTGCCGCGCGACGCGTTGATCAGGTATGCGCCCGGCTTCATGGCGGCGAGAAATTCAGCGTTCACCAGATGCTTCGTCTCGGCGGTGCCGGCAACGTGCAGCGTCACCGCATCGGCCAACCGGGCGACTTCGAGCGGGGTCTGGCAGTAGCCGATGCCGAACCGGTCGGCGTCCTCGATGGTGAGATTCCGTGAATAGGCCACCACCTTCATTCCGAACGCCTGGGCCCGTCGAGCCACCTCGCGGCCGATCTGGCCGAGTCCCACGATGCCGAGGGTCCGCCCGTGGAGGCCGCGGGCCTTGGAGTATTCGCCCTTCCGCCATTCGCCCTTGCGCAGGTCGGCCACCTGGTCGGGGATGCGCCGGTCCAGCGCGAGGAGAAGGCCCAGAACGAGCTCGGCCACGGCGATCGAGTTCTTGCCGGGGCAGTTGGAGACGAAGATGCCGAGTCGCGACGCGGCGGCGACATCGATGTTGTCGATCCCGGCACCGGCCCGGATCACCAGCGAGAGCGAAGGCCCCGCGGCGAGCGCGGCTTCGAGCACCTTCTTGCTTCGCACCACCAGCACCTTGGGATCGACTTCCCGGATCGCGGCGGCGAGCTCTTCCGCCTTGAGGTCGGGGCGGAGCACCACTTCGCATCCGAGGTCCTTGAGGCCGTCGACGCCCACGGTCTCGAACTTGTCCGCCACCAGCACTTTCATCGGATCGCCCCTCCGGGGTCGCTCAGTCGAGCGTGTGTACGAAGAGCCCGCTCCTGAGCTTGGGCTCGAACCAGGTGGACTTAGGCGGCAGGATCGCGCCCGCGTCAGCAATGGTCATCAGCTGTTGCACGGTCACGGGAAAGAGCGCGAAGGCCGCCGCCATCTCACCGGAGCGGACCCGTGCCTCGAGCTCCGCGGTGCCCCGGGCGCCCCCGACGAAATCGAGACGCTTGTCGGTCCGCTCGTCGCCGATGCCGAGCACCGGCGCCAGCACGCGGTCGTGGAGCAGCGACACGTCGAGGGAGCGAATCGGGTCCCGCTGGTCGATCGACCCCGGATCCAGGATGAGGCGGTACCAGGCCCCGGCGACGCAGACCCCGAAGCTGCCGGTGCGTTCGGGCGCGGGGGTGGCGGTGAGGGTCAGCGTGCCGAGACCGGCCAGCCGCGCGAGGAACGCCTCGGCGGTCAGTCCGTTCAGGTCGCGCACCACACGATTGTAGGGGAGAATCCGGAGCTGGTTGGCGGGGAACAGGACCGCCGGGAACCAGTTGTACTCTTCCTCGCCGGTATGCTGGAGGTTGGCTTCCCGGCGCTCCACCGCGGCCCGCCACGCGCTGGCACAGCGATGGTGACCGTCCGCGACGTAGGCTCCCGGGATCCGCCGGAAGGCATCGACATAGGAGGCGGTATCGGAGATGCGCCAGAGCCGGTGCCGGACGCCGTCATCGGCGGTGAACTCGTAGAGCGGCGATGTGGAGAGGATCTTCTGATTGAGCTGGGCCAGGAACGGGGTGCCCTGAAAGGTGAGGAAGACCGGCTCGGGATGGGCGTTGAGCGCCAGGATGTGCCGGGTGCGGTCATCCTCCTTGTCTTTCCGGGTCTTCTCATGCTTCCGAATGATGTTGTTCGCGTAATCGTCGACGTGGACGCATCCGACGACGCCAACCTGGGAGCGATCCTGCACGCTCAACTCATAGAGATAAAACGACGGGGCCGCCTCGCGGAGAAAGCTGCCGTCGGTGAGGAACTGCTGGAGACTGGATCGCGCGAAGGCGTAGACCTTGGGATCGTACGGCTCGGTGTCGGGCGGAAGGTCGATCTCGGCGCGGGAGACGTGCAGAAAACTCAGCGGATTGCCCGCCGCCAATTCCGCGGCTTCGGCGCGCGTCACGACGTCGTAGGGGGGGGCTGCCACCCGGATGACGATCGCGGGGAGCGGCCGCCAGGCGCGGAACGGTCGAAGCCGGATAGGTCCTCCACCAGAGGAGACGGGACGGCAAACTCCAGGAGCCGAGGATGCTACCGGAGCGGGCGGGCGGGCGTCAAGTGCGGCGGACGTGCACCACTTTCTCGATTTCGGCGTGGACCACGCCGTCGCCGTCCACCAGATCCACCCGATAGGTGCGATTCACCCTGGGCGCCTCCGCCAGCGCCGCGCGAATCGCGTCGAGCTCTCCGGGATCGAGGCGGAGGGTTGCCGTGAGCGCGCCGCGACCGGGGCGCCGGAACCGGATGCTGGCGGCCTTGTCCCACACCACGTAACCGGGGCCGAGCCGGTGGATCAGCATGAACATGAAGAAAGGATCAACCGCGGCGTACATGCTGCCGCCGAATATGGTTCCAACGTAGTTCCGAGTCCGCCAGGAGAGCGGAAGCCGGACCCGGACCTCGAGGAATTCGGCATCGATGTAGGTCACCCGCGCGCCGGTCCCCCGGTAGACCGGCGCGAGATTGAACATCCAGCGATGGGCGCGGCTCCGCCACGATTCACTCACGGCGCGCGGATGACCTGGCCGCCCTTCATCACCAATCGCAGGTTCCGGAGGTCGGAAATCTTCTGGGTGGGATCGCCCTCGACGGCGATCAGATCCGCCAGGAGGGCGGGCCGGATCTGGCCGAGCCGGTCGTCGAGGTGGAAGATCCTGGCGTTGCCGGAGGTGGCGGCTTTGAGCACTTCCAGGGGCGCCATCCCGTACTCCACCATCAGCTCGAGCTCCCGGGCGTTATCGCCGTGGGAAAAGACTCCCACGTCGCTCCCGGCACAGATCACCACTTTGGCGGCGAGGGCGCGTTTGAAGCTGGCCTTCTTCTCGGTGATCTCCGCCGGTTCCGGGTCGGTGCCCTTTTTCCAGCCGCGATACTGACGCACCGCCTCGCTGGCGGAGAGGGTGGGACAGAGGGCAACGCCCCGCTGGGCCATCAAGCGAAAGACGTCCGTGGTGCCTGCGTCGCCATGCTCGATCGTTTCGACGCCCGCGAGGACCGCGCGGCGCATTCCCTCGGGGGTGCTGGCGTGCGCCACGACCGGGCGCCCGCTGCTCCGCGCCGTCTCGACGATCCGGGTCAGCTCCTCGAGCAGAAAGGTCGGACGGGTCTCACCGGCCGGGCCCCACCGGTAGTCGGCGTAGACCTTGATCCAATCGGCGCCGTTGGCGATCTGGCTCCGGGTCACCTGGGTCACGCCATCGAGACCACTCGCCTCCTCGGCACCCTGCGGGATGTCCCATCGCGGATCGAAGCCCCGGGGCCCGTAGCTCCCGGTGGCGACGATGGCCCGGGTAACCACGAGCATCCGCGGACCCGGCACGATGCCCTGCTCGATGGCCTGTTTCAGTCCCACGTCGGCCGCTCCGGCCCCCTCGCTCCCCAGATCGCGGACCGTGGTGAAGCCTGCCTCGAGGGTTCGGCGGGCGTGGTTCACCGCCCGGGCCACCCGGAGCGCCAGCGGCTCGTGGAGCACCTGGTCGTTCCAGCTGGTTTCGTCGTACGGGTGCAACAGCAGATGCGAGTGACCTTCGATGAGCCCCGGCAGGAGCGTCATTCCCTTGAGCGCGATGCGGCGGGCATCGGCTGGCGTGGCGGCCTCGAGGGCCGGACCGACTCCCAGAATCCGGTCCCCGCGCACCAGAACCGACCAGCCCGGATGAACGGAGACGCCGTCGAAGACCCGGTCGGGGAGGAGGAGGATGACCGGTCCGGTGGTGCCTTGCGCGGCGGCGAGGCCGGGAAGTCCAAGTAGAGCGGCGGACAGGAGCGCGCGAACCCAACGCCGCATCGGTACCCTCCGGGAAATCAGATTGATCACTGTGGCGGGGGAGCGTCTTCTCCTACCAGCGCAATTCGATCGCCGGCGGGGCTCACCGCGAGGCGGGTGATCTTCTGGAGCCCCGGCTGGCTGAAGCGGGCGATCTCGGCCCAGGCCTTGGCCTCGGGACTCCAGCGGAGCACCCGGTTGCCAACCGCCGAAAGCAGCTCCCCGGCGGGGGTCCAGGCGAAGAATTCGCTCCCTTCGGCGAGCCGGGCCAGCGACTCGCTGGCACCGGTGACGGGATCGAGGGATCGGATCCAGATTCCGGTGGAGTCGTGCTGGAGGTAGCTGACCGCATGGCGCCCGGGGACCGGCCACAGCGACCGTCCGATGTCCGAGGCCATCAGGTCGGCGGTACCGCGCGATACCACGGCGCGGCGGAGCGTCGCGGGGTTTCCCAGCACGAACACGAACACGGTGTCGGGGCCCAGCCAGGTGTGGTAACCGACCGGCTTGATGGAATCGAGGAGCGGGCCCTCCGGGCTTCCTTCGAGGGTGAAGGCCCAGAGCCGCTGCGTGGAATCGTGCTCCACCCGAATGACCGACAGGTGCCGGCCGTCCGGCATGACCGTGGGGGAGTATTCGCTCTCCGCCGTCCGGGTCACCTGGGTGGCCGCGCGCGCGGCGATGTCGTATCGATAGATATCGGTCTGGCCGTTCCGCTGCGACGTGTAGTAGAGGGCCCGGCCGTCAGGTGTGAAGAACGGTTGATTGTCGTACCCCGCCCTGGCAGTGACGTTGGCAGCAGGACCTACGGTGAGCGCCGCGCCGGTTCGAATCAGGGGCGCCAGGTAGATATCGGTGCCCGGCGGCGCCTGGGCCGCCAGCGACGGCAGCACGGCGAGCGCCGCGGCGAGGAGAAGCAGGGGGCGTGGCATCGTTCCATTATACCCCCCGGCCACCCTCCCTGCCGGTCCATTCACGCCAGGTCGGCTCCGCGGGGCCTACCGTAAGCTGCTGCTGGAATCGGACCAGCGGCATCCGGAGGAGGAGCGGCTCGTCGACCAGGCGCTCGATCCAGCGGTCGTCGGAGTACAGCGCCGCGCCGAGACCGAGATCGCTGAATCGCTTCGAGTTGCGGTCCACCAGGGCGCTGGCTCCGAATTTCTGAACAAACCGGGTGAGCTCCCCGCGCGAAGCTCCCCGCTCGGCCAGATCGACGAAGTGGACCCGGACCCGACGCTCGGCGAAGAAGCGGAGGGCCGCACGGGTGTCGGCGCTCTTCCGAATGCCGAAAACCTGAACCTCCACGACGGATTCAACCCCTGGCGGGTGTGGCGCGTAATCTAGTGTTGGCTCCCGACGCGGCGGAGCCATAGATTCTCCCGGCCCGGATATCCCGGCCCCTCACGTCCCTCCCAGCCCGGAGGCAGGTCATGCGCCTGACCCAGGCGGCACGCGCCCTCATCCCGGCGGCCGCCCTCCTCGTGTTCATCACTCCCCCGATCGCCGCGCAATCCGACACCTGGGCGCTCACCAACGTGCGGATCCAGACCGTGACGCGCGGGGTGATCGAGAAGGGCACCATCCTCATTCGGAGGGGGCTGATCGAGGCGGTCGGTCCGGCGGTCACCATCCCCGCGGATGCCCGGGTTCTCGACCTGTCGGGGAAGACCGTTACGCCGGGCCTGGTGGATCTCACCTCCTCACTGGGCCTGGCGGCGCCCGCCGCCGGGGGGGGAGGCCCGGCCGCGCCCGCTCCCGGCGGCCCCCGACAGGGGCTCGAGCCGGATCGGGAGGTGACCCGCGAGCTCAAGGTAACTCCCGGGGACGTCAAGCCGGTGCGCGATATGGGGATCACCTCGGTGCTGGTGGCACCGTCACGCGGATTGTTCCGCGGCCGGTCGGCGCTGATTCCGCTGCGCGACAGCGTCGATTCCAAGGATGTTATCCGCGCTCCGGTCGCGGAGCATATCGGGTACCAGGGTGCGCAGGGTGACTACCCCGCCACGCTGCTGGGGGTGATCGCGTACCAGCGGCAGTCGCTGTACAACGCGCAACGGCAGGGAGTGCTGCTGGACCGGTACAAGGCCAGTCCGCGCGGCATGGAGCGGCCGGAGAATGATGCCGGCCTCGACGCCCTGGTCCCGGTGGTCCGGGGACAGCTTCCCGCGTTCATCGAGGCGAACAACGAGAACGAGATCCGCCGCGCGGCCCGGCTCGCGAAAGAGTTCAAGCTCAACGCCACGATCGTGGGAGCTACCGAAGGCTGGCAGGCGCTGGACGCGCTGGCGGGGCATGGGGTGGTCGTGTCGGTCAACTTCCCGCAGCCGACCTCGGTGACCGGGTGGTCGTATCGACTGAGTCAGCGCCGCCCCCTCGGCGACAGCGCGGCCTCGGCCCGGGAGGCGCAGAAGCTGATCGAAGGCAACGCCGCGGCACTTCATAAGGCCGGCGTCAAGTTCGCGCTGGCCTCGGGGGGAACCCGAGAGTTCGTGGCCAACGTGCGGAAGGCGGTGGCGGCGGGGCTTCCGGCGGACGTCGCGCTGCAGGCGGTGACCATCCGCGCCGCCGAGCTGGCCGGCGCGGGAGAGATGCTGGGGAGCATCGAAGCCGGCAAGATCGCGAACCTGGTGGTGTCGAGCGGCGACCTGCTCAGCGATTCCTCCAAGGTGAGCGCGGTGTTCGTCGACGGGATCCGTTACGAGGTCGCGCCGCCTCCGGCGGCACGAGCGGGCGGCGGAGCCGGCGGGCCGGCGGCGCAGATCGGCGGGAACTGGGCGATGACGCTCAGCTCCCCGCAAGGGCCGCTCGATATCACCGTCACGATCGCCCAGAGCGGCACGTCGTTCAGCGGCACCATGGTGAGCCAGGTCGGGAGCCAGGAGATCAGCGACGGCCAAGTTTCCGGCCGCACCGTGACCTGGACCACCACCCTCAGTTTCGGCGGCCAGACCGCCACCCTTTCCTACAAGGCCGAGGTGGACGGCAACCGGATGACCGGCTCGGCCGACCTCGGCAGCTTCGGCAGCGCCACCTTTACCGCGGAGCGGAAGCCATGATGCTCACCGCGCTACTTGTGCTCGCGGCGCAGAACCCTCCGGCGGCGCAGCCAGACACGGCCCGCCGGCCGGCGACGATGCCGGTGTATGTGGCGCCGATTCCACCCGCCGCCACGCTGGTGGCCATCACCAACGCCACGATCCTGACCGCGAGCCACGGCACGATCGAAAAGGGAACCATCCTCATCCGGAACGGAAAGATCGCCGCGATCGGGAAGGACCTGCCGATTCCCGTGGGCGCGCAGGTCATCGACGGCAACGGCAAGTACGTCATGCCCGGCATCATCGACGCCCACTCTCACAGCGCGAGCGAGGCGATCAACGAGGGCACCCGCTCGATCACCGCGCAGGTCCGGATGGAAGACGTCCTCAAGGAGGACGCCATCAGTCTCTATCGCCAGCTGGCCGGCGGCGTCACCAGCGCGAACGTGCTGCACGGTTCGGCCAACACCATCGGCGGCCAGAATGCGGTGATCAAGCTGCGCTGGGGGCTTCCGGCGGACTCACTCCTGTTCGCGGGGGCACCGCCGGGGATCAAGTTCGCGCTGGGCGAAAACGTGCGGCAGACCAATGGCCCGCAGCTCCCGGGGCGGCCGCAGCG
>JBGPEJ010000153.1:0-7864 GCA_041482775.1 Gemmatimonadota bacterium | reverse complement strand
TCGCTGCGAAGGGCTCGATTCGCGGGAGCCTTGTCGAGGGCGGGGACAGCGGAATCGCCGGTCTTCTTGGGCGCCGGCAGCGCGGGCTTCTGGTTGTAGGCGAATCCTATTCGAACCGCCAACGGATCTCCTTGAGGAGGTTGATGCCGATCCTGCCGTAGCGCTTTGCGGCACCGGCGACTTCACTTGATCTAACTTAAGGAAAAGCACCACGCTACACAATAGTTTTCGGCACATTTCGCGCCAATCTGGTTATCACGATAGACTCTGATGCCCTCTTCGGAGCTCCACCATGCGCCTCGCCTCGGCACTTTTTCTCGCGATTTCGTCGACCGGAGTGAACGGCGCCTCCGCCCAGAATCCGCCGGCCCGCCCCGATCGCGTCGTGGTGGTGACCCTCGACGGGATGCGCTGGCAGGAGATCTTCGCGGGCGCGGCGCGCGATCTCATCTCAGCGAAGGCGGGGGGCGTGGCCGACACCGCGGCGCTCCTCAGGCGATTCTGGCGGGAAAGCCCGGAGAACCGGCGGGAGGCCCTGATGCCCTTCCTCTGGGGAACGATCGCTCGGAATGGACGCCTCCTGGGAGACTCGACCCGGGGAAGCGTGGTCCGGGTCACCAACGGCAAGTGGTTCTCCTACCCCGGGTACAACGAGCTCCTGACCGGTGCCGCGGACGACCGGATCGACAGCAATGACAAGATTCCCAATCCCAACGCCTCGGTGCTCGAATGGTTGAATGGCCGGACGGAGTACCGGGGCCGTGTCGCCGCCTTCGCGTCCTGGGACGTGCTCCCATTCATCCTCAATACCGGGCGGAGCGGGCTCCCCGCCAACGGCGACGGCCCGCCGGTGCCCGATCCGCGCACCGAGACGGAACGGGCGATTGACGCCCTCGCCGCCGACATCCCGCCCTACTGGGGCAACGTGCGGTTCGACGCGGTCACCATCCAGGGCGCCCTGCACTACCTCCATACCAGGAAGCCCCGGGTGCTCTACGTCATGATGGGTGACACCGACGAGTGGGCCCACGAGCGCCGCTACGACCTCTACCTCGATGCCGCAAATCGCGGTGACCGGTTCTTGAGGACCCTCTGGGAGGCCGTCCAGGCCATGCCGGAGTACCGCGGTCGGACCACGCTTCTCGTGGCCACCGATCACGGCCGGGGCTCGGCGGACGACTGGACCGACCATGGCAGGAAAGTGCCGGCTGCGGCGAGGATCTGGATGGCGGCAATGGGGCCCGGCATTCCGTCCAACCGGGAATCCGGAGGAGAATTCACCCAGTCCCAGTTCGCCGCGAGCATCGCCGCGGCGCTGGGGCTCGAGGGGGAGTTCCGGAAGGCGAATCCGAACGCCGCGCCGGCGGTGCGATGGCGCTAGCAGCAAGGGCCGGCCGGATCGACCCGGCGGTCACCCTCAGAGAGGAGTAGTGCCGCCCCGAATGCGGCGGTAGGTGCGGAAGGTGAAGGGGTAGGCGTGCTTCGCGTCGGCCTCGTGACGCTCCTCCTCCTCCAGCGCCCAGGCCGCAAGATCGAATTCGGGAAAGGAGGTGTCGCCCGCAACCTTGGAGTGGACCACCGTCAGGTAGAGGCGGTCGGCCCGGGGCAGCGCCAGCCGGTAGATCTCCCCGCCACCGATCACGAAGACCTCCCGCTCCGTGGCGCCCAGCGCCAGCGCCTCGTCCAGCGTCGGCACCACCGTGACCCCGTGGGGATGGAATTCCCGATTGCGGGTGATGACCACGTTGCGACGATTGGCGAGGGGACGCTGGATCTCGTTGAAGGTCTTCCGGCCCATGATCACCGTGTGGTCCACGGTGAGCTTCTTGAAGTGCTGCCGGTCCTTGGGAAGGTCCCAGGGCAGCCCGCCGCTCCGGCCGATGACCCGGTTTTCCGACATCGCCACCACCAGCGAAACGATCACACCGCCACCGGCGCGCGGATGGCGGGATGCGGGTCGTAGGACTCGAGGGTGAAATCCTCGAATCGGAACTGCTCCAGCTCGCTCACCGCCGGATTGATGCGAAGGCGGGGCAGCGCCTTGGGCTGCCGGGACAGCTGCTCGTTGACCTGATCGAGGTGATTCAGGTAGAGGTGGGCGTCGCCGAAAGTGTGAATGAAGTCCCCCGGCGCCAATCCGGTGACCTGCGCGAACATCATCGTGAGCAAGGCGTAACTCGCGATGTTGAAGGGCACCCCCAGGAAGACGTCGGCGCTCCGCTGGTAGAGCTGGCAGGAGAGCCGGCCCTCGAGCACGTAGAATTGAAACATCGTGTGGCAGGGGGCCAGCGCCATCTTCGGCAGATCCGCCACATTCCAGGCGCTCACCATGATCCGACGGGAATTGGGCGTGCTGCGGATCTGCCGGATGACCTCGGCGATCTGATCGACGTGGCCTCCGTCAGGAGTAGGCCACGAGCGCCACTGGTATCCATATATAGGTCCGAGGTCTCCCTGCGGATCGGCCCACTCGTTCCAGATGGAAACCCCAACCTCGTTCAGCGTCCGGACGTTGGTCTCTCCGCGGAGAAACCAGAGCAGCTCGTGAATGATGGACTTGAGATGCACCCGCTTGGTGGTCACCAAGGGGAACCCCTCGGCCAGGTCGAACCGCATCTGCCAGCCGAAGGTACTGAGCGTTCCGGTGCCGGTCCGGTCGTCCTTGGGGCGGCCGTGATCCCGGATGTGCTGCATCAGATCGAGGTATTGGCGCATGGCGGTCAGTGGCTGGGGGGCTCGGCCGGACTATCGGCGGCCGGCGATCGGCCGAGGTCCGGCTGGTCCGCGAGCTCCAATCTACTCACGGCGTAGCGTGCGTTGCGTTCGAGATCGCGAAGCGCGGCCTCGATGTCCGCCGGGATCGGCGCGGCGGCGGAGCCCACCTTGAGCGAGGCGAAGGGCCGGTCCTCCGGCGCGGGGAGCTTGACTCCGGGGTTCATGATCCCCACCGGATCGAACGCCTCCTTCACCAGCCGGAACAAGCCGAAGATTTCCGGCCCGTAGACCGCCTGCATTGCCCGGGCGCGGAGGCGTCCGTCACCATGTTCCCCGCTCAGCGTGCCGCCCAGCGCCACCACCGATTCGGTGACGTCCCCGAATATCGCGGCGATTCGTTCTTCCCACCCGGGGACGTTGATGTCGGGGAGTAGATTCACGTGGATGTTCCCGTCACCGACGTGGCCGAACACGACCAGCTCGACTCCATGGCGTTCCCCCGCCCCGCGGATCGCGGCGATGTAGCGGGCGATCGCCGCGACCGGGACACAGCCGTCCTCGACGACCTGCATCGACCGCCGGCCCTCGCCCAGCCGAGCCAGGGTGGGGCTCGCGGCATGGCGGATGGCCCAGAGATCTTCGAGAGTGCTCGCCTCCGAGGCCTCCTGCAGGTCGGACCCGTAGGTGGTGACAATCCGCCGGGCCTCGGTGAGCCGCTCGGCCAGCGCGTCGCCGTCGTCACTTTCGAACTCCACCATGATGAGGCCGGCGCCATCGTGCAGCGGCTGACCGACGAAGTTGAGGAAGCTGGCATCGAGAAACTCGACCGCGGCGGGATCGAGCGGGAGCAATGCCGGGACTACTTCACCCAGGGACTCGGCGGTGCGGAGCGCGGCACGGAGGCCGGCGCGGCGGGCGGGCACCGGCACCAGGCGCCACTCGATGCCGGTCAGAATTCCGAGCGTCCCTTCGGCGCCGATGACCAGGTCGAGGAGGTCACCCGACGCTAGCCAGGCATCCAGAGCGTAGCCGGAGGAGTTCTTGCGGGTCTTGGGAAAGCGCGAACGAATCGCCTCGGCAGCCGACCGGAGCGCCGGTTCCGCGTCCCGGGAAAAGCGCTCGACCGCGGCACAGCGCCGCGGTGCGACTCCCCGCCTGAGCGTGAGCGTTTCCCCATCGGGGGTGATCATCTCCACCGCCTCGACCCAGTGGCGCACACTGCCGGCGCGCACCGTTCGAGGGCCCGAGGCGTTGGTGGAAACCATTCCGCCCACTGTGGCAAACCGGGCACTCGAAGGGTCGGGAGGAAGCCGGAGTCCGTGGAGAGCGGCCTCCTCGTTGAGCTCCAGCAGCGGCACACCCGGCCCGGTATAGGCCCGGCGGAGCTCGGGGCGCACCTCGAGAGGGCAGCCATCGAGCGCGGTCAGGTCGACGATCACTCCCGAACCGATATTGCCTCCCGCCATCCCGCTGCCGGCCCCCCGGGGGATCAGGGAAACCCGGCGTTGGGCTGCCCAGCGCACCAGATCGCGTAGCGCTCCGGTCGTGGACGGCACCACCACCGCAGCGGGGACGATCCGATAGATCCCCGCCCCCTCGGAGTATGCCGAGCGGGCGCGGAGGTCGGTGCGTCCGATGCCGTTGAGGTCGGGGAGCGGCGGGACGGCCGCGGGGAGGGGTGCGGCGTTCGGCGGGGCCGACATGGGGGTATTATAAGGCCATGGCGGAGACTGCGGACCGGCCGGAACTGATCCATCTGGAGGTGGATCGCCGGCTCGGCCACGAGTGGGACGAATGGGACGGTCAACCGCTCCCCAACGGCGGCAGCTTCGACGCGCCTCCACGGCTGTTTTTCCTCTGGTCGGCCGCGTGGATCCTGGCCGCGACAGCGGTCGCCTCCGTTCTGCTGTTCCTGCTCGCGCCGCGGCTCGGCGGGATTTCCGCCCGGTTACCCGGAGTGCTCGCCTGGTCTCTGGGCGGCCTCTCGGCGGTGCTGGTCGTCTGGTGGGCCGTTCTCTTCCTCTCCTATGCCATTCGCGTCTCACTCCTCCCCGAGCGGCTGGCGGAACGGGGGCCGCTGCTCTTCTTCATGCGGCGGACCTCACGTCTGGCCGATCGGTTCGGCCGGCGGGATCGAGTCGAGAACGCCTCGGTCAAGGTCTATGACGCGCTGGCGATGGGGCGGAAGCGGAAGGTCGGCGCGGGAGAGCTTCTGGTGCTGATCCCGCGCTGCCTGGCCAAGGACGTTCTCGAGGGGGTGCTGCGGGTCGCGGGCCGCTACAGGATTCCGGTGTTCGTGGCCACTCGCGGGCAGCTCGCCCGCCGGGTGATCCGGGAGCGGCGCCCCCGCGCGGTGGTGGCGGTGGCGTGCGAGCGGGACATGGTGAGCGGGCTCCACGACGTGGCGGGGAGGGTGCCGGTGCTCGGGCTAACCCTCACGTTGCCCAGCGGCCCCTGCCGCGACACCCGGGTGGACCTGGTGCAGCTCGAGGAGTGGGTCAAAGCGTACGTAGCGTAGTATCGGGCTTGGCCTTCGTCGTATCGGGCTTGGCCTTCGTCGTATCGGGCTTGGCCGCCGCCGGCTTGACCGTGGGCTTGGGCTGGATCAACGCCTTGAGCCCCTCGGCGTCGCCGTACTTCTCGACCATGCTGCGGATCACCCCCGCCAGCCGCCGCTGCAGCGGATGATCGCTGGGCAGCGGCAGATCCAGCTCCCGCTCCGGGCGCGAGGGATCCGCCATGGCGCGGAAGGTGGCCTCCACCACCAGCTCACTCCAGAACTGCTTGGCGGGATTGATCCAGGCGCGGACCCGAACTACGTCGGCCCCCAGCGGACGCGCCCCGGTGCGCTCGAGGGTCTTTGCGTCAAGCCATCCCGAGTCGATGAAGCCGTCGGGCTCCTTGATGAGCGAGAGAGTAATGCTGTCCCTCGCCATCGTTTCCGCCAGCGCCCGGGTCGCCTCCGGGATACTGAGCTCGACCTCGGCCACCGACGCGCTGGGAATCGGCGGGTAGTAGGGGCGGGCGGTGGTGGCCCGGCAGCCGGTGAGCGTGAGCAGGCAGAGGGCGGGCCGCAGGCGGTGCACCAGCCTCACAAGCCGAGCTCGGTGGGCACCGGTGGCGTGACGCTCCAGTCGTAGAAGCCCTTCCCGCTCTTTTTCCCGTACCACCCGGCCAGCACCATCCGTTTGAGGAGCGGCGGCGGCGCGTAGCGGGCTTCCCGGAACTCGTCGTAGAGGATCTCCCCCACTTTGACCGCGGTGTCCAGACCGACGAAATCGAGCAGGGTCAGGGGCCCCATCGGATGGCCGCAGCCCAGCCTCATCCCGGTGTCGATGTCCACCACCGACGCTACCCGCCGCTCCACCGCGCGGGCGGCATCGAGCAGGAAGGGGATCAGCAGGAGGTTGACGATGAACCCGGCGGAGTCCTTGGCCGCGATCGGTTCTTTGCCCAGTTGGTGCACGAATGCGTTGGCCATGTCCAGCGTCTCCCGGGAAGTGCTGACGGTGCGAACCACCTCGACCAGCGGCATCAACGGCACCGGATTGAAGAAATGGAGTCCCAGAAATCGCTCGGGGCGCCCGGTAACTGTCGCCATGGCCATGATCGAGAGGCTGGAGGTGTTCGAGGCGAACACGGTGGCCGGAGGACAGAGACGGTCCAGCGCGGTCCACTGCCGGTTCTTGAGCTCGAGATCCTCGTTCACCGCCTCGATCACCAGATCACAGCCGGAGAGATCCTCGATCTGGGTGGTGAACCGGAGCCGGTCAAGTGCGGCCTCCCGCGCCGCGGCCGCCAGCTTGCCCTTCTCCACGAACTTGGCGAGCGATTGCTCGACCGTCCGGCGCCCCTGGGCGATCTGCTCGGTGTGGAGGTCGCGGGCGATGACATCGAACCCCGCCACCGCGCTGACCTGCGCGATGCCGCTCCCCATCTGCCCGCAGCCGAGGACGCCGACGGTCTTGATCTGATTCACTTGGGTCTGGACCTTTCGCTGGACGCGGCAATCGCCTTCCGGATTTCGCCCGCCAGAGTCTCGAGAATGCCGCCACTCCTCGGCGGAATCTGGTGCGCCGGCTTGACCCCGCCCCGCTCCAGATAGTCGAGCGCCCGCTCCAGGCCGAGCTGGGCCCGCTCGGCGATGGGTCGGTACCGCTTGAGGACGAACCAGCCCAATGCCCCGCCTACCAGAAGCGGCGGGATGGCCACCAGCCAGAACGGGCTCAGCGTGGCAAGAATGATGGCCGCCGCCGCGCCGGCCGAGGTTCCGGCCACGGCCCCTCCCACCACCGCTCCGCGCGCCTGCCGCAGGTCGGCGGTGAGCGCAACGTGGCAGTACCCCGACTCGAGCCGCGTGAAGGTGGCGCTGACCAGGGTGGTCCGGGCAAGCATGAATTTCGGCTTGGCGGAGCCCAGCGCGGCCGTCCCCCGGCGGAGCGCCGCCGCCATGCCCCCGAGCGGCTCGAAGGTGACCCGTCCCGCTTGCTGGCGCTGCACCACCAGCAGCTCGTTCCGGTCGAACCAGTCGATCAACCCTCGCGCCGCGTCCTCCGGCTCGCCGATCACCACCCGGTGGGCGCTCACTTCCCGGGCGCCGACGACCCGGCCGGCGAGGCCCGCCTCCGCCGGCGCCACGATGTCGGTGGCGTGCTCCAGCATCGCCTGCTGGAGGTAACGGCCCGGGATGCCCACCTCCTTGCCGAGCGAGACCACCTCGGCCGGGGTGAGTCCGTCGCCTACGTCGGCTTCCGCCGCCTGCAGCTCCGCCGCCCGCTGCATGATCCGCTCGAGCGCGGGACGATCGATACGCTTCTCGGGAAGGTCAGCCATGCGCCGATCTCAGAACGCTTCCACGATCACGGCGATCCCCTGCCCGCCGCCGATGCATGCGCTCCCCAGCCCGAATCGCTTCCCGATCCGCCGGAGGGTATGGAGCAGGTGCACCGTGATCCGGGTCCCGCTGGCGCCGAGCGGGTGCCCGATGGCCACGGCACCGCCTTCGGCGTTGGTGATCGCTCGGTCGAGTCCCAACTCCTTTTCCACCGCGAGATACTGCGCGGCGAACGCTTCGTTCACCTCAATGCGGTCCATTCGAGCCAGCGTCATTCCCGCCCGCTCGAGCGCCTGGCGCGCGGCGGGCGCCGGA
>JBGPEJ010000152.1:0-7918 GCA_041482775.1 Gemmatimonadota bacterium | reverse complement strand
CTCGCCCACACTCACGATCCAGGCCTACGCGGCGCCGTTCGTGAGCAAGGGGCGCTACAGCAACGTCCGTGAGCTGGACAATCCGCGGGCGGCAACCTACGACGCCCGGCTCAAGCCCTACGCCGACCAGGCGGTGGCCGGAAATCCTGCGCAGTTCAACTTCAAGCAGTTCAATTCGAATGTGGTGCTGCGGTGGGAATACCGCCCCGGCTCCGCGCTGTTCCTGGTGTGGCAGCAGGGTCGGCAGGACTCGGAGAGCCAGTTCGGGACCCGCTCGTTCCGGGGAGATCTGGGCCAGCTGTTCAGCGCCCACCCCGACAACACCTTCCTGATCAAGGTGTCGTACTGGCTGGACCGCTGAGGGTTGGGGCGGTCATCGACCGGGGGCGGGGATAGGACCGATCCCGCCCCTTGACGGCAAGCCAGAGGACCCGGTTGAAGACGTCATCCTCCACGCGGTCTTCGAGCCGGAAGTCCAGCCCCTCCGATTCCCGCGCGCCCGGTGCGCCGGCCGCGGTACGCTCGGTCATCGACGCCGAAGGCTGCAGCGGTCGATAGGGGGCAAGATCCGGCGCCGAGGCAAAGATCCCCCGGAGCGGACGGCCGAACGCGTCGAACTGAGAAAGGTGCTCGAGGGTCAGGACCTCCTCGATCGTTGCGATGACGTCGGTGGTATTGGTGAATCGATGCCAGACCGCCGGGCGGTTCCACGCCGAGATGAGCAGAAACGGCGCCCGGTGGGAGTCGACGTGGTCGGGACCGTTCTGCGCGTCATCCTCCACCACCAGAACCAGCGTGCTCCTCCAGAAGACGCTCTTCGAGAGCGCCTCGATCATCCTTCCCAGCGCGAGATCATTGTCCGCCATGTAGGCGCGGGGGGTCAGCTCCCCCGCCCGGGCGCCGTTGGTGTGGTCGTTGGGCAGCCGGATGATCTGAAGCGCCGGCATCGCGCCGGCGCGCTCGAAGCCTTCGAGGGCGGCAATCCAGAGGTCGGCCCGATGCTGATCGGGAATCTTGAGATCGAACCCAGGGAACGCCGAGTCGGTGTGCTGATCGAGAAAGGGCTTGAGGCCCAGGTAGGCCGAAGGGAGCCACCCTTCGGTACGCGCCTCGGCCGAGGTCACGAATTCGCCGAAATTCCGGAAGGTAATGCCGCGCTTCCGGGCCAGATCCCAGAGGTATCCGTTTGCCGGCTCCGCTACGTCCTCTCCCGGCCCGGGTCGCGCCCCGCGATTGGTACCCTCGTAATCGTAGCTCCTCCCGCGGTTCGAGTAGTTGAGCTGCACGGTCTTTTCGGTATAGTCGGTGACGTACGCGGCGGTGGACCAGTTGTGGCCGTCCGGGCTGACCTCGGAATTGACGAAGAAACGGTCGAAGAGTCCGAAGCGCTCGGCCAGAGCGTGATGGTTGGGTGATACCGCCCGCGGGAAAAACACCAGGGAGGTGTCGCCGTCGCCCTGGCGCAGATCGCCGAACACCTGGTCGTAGGTGCGATTCTCTTTGATGATGTAGATCACGTGCTCGAAGGGAGGATAGGCAGCCGGCCCCCGAACCTGGCCCCAGCCGTTGGCGCGGGCCACCCGCGTCGAGAAGCCGGCCAACGCCTGGGAATCAACGCCGGCCAGCGGAATCATCGAGAGCGTGCTGGCGATCTGCTCCAGCGTGTACCCGCCGGTGCCCCGGCCCCGATCGGGGCCGGGCCCGTCGCTGGCGTTGGGGGAGGAGCCGTTGCCCTTCCCGTTGGTGACCAAGAGGGTATCCCGACTGACCAGCAGCGAGGTCGGGTACCAGCCCACCGGAATCCGCCCGACAAGGCGCCCCCCCGCCGGGGAGAGTTCGAACACCGCCACCGCGTTGTTGTCGGCTTCCGCCACGAAAAGCCGCCGCCCATCGGCCGAAAGCGCCAGGGCGTTCGGCGTGCTCCCCTCCCCCGCGGCGCCTGGAACGGTGTCGGCCAGCGAAGCGATAGCCCGCCCCGCCCGGGTATCCACCACGGTTACCCGGTCGGTGCTTCCGGAGGCCACGTAGAGGCGGGTGCCGTCCCGGTTGAGCAGCAGCGCCGAGGGATGGCGCCCGACGGAGATCGCCGGGAGTGGCTCCAGCCAGCCGACGGCGGCCCGGAAGACCCGGACCTCGAACCCTCCCCAGGCCGAGACGTACACCGTGCCGTCGGGAGCGACGGTGACGGCATAGGGATACCGGCCGGCCGGCACTCGCTGAATCACGCGCCCGCTCGCGAGGTCGAGCACCGCGAGGGAATCAGCCAGATTCTCCGCGACATAGAGGAGCCGGTCGTTGGCGGAGAGGGCGAGCCCCGCGGGATAGCGGGTGCCTGGCCGCCGCGGTTCCTTGACCGCGAGGACCAGGCTGTCGAGCAGCCGGGCCGCACCGGCCTGCCAGTCGTAGCGGTAGATCACGTCCTGGTTGCCGCCGGAAGCATAGAGCCTGCGCCCCGCGGCATCGAAGGAGAGACCGACGAAGCTCGCCGGTTGGAGGATCGTCTGAATTACCCGGCCGGTGGCGGGCTCCACCACTTGGATGCCGTTGTCGCGGTAACCGTCGAGCAGCAGGACAACCCGGTTTCCTTCGGGCGTCGGCACCATCGTGAGGGGGTACTGCCCGATGGGGGTGGCCCGCCCCACCGGGTCGAGGGTGGCGCCGGTGGGAAGCCGGCGCGGGGCCGAGGCGACTTCGTCCCCCCCGCGGGTGGAGCCGGGAGGCTGGGGCGCGCAGCCAGCGGCCAGCGCCAGCAAAAAGGCCGCGGCGCGCCGCGGCCTCATTGTTTCTTGACCCCGGCGCTCTCCACTTCATCGGCCAGCCGGGCGGCGCCGTACACCTTGCGGAGCGCCTCGATGATTCCGCGGGTGTGTACCGCCACCGATCGGGCCACTTCGTCGGTGAAGATGAAGCGATTGGGTACCGATTCGATATTGCCGTCGAAGATGAGGCCGACGACCTCGCCGTTCCGGTTGATCACCGGGCTCCCGGAGTTGCCGCCGATGATGTCGGCGGTGTTGACGAAATTGATCGGGGTGGAGAGGTCGAGGGTGCCGCGCGCCGCTTCCCACCGCGGCGCGAGCTGGAAGGGCGCCTTGCCGTCGAATTCCGCGTTCCGGGCAAAGAGACCGTAGAGGCTGGTCTTCCACGGGGCAATGGTGCCGTTGTAGGGAAACCCCTTCACCACCCCGTCGCTGATCCGGAGCGTGAAGGTGGCGTCGGGCGGCAGGCTTTCACCGTAGGCAGCATAGATGGCCTGCCCCACCAGCTCGGCGTTGGCGGAGATGGCGGTGTTGAGTTTGAGCGCGTGCATCGCGTGCGCCGTGGCGAGCGGGTCGATCCTGCGGGCCAGCCCGACCATGGGATCGTCGCTCCCGGCCACCGCCGCCGCTCCACCGTCGAGCAGCTTCTTCCGCTCCTCCACCGAACCGAGCCTGGTCCCGTTCACCAGGGACTCGGCCGCCACTTCCGGGCTCCGTCCGCCCAGCGCTGCGGCGAGGAATGGATCGTCCGCGGGAAGATCGTGCTGCGCCATCCGGAACTGGGCCGCGAGGAGCAACCGCTCCGCTTCCGGATCGATCGTGATGTCGCGCAGCAGCTGCGCCTTGACCCGTGTGGGCCCGTCGGCGCGGTAGGCAGTCATCCGGAGCGAGTCGGGGAGCTTGCCCTGCGCCGGAAGGCGGACCAGGCTCGCCGCCAGGGCCAGGAGGGTCGAGCCGCCGCCGAAGCCCTGGTAGCGCTGGGACACGGCGAAGGAGGCCAGCTCCTTCTGGGCCGCGGCAATGTTGTCCCAGGCCTTGCCATACTTGAGCCGGAGCTCCGGCTTGGCCAGGATTCGCGCCTTGAAGTCGTTCTCGAAGGCGATCTTCCGGGACATGATTCGGGGGTCCACCAGGCCGCTCAAGTATCCCTTGACCGCCTTCTGGGAGTTCTCGAGGCCGAAGACGGTGTTCTCGTAGCGGCGCCGGTTCGCCTCGTTCCGGCCCATCAGCTCCTTGTAGATGGCGATCTGCTCCTTGTAGCCCGCGAGCGTCGCCGGATAAGTCACGTCGCGCAGGAACCCCATCTGGGCTACGGTCAGGAGCCGCCCGGTCGAGCCGGGGTTTCCCACCACGAAGGTGAGATCGCCCTCCTTCACGCCATCGCTGTTCCACCGCAGGTAGTGTTCGGCCTTCATCGGCTGGCCGTTGTCGTAGACCCGCACCAGTGAAAGATCGAGGTCGTAGCGCGGGTAGGTGAAGTTGTCCGGGTCCCCGCCGAAGAAGCTGGTGACCTCTTCCGGCGCCATCACCAGGCGAAGGTCGCTGTAGCGCTTGTACCGGTAGAGGGAGTACTTCCCACCCTGGTAGTAGGTCACCACCTGGCACTGCAACCCGGTGGCCTGGGCGCATTCGTTCGTCATCGCGGCAATCGCGGAATCCCGTTGCTCGACCTGCCGGGCGGGGACCTTGGCGGTAACGGCGGCGCGCACCCGGGCGGTCACATCCTCGATGGACTGGAGCTGGTCGGCGGTCATTCCGGGACAGCGGCGTTCCTCCGATTCGGATCGAGCCACGAATCCCGCGTCCTGGTAGCTGGTGTCCGGAGGCGAGACCGCGGTAATGCAGGCGCGGGCACAGTGGTGGTTGGTCATCACCAGGCCGCGATCCGACACGAACGACGCCGAGCAGCCGGGGATCCGGACCGAGGAGAGCCGAACCTGATCGAGCCATCCGGCCGGCGGTTCGAACCCGTACTGGCCCTTCCAGTACGCCAGGGGCGGCGACTCGAACGTCCACATGGTGCCGAATTCCTTGATCCAGCCCCCGGGGCCGGTTTCCACGGCGGCCGGTCGGGGTGCGGGCTTCGCGGGGGCGGTCTTCGCCGGCGCGGCCTGCGCGGCGGCCGACGAGGCGAGCGCGACGGTAAGGGCAAGGCTGATGAGAGAAGTGCGCATGGGACTCGATGATCTCCGGGGAAGGACTGGGTAAGAATACGCGATTGCCCGGTGCCGCGCTGCCGCCGCCCCGGCGTAGATTAGAGACTCACTGGGAGCTCGCATGCACCGTCGCCGATGCGCCACCGTTGTGCTGGGTACCCTGGCCGCCGTGCAGCTCGTCACGCCGGGTGCGGTGACGAATCTCTCGGCCCAGCCCGACTCGCTCACTCCGGTCGAGCGTTCCCTGGTGCGCGAGGTCGACGCCCGGAACCCCGAAGGGCTCGCCCTTCTCGAGCGGCTGGTCAACATCAACAGCGGGACGATGAATCTGGCCGGCGTTCGAGCCGTCGGGGCCGCGCTCCGGGCCGAGCTCGACGCCCTGGGATTCGAGACCCGCTGGGAGGACGGTGCCGGCTACGCCCGCGCCGGGCACCTGATTGCCGAGCGGACCGGGCAGGGACCGCGCCTCCTCCTGATCGGGCACCTCGATACGGTGTTCGAGCCGGAGCATCCCTTCCAGCGGCTGGTGCAGGTCGACTCCACCCACGCTCGCGGCCCGGGCGTCATCGACATGAAGGGCGGAGACGTCATCATCGTGCAGGCGCTCAAGGCGCTCCGGGCGGCCGGCCTTCTCGAGCGGATGAGCATCACGGTGGTGTTGCACGGAGACGAGGAGCACCCCGGCGAGCCGATCGCCCTCGCCCGCCGCGCGCTGATCGACGCGGCACGGCACGCGGACTTCGCGCTGGGGTTCGAGGACGGCGACGGCGACCCGCGCACCGCCGTGGCGGCGCGGCGCGGCGCGGGCTCCTGGGTGCTCCGGGTAACCGGGACACCGGCCCACTCCTCGCAGGTTTTCCGGGAGGACATCGGCCCCGGCGCCATTTACGAGACGGCGCGGGTGCTCCAGGCCTTCCGCGAGCGCCTCGGCGGCGATCCGCTGCTCACCTTCAATCCAGGCGTTGCACTCGGCGGCACCGCGGTGGCGCTCGACTCGGGCCACGTGGCGGGCACGGCGGCGGGCAAGAGCAATGTGGTGGCGGAACGGATGATCGTGGCGGGAGACCTCCGCACCATATCCGGGGAGAAGCTCGAATGGGCGAAGCGGGTGATGCGGGAGGTCGTGGCCCAGCACCTCCCGCACACCAGCTCGGAGATCACGTTTGACGACGGCTACCCCCCGATGGCCCCGACCGAAGGAAATCGCCGCTTGCTGGCCATCTACGACCGGGTAAGCCGCAACCTTGGCTTCGGGCCGGTCGGCATGGACAACCCCGCGAAGGCCGGCGCGGCGGATATTTCATTTACCGCCGGCATCGTCGCCATGGCGCTCGACGGACTGGGCCTCGCCGGCGCCGATGACCACACCGCGCAGGAAACGGCCGATCTTTCCACCCTGCCGATGCTCACCAAGCGGGCGGCGGTGCTGTTCTACCGGCTGACCCGGGCCCAGTCCCCCTGACCGGCTACGGCTTGGGCGGGAGCGTCACGTTGCTCCAGGCCCGCTCGTCGGAGACGAGTCCCAGCGCCTGCAGCGACTGGGTGACCCGGGTCTTGAGCGCCACGGCCTTGCCCATCGCCCCGGCAAGATCGCCGGACTGGACCATTGCCATCACCCCGCTCCAGGCCTCGGACGCCGCCGCATAGGTGTCCTTGGCGCCCTGGACCTGCTGGGCGTCCATCCCCTTGGGCAGTTTCTTCGATTTGCCCAGCTGATCGAGCTTGGCCTTGATTGCCGTGAGGTTTCTGGGCATCGCGACAGCGAGCGTGTCGAGGGTTGCCTTCATCGCCGTCGCCTTGGCCGGGAGCGAGGCGGCGAGGGCCGAGGCCCTGCCGGGAAGATCCTTCACCGCCCCGAGCGCGGCTTCGTAATCCCCTTTGGTCACCTGGTCCCGGGCCGCAGCCACGGCGTCGGTCAGGGACTTGAGCTCATCGGGTGCCACCTTTGAGGCGTCCGCCGGGACGGCGGCGACGGCCTTGTCCGCCGCCGTGATGGCGGCTTCCGCGTTTCCCTTGGCGCCCGAGCAGGCGGCGGCGAAGAGGAGGGAAACAGCGGCCAATCGGGAAAAACCTGGACGACGGTGCATAGAAAACCTCGAGGCAGGAAGGACAGGAAACCAGCGCCGAAGCATACCGCGATCCGGCGCAGATACCAGGGAGCCGGTCGGCCGCTCTCTACTGGGCCTTCGCCACGCCCTGCAGGTAGAGCAGGATCTTGCCCCCCTCGGCCTGAGTCGGTGGCCGCACGTTCATCCGCTCCATGTTGCGCTCCATGCGCATGAAGACCGACGGCCAGTCTCCGGAGGAGTGGATCTTGATATCCGGCAGCGCGTGGCAGCGGCTGCAGGTCACCGCGAACTCTTCCCTCCCCTGGCCCTGAGGCAACTCGGCCCCGCTCACCCGAAGCGCGTTGTTGGTGAGGTAGGTGAGCACGGTGCCGCGATCGCCCTCGTCGGCCGTATGGATCCCCAGGGAATCCGGCAGCCGGTCCATCCGGAGCCACATCCGGCGGACGACCCGCGGCCAGTCGGTGGCGCTGTGCATGGCGGGCGATGGCAGCGAATGACACTGGCCGCAGAATTTGACCACCAAGCCGGCACCCCGCGACGCCGGTTCCGCGAGGTCCCCCGGGCCAATCCCTGGTGGCGGAAGGGCCACCTTGGCGGCCGCCAGCAGGATGGCGTCGGCCCGGGCGTCGACGGAGCTCTGCGGCGCGGCGGGCACCTCACGATTCCCGCTCGACGGCCCGCATGCGGCGCCGAGGACGGCCAGCAGACCGGCGCCGAACCACGGACTCCTGCGCCCCGTTCGACCCTCTTGCATGATCACACCCTCCCGTCCAGGAGCGGACAAAACGCCGGGCTGCCTGTCGGCGGCTCGGCGGTCGCAAAGAAGACCTGGAGTGTTGCGCCGGGTCCGCCCTCATCGAGGCAGCGGTGATACGATCGCACCTAAGTGAGCGACGAGCCGCGGAATATTCCGTGAAATCTGGGTGAAGGAATT
>JBGPEJ010000151.1:0-7940 GCA_041482775.1 Gemmatimonadota bacterium | reverse complement strand
TTCCGCCTCGAGAATCACCCGGCGCGAAACCACGATGTTGCGACGGCGCTTGTTCAGCTTGATGATCTTGAACTGGTAGGCCTCGCCCAGCAGTTCGTCGATATTCGGCACCCGGCGAAGCGCGATCTGGCTGCCCGGGAGGAACGCGTCGACGCCCATCAGGTTCACCACCACGCCGCCCTTGATCTTCTTGACCAGCGTGCCCTCGACCGGCTGGTCGCTCTCGTGCGCCACCCGGATCTTCTCCCACACCCGCATGAAGTCGGCCTTCTTCTTGGAGAGGACGACGGCCCCCTCCTGATCCTCGAGATGCTCGAGAAAGACCTCGACCTCGTCGCCCTCTTTCGGGATGTCCTTGAACTCGTCGAGCGGCACCGATCCTTCGGACTTGAACCCGACGTCGAGAATGACCGCGTTGTCGGTGACCCGGAGGACCTTCGACTTGACGATCTCGCCTTCGGCGATCGACGCCATGGTGCCCTCATACATCGAGAGCATCTTTTCGTAGTCTTCGGACGAATAACTCTCGTCGATGAGGTCTTCGCGGACCCGCAAACCGGTGGGGCTGGAAATCGCGTCGGAGGGCGTGGAGGTCGAGGCCATGAGGTGGGTGTCGCTTTCGGACCGGGGCCGGCGCGGCTCCGGGCTGAAGGTGGATCTTCCCGGACACGGAAGTGCGCCGGGGAAGCCTTAAAACTTATCCGGGAACGCCTTCGGCGGCAAGCGACGATGGGCCAGGCGGACGATCTCCCGCACCTGCTCGTCGAAGCCAAGTGCCGTGGTGTCGAGCAGTACGGCGTCCTCGGCCTGGCGCAGGGGTGCGACCCGGCGGGCGCTGTCTCTTCGGTCGCGCTCTACCAGCACCGCCGCTTCCCGCGCGACCTCGGCGGGATCCGCGGTGGATCCGCGCTGCAGCACTCTGCGAAGAGCGCGGGCTTCGGCGCTGGCGGTGAGATACACCTTGACGGGGGCGTCGGGAAACACCGCCGTCCCGATGTCCCGGCCGTCGAGCACGACGAGCGCGCCGCCGCGGACCGCGCCGCGGAGCCGGGCATCGACCCAGGCGCGGATCGGGGCAAGCGCGCTCACCTCGGAAACCAGGGCGGTGACCTCCGGGGTGCGGATCAGCGGCTCCGCGTCATGCCCGTCCAGAATCGGGATGATCGCGCCGCCCTGCTCCCGGAGCGACACCCCCCGCGCCTCGGCCGACCGGATGATGGCCTCCGGCGATCGCTCCGGGAGCCCGGCGGCCACGGCGGTGAGGGCGCGGTAGAGCGCGCCCGAATCCAGGTGCAGCGCTCCGAGGGCCCGGGCCACCGCGGCCGCGGTGGTGGACTTCCCTGAAGCGGCCGGGCCGTCGATGGCGATCACGAGAGGCGTCACCGCCGGATGCCTCGGAGAGTCTGCTCGAAGCCCGGAAAGCTGACCGCCGCGCACTCCCGGTCATCCACCCGAACCTTCGCTCCCGGCAGGGTTCCCAGCACGGCGAACGCCATCGCAATACGATGATCGCCCTCGGTCCGCACCCGCCCCGCGGGGGGACGGTCGCCGCCCTCGATGCGGAGGGTTTCCCCCTCCACCATGGCCGACGCACCGGTCGCACGCAGATTGCGCGCGAGTAATCCGAGGCGATCACTCTCCTTCACCCGGAGCTCGCCGACCTGGTGGAAGGAGGTTACTCCGGGGGCGCGGGAGGCCAGGACGGCGAGAACCGGGATCTCGTCGATTAATCCGGGGATCTCTTCGGCGGAGACGGTGGTACTGCGGAGGGCGCCGGGCTCGACGATCAGATCGCCCACCGGCTCTCCGCATCGCTCGCCCGGAGCCTCCAGGGAAATCCGCGCGCCCATGCGGTCGAGCACCCGGAGAAACCCGGTTCGCGTGGGATTGAGACCGACCGACCGGATGCGGAGCGAACCCGATTCGGCGAGCAGCGCCGCGGCAACCAGGAAGGCCGCGGATGACGGGTCGCCGGGAACGGTGAGGTCGAAGGGCTCCAGAGATCCGGTGGGTTCGAACCGGATCCAGCCGGCCGAGTCCTCGACGACCGAGAAGCCGAACGACCGGAGCAGCCGCTCGCTGTGATCCCGGGAGCGGCCCGACGGCTCCCGCACCGCTACCGGAACCGAGCCGGCCATCCCGGCGAAGAGCAGGCACCCCTTGATCTGCGCGCTGGAGACCGGAAGCCGCCACTCGAGCGGGGCGAGGACTCCACCCCGGATGCCGAGCGGGAGGTGGTCGGATTCCGGTCCCTCGAAACGCGCTCCCATGAGGGTGAGCGGTTCGGTTACCCTGCGCATCGGGCGGCGCCGAAGGGAAGCGTCACCGGTCAGGGTAGCCGCAAAGGGATGGGCAGCAAGGAGGCCGAGGCAGAGCCGCGCCGTGGTGCCGGAATTACCGCAATCGAGGGCCCCGCTCGGGCGGCGGAAGCGGCTGCGCCCGATCACCGTCACATCGACGCCGCCTCGGAGCGGGGAGACCCCGGCGCCAAGGGCGCGGAGGACGCGCGCGGTGGCCCGGGCATCGAGCGAGGTGAGCGCGCCCCGAAGTCGGGAGCGCCCCGGCGCAAGACCGGCCAGCAGCAGGAGCCGGTGGGTGATGCTCTTGTCGCCCGGAACGAGGGCGGTGCCGGTTACCCGCACGAGAGATGCTCCGTCCCTTCCTGATCGGTGCCGTTGGGGTTGCTACTTGCTTGGCACAATTGTAGTTATAGACGATTCATCAACCAAACCCGAGACCTCGGAACCGAGGCGCTTTGACCTCTACGTCTCCAGCGCAACGACTCCCCCCGGATTCCTGGCTCTTGCAGATTCTCCTGGATGCCGGCCTCGTGGGCGGTGCTCAGGCAGAGGAATTGCGGCAGGGCGGCCAAGGGGGCTCGGTCTGGCAAGGCGCGGTGACCCGGGGCTATGCCACCGATGAGGCGATCGTCGGAGTGCTGGTCAAGAAGTTCGGGCTAAAGCCGGCCGACCTCGCCGCGGCGGATACCCGGGCCACGGCGCTCTTGCCGGAGTCGCTGGCCCGGAAACACCGGGTCTTGCCCATCGGGGCCGACGATCGAACGATCACCCTGGCCTCGGCCGACCCGCACGATCTTGCGCTCGAGGAAACCCTTCGCTTCGTCACCAGCCGGCGGATCGTGCTGCAAATCGCTCCCCCCGGCCTGCTCGAGAAGAAGATCGATGAGGCCTATCGACCAGAGCGCGCGATCAACCGCCTGCTGGACGGATTGAATCCGTCGAACGTCGAGTCGATCGAGGAGCCGCAGGTCACTACCGGACGCGACCCGGCGCTGGAGGCGCCAATGACGCGGCTGGTGGACGCGATGATCAGCGACGGCGTCCGGGAGGGGGCCAGTGACATCCACGCCGAGCCGCTGGCCGACGGCATGTCGGTACGGTACCGCATCGACGGAGTACTCAAGGAAGTGATGCGGCTCCCCGGCACGGCCGGGCCGGCGCTGGTGCGGCGGATCAAGATCCTGGCCAAGCTCGACGTCACCGATCCGCTGCACCCGCATGACGGGCGCGCCGGGGTGCGAGTGGACGGCAAGGTGATCGACCTCCGGGTCGCAACCGTGCCGGTGGCGCGCCGGGGCGAGAAGGTGGTGGTCCGGATCCTGGACAAGACGAACCTCCGGGCCAACATCCCCGATTTGCAGCTCCCGGCCAACGAGGAGGACATCTTCCGCCGCTTCCTCGGCGTTCGGGAAGGGATGATCCTGATCACCGGGCCCACCGGGAGCGGAAAGACGACCACGCTCTATGCCATGGTGAACGAACTCCGGACCGGCAAGGTGAACATCGTCACGGTCGAGGATCCGGTGGAGTACGACATCCCCGGCATCTCGCAGCTGCAGGTGAACGAGGCGCAGGGGTTCACCTTCGCAACCGCGCTGCGATCGGTGCTCCGCCAGGATCCCGACATCCTGCTGGTAGGCGAGATCCGCGACAACGAGACCGCCGCCATCGCGATCCAGGCCGGTCTTTCGGGACACCTGGTGCTTTCAACGCTGCACACCAACGACGCGCCGTCGGCGGTGGTCCGGCTCCGGGATCTCGGAACCGACAGCTTCAAGCTGGCCGCGGTGCTCAAGGGGGTGGTGGCGCAGCGGCTGGTCCGCCGCCTCTGCACCGCCTGCTCCGAGCCGATCACCGTGGCGGAGCTGCCCCCCGAGGCGCGCCCCCCCGCGGGCCGCGAGGCGACCCCGCGGCGGGCGGTCGGATGCAAGGCGTGCGGTGCGACCGGATTCAAGGGCCGGCTGGCGGTCATCGAGATCATGCCGGTGGACGACCAAGTCGCCCACAAGATCGAGGCGGGCGCCCTCTCCGACCTCCTGCTTGCCGCCGCCCGGCCTCTCGGCATGCGGACGCTCTGGGAGAGCGGACTGGAACGAGTCTGGCAGGGACAGACGGCGCTGGAGGAGGTCGTCCGAGTTCTCGGGGAACGGTCTCAGGAAGACGAGGAGGAGTCGACGGCGGCCGCGGCGGCTGCGGGAGCGCCCCGACGGCGGGCCGCCGCGCCGGCGACGGTGCCGGAAACGGTTCGGGCCGCGGTCGCCCCGAGCGGGACGGCCAAGCCCCACATCCTGGTGACCGATGATGACGCGCAAATGCGGAGGCTGATTCGGTCGATCCTCGAGCGGGACGGGTACGAGATCACCGAGGCCGCGGACGGTCTGGACGCGCTCGATGCAATCGAAAGCCGCCGCTTCGACCTGATGGTGATGGACATCGACATGCCGCGGCTCGACGGCCTCGGTGTACTGGAGGAGCTGCGGGCGCGGGTCACCACCTCGAGCATTCCGGTGATCGTGCTCACCGCCCGGACCGACGACACCGAGATCCGGGTGCTCGACCTGGGGGCGCAGGACTTCATGACCAAGCCGGTCCAACCGCAATCCCTGCAGGCTCGAGTCCGGGCGGTGCTGCGCCGGGCCACGCTGAGCTGAGGAGACTGATGGCAAGGATTCTGATCGTCGAGGACAATCCCGACAATATGAAGCTGTTTCGGGCGCTCCTCGCTCTCAAGGGTCACACGGTCACCGCCCTGCAATCGGGTGACGGCCTGCTCGAGGCGCTGACGCAGAACCAGCCGGAGCTGGTCCTCATGGACATCCAGCTGCCCGGCAAGGATGGCTACGCGCTGCTGCAGGAAATCCGCCGCTCGCCCTGGGCATCGCTCCGGGTGGTGGCCCTGACCGCGCACGCGATGTCGGGCGACCGGGAGCGGGCCCGGGAAGCGGGGTTCGACGACTACATCACCAAGCCGATCGAGATTGCGGAGTTTCCCGAACAGGTAGCCCGCGCCCTGGCCGGACGCACCGCAGATACGAAGGAGGCCGATTGACCGGCGGACGCCCGACTCCCCCGCGCGACACCAAGACCAACCTCTACGACGCCGCGCTCGCGGCGGTCAAGGAGCGTGGGGAGCACGCGTCGGAGCAACAGATGGCCCGGCTCGCCGGCACCGGCCGCCGGCGCCGGGTGAGCGTACTCGGAGTGATTGGCGTGGCCGGTCTCATCGTGCTGCTGATCCGGCCCACCTGGCTGGCCGGTCCCGATGCGCCACCCGCCGAGCCGGTGGCGGTGGCGGCGGCTTCCCTCCGGCTCACGCTACTCCGGGAGCGCGATCGGGTGTTCGAGTTCGCTCGCCAGAGCGGACGGCTCCCGACCACGCTCGAGGAAGCCGGGAGCGAGCTGGTGGCCATCAACTATGAACGGACGGGGGGGGAAGGCTTTCTCCTTTCCGCGCGCACCGGCGACTCGCTGGTGACCCTCCGGTCGAGCGACTCGACCACGGCGTTCCTGGGCGCAAGCCTCAAGACCATCAAGAATCGGGGGCGCTTGTGAGGGCCCGCCGGGGTTTTACCCTGATCGAGCTGATCACCGTAGTCTTCGTACTCAGCATTCTCGCCACGATGGGGCTGCTCAAGTACATCGACCTTCGAAACAACGCCCGCGCCGCGCAGGTGGCGGAGGAGCTGCACGCCATCCAGATCGCGGCGTTCAGCTACTACTCCGACAACGAGCAATGGCCGCCCGAAGCGGGGGCCGGTGCGGTACCCAACGGTCTCGGCCCACTGCTTCCGGGGCAGCTCGCGCTGTCGTTCGACCGAGGGGAGTACCTGCTCGACTGGGACAACTTCGGTTCGGGCGGAGGGTTGCTGGGCGGCGGAACGGGGGTCGTCGCAATCTCCGTCACGACCACCGACCCCAAACTGCTCGCGAAGCTCGCGCAGTATCTCAGCGGCGGTCCGTTCTTCGTTGCCGGAGGCAAGCTCACGTACCTCATCGCCGGCCCCGGAGGGGCGTTCTAGCCGATGACCCACCCACCGCAGCCTCCGGAGAAGCGTGACCTGCTTGCCGCGTTTGATCAGGTGCTGGACCGCGAGCGGGAGAAGACGGTCCTCGCGGCCGCCCCGCCACCGCCGCCGCGCACCAGTTATGCCGTGACGATTCTGTGCATCGCGGCGTGGGGATGGCTGGGCTACGCCTGGCTGGCGCGGCCGGCCTGGCTCTTTCAGCGGGAGGTCGCGGCGGCCGTGACGCCCGCCGAGGCGGAGGCCACGATGCGATTCGGGATGTACCTCGAGCTGGAGCGGGTGTTCGACTACCGAGCCGCTCACGGTCGGCTCCCGGGGTCGCTCGGCGACGCGGGGGACGTGGAGGAGGGGGTGGATTACATGCGCACCGGCGACACTACCTTCGTGCTCACTGGCCAGTTGCCGGGGCGGACGATGCGCCTGGAGAGCACCGAATCCCGCGAGGAATTCCTTCGGCCCGCGGGACTCACTCCCTCCCGGCGCCGTTGAGTCGGGCGCGGTTCAGTAGCAGGTGGGTACCCCCTCGGCGATGACTTTGGCGTTGGGTGCGTACTTGAGCGGACCGATGTAAATGCCGCAGGTCTTGGGCGCCGCGGTGAGGACGGGGTTGGTCATCGTCGCATTCCATCCATCGGTGCCCTTGTAGGTCACCTTGAGGACGTTCGTGCCGGAAGGACGCATCGCCGCCGAACCTTTCCCCTTGACTCCCGCCACCTCTGCCCCTGCCACACGGCCGGCGTAATCCTTGTTGGTCGAAAAGAATCCCTCCTGGGCGCTCACCAGGGTCTTCAGATCGACCTGCATGGACGCACGGATGGCCTTGTCCCGGCTCTGCACCGTCTTGAGCCCCACGATGCTCGCGAGCACACCGAGAATCGCGATGACGGTCAGCAGCTCGATGAGGGTAAAGCCCGAGCGCTTCATGCCGCTACCTCCGCAGTGATCCGAGTCCATAATGCCGGGGAAGGCGTCCATTCTCAAGGCGTCCATCAGGTGATGGTTCCGCGCAGCGCCAGCACCGCGGGATCGGCCGGGGGGTATTGCGGGGCCATCGCCTCCAGGGCCCGGACGACGACCTCGGCCACCAGAAAGTCGCGCGCCTTGTTCTTGTCGGCGGGAACGATGTACCATGGCGCGGCGGCCGGGCTGCACCGCTCCAGCACCTCCTCGTATGCGGCGGTGTAGTCCTCCCAGAGCGCCCGCTCGGCAAGATCGCCGGCTTGGAATTTCCAATTCTTGGTCGGATCGTCGAGCCGTTCCTCGAGGCGCTGTTTCTGTTCGTCCCTGGAAACGTGCAGGAAGAACTTGAGGATCACGGTGCCCTCCTCGACCAGCATTCGCTCGAAGGCATTGATCTGCTCGTAGCGCCGTTTCCAGACCGCCTCCGGCTCGAGGCGGTGGACCCGGACGGTGAGCACGTCCTCGTAGTGGGAGCGGTTGAAAATGCCGATGGTCCCCCGGGGGGGCAGGACCTGGTGCACCCGCCAGAGGTAATCGTGGCCCAGCTCCAGCGGCGTGGGCCGCTTGAATCCGGTGACCGTGCAGAGGGCCGGATTGACGGCGCTGAAGACCCGGCGGACCGTGCCATCCTTGCCGCAGGCATCCCGTCCCTGCA
>JBGPEJ010000150.1:0-7949 GCA_041482775.1 Gemmatimonadota bacterium | reverse complement strand
TGCTGATCCGCGACAGCTCGCGGGACCGACCCCCGAAGGTCAAGGTGACCTGATCGGCGAGCTTTCCGTCCTCGAGCTGCCCGATGGCGTCCTGACAAAAGGCAAACGAGGCCTTCAGCTTGGCCACCAGGCTGTCCTTGGGCCAGGTCGCCTTGACCGAATCCGGCGTCGCGGTGTCTTTCTCCGGGAGGCTGGACTTCTTCGCGCCGAACTGATCGCAGAAGAGATAGTTGTCGGACGCCACGTGCTGCGCGATGTAGCCGATGCTCAGCTGCGCCGGGGTCGGCTTGTAGCTGAACTTCGATTCCGGAATCGAATCGAAGGCCTGGGCGATGTTCCGGTGCAGCCCCGAGATCCGGGCCTTGAATGCCGCCGTGATCGGGTTGGTCACCGGCGCGGGCGCGGGCTGCTGGGCGGCAAGTACCACTGGAAATGCCATAGCGATCGCCAGACTGGTGAAGATCCTCATCGTAACTGTCTCCATTGGGGGATCGGAATGCCTGAAGATACTACTTCCTACGAAAGCGTATCGGATCCAGTTGCAGGACTCCAGCGGCCGGCCGGAGCCGGGTGGCGGCCGCCCTGGTCTAACGCAACGCGCCCTGTGACATGATCAGCTCGGTAAGCATCTGGCCACCCCGGATCTCGGCGAACCCTGCGCCCGGCAGCACCATGCTGAACAGCGCCCGGGGATGGATTCGATGGATCACCCGGGAGCTGGCCGGCCTCGCGCCGGCCGGACCGATATCCACTGCCCGGACTTCCCCCTTGTGGTTGAAGTAGAAGGTCCGGGAATCCCGGCTCCAGCCTCGAATACTTGGTTCGCCGCCGGCGGACACCTGGACGGCGTTCTCCAGGCTGTGAAGCGGCGCCACCACCACCTCGCTCTGGCCGGACCGATCGGTCGACCATGCCAGCCATTTTCCGTCCGGCGAGGGCCAGGCGTTCTGCTCGTTGGCGGGCGTCTTCAGGATCAGCTCCGGCGTTCCGACCGATGGACGCAGTGCGATGCGATACAGATCCCCACCCTTCTCCAGGTAGAGATAGCTGCCATCCCCGGACACCTGGTTCGGGTACATCTCCCAGGGCGTATCGACCTGGGTCGGCTCGCCGTTGCCGTCCCACCGCAGGCGAAAGAGCCAATGGGGACGATCCGGTGAAATGGCGAACAGCGTCTGATTACCGGGCTCGACCGACGGTGCGAACCACTCCCGCCCCCGGGTGAGTCGCAGCAATGCCCCGGAGGCGATGTCGACCCGCCAGAGCGAGCGCATTTGCCCGTTCCAATCGGTCAGGACCAGCGACTTCCCGTCCGGCGCGGGGGCCGCGGAAACCCAATTCTCCGGGGCGATCGGAAGGTCGCGATCGCCCCGCTCGGCATCCACGATGGTCACGGTGCGGTCCGATGTCGTCACCGGAGAGAGGGTCACTACATCCCCGGCGAGGGTCCCCTCGGCGGGGGTCATGAACGACGGTCCCCGCTGGAGAATCCGGGGATCGCCGGTCAGGGTCCCGGCGACCGAGTCGAATGGGGCGGCCATCAGCGCGTACTCATTCCCCTCCTTCCGGGAATAGAGCACTGCGCCCGATGGCGCGTAGCGCGCCATGATGCCGTCCACCAGTAGGCGGGTGGCGCCGTCGCGCTCCCGAACGACGATGCGCCTAGCGTCGCCGAGCCGAAGCGAGAGCAGCTGGCGGCCACCGGGAAGGAGCTCGCCCCGCTCCACCATCGTGTCGCGCCCGAAGGTGACCGAATCGAGTGCCCCGCCGGCGCCGGGAATCACGTACAGCACCGAACCGGAGTGATCGCTGGTGAACCGGATGCGGCCGTCGACACCCCAGCTGGCGGAATAGATCAGCTGACCCGGCAGCTCCACCAGCCGCACCGGCACTCCGCCCTCGGCGGAGATGGTGGAGAGCACCGTACCCTGGAAGACGCCGACCTGCCGTCCGTCCGGTGAGAAGAACGGAGAAGCCCCGGAGGTAAGCAGGCGGGGTTCCAGCTTCCCCAGGGAACGGATGAAGATCCGATCCGAGCCGCTCGAATCCTGGGAGAGGAACACCACCTTGTCTCCCTGCCGGGAAACCGCGAACCGGTTGATCAGCTGGTTATAGCCCACCGCGGTAGTCCGCAGCGTCGCCACCACGAAGATGGAGACCGGACCAGCGTTCGACCCTCGGCCCGCCGGCGCCATCGCTCGGCCCAGCAGAAATGCCGCGGCGATGGCCAGCACCGAAACGGCGATCCCGACGGCGAGCCCGCGCTGCGGCTGCCTTCTCGCCGAGGTGGCGCGGCTCCCGGTGCCGGTGAGCGCCGCCGCGAACTCCGCGGCACTGCCGAAACGGTCAGCAGGCAGCTTTTCCAGGGCGGTGAGTACTGCGTCTTCCACTTCGACCGGGATCCGCTCCCGCCGTTGGAGCAGCGAGGCCGGTTTCTCCGACATCACCTTGGCGATGATGGCCTGAGCGGTGGGCCCGGTGAAGGGTGGCTCGCCCATCAGCATCTCATAGGTCACCGCGCCCAGGGCATAGACGTCGCTACGCGCGGTGATCTCCCGCTCACCCAGCGCCTGCTCTGGGCTCATGTAGTGCGGGGTGCCAAGGCTCATGCCGGTCTCGGTCATCCGGGTACCGCCGGCCTTGCTGGCCGCCAGCGCGATGCCGAAATCGGCGACGAGGGCGCTGCCGTCGTGCAGCAGGATGTTTTCGGGCTTGATGTCCCGGTGAATCACCCCGTGCCGGTGGGCGTAGTCCAGCGCCGCCGCGACCTGCCCGGCAATCAGAAGCACCTCGGGAATGGGGAGCTGCTTCTCGCGGCTCAGCCGGTCGCGCACCGTCTCGCCTTCGATGTAAGGCATGACGTAGAAGAGGAACCCTTCGGCCGCGCCCGAGTCGAACAGGGGGAGGATGTGAGGGTGTTGCAGGTTCGCGGTGGTTCGGATCTCGGAGAGGAACCGCTCGGCTCCGATCACCGCGGCGAGCTCGGGACGGAGCACCTTGACCGCGACCCGCCGGTCGTGCCGCCGGTCGTGGGCGAGGTACACCGTGGCCATGCCGCCCGCGCCCAGCTCGCGCTCCAGTGAGTAACGGGAGGCGAGGGCTGCGGCCAGCCGTTCCGGGATGAGTGTCATCGGGATGGGTGAAGCTACCTCAATGTCCGGTCCGCCGCCGTCTTCGGATATCTGGCTCTTTGGTCGGAGGAATACCTGCGTCTTCGGCTCATGGTCCGGTTTCAGTACTTGAGGTTGACCTGGCTGAGGCAGGCGCTCCCTTTGTCGCCGTTCGCACAGACATCGCCTTTGCCGTTTTGCAGGATGCCCATCAATGCTTTCACCTCGCCGCCCGACGACACTTCAACCCGGCCACTGGAACCGTCCACGGCTATGGCAAGCTTCGACATGAAGGTTCCCGCACGACTTGCCACCATCACACTCCCGTGACCATTGTCGTCGACCGATAACTGGGCCACCGGTTGTCCCTGGGCGTTCTTCTGCTGAATGCCGGCGTCCCCGTGGATGACCGTCTGCGCTTTGGTCGTGTTGCTGTACAAGGTGAGGAGCCCGGCCTCGCCGGCTCCCGAGATCCCAAGCGCGACTCTGATCTTGCCGCTCTTGTTGATATCCATCGCGCCATCGCCGCCTTTGGTCTTGAAGACCTTGGCGGCCGTTTGCCCGGAAGCGTTCAAAACCGAAATGCCTGCATCCTCACCGCTGACAAGCTGAATTCGGGAATCAACGTCATTCCCCACCTGGATCATCCCGTCGCCTTTGCTGACTCCCAGCCCGACCTTATCAATTCCCTTGTCCATTACGCGAATCGTCGGTTGTTGCGAGCCGCTGGCGTGGCCGATAATCGCGACCTCCTGTCCTGCGTCATCGTAGAAGATTCCCAGGCCCGCGCCCGAGGCGCTCATCTGTATCTTGAATAGGACGCGGCCCCTGCCGTCCACGACTTCAAACGGCGCGACCACCTTCGAAGGACCTTGAGCCGCGAGCGACGCGCTGGCGCTCTTCGCGAGGGTGACCGCCAGGCCTGCCACGACGATTCCCGCACAGAGCAATCCCACCGCCGCGATCGGCCCACGGCGCCGCGCCGCCAGTACCGCTTCCAACTCGGCCACTCGCTTCTGCAACTTCGCAAGCTCGTTGTCCATGGGAATATCCTCCTTCTAGGAACGTCCTGCGTCTGGGTCCCCGCCCCACTACGGCTTCTTCGCCTGTGCCAGCAGGGTCTCGATGCTGGTATCACTCCCCGGTGTGACCCGGAGTCGCTTGATGCTCCCGCCGTCCTGCACCAGCACCGTCAGCACACCGTCCGACCCAGGTCCCACGCACCGGGATTGTCGCCCAGAGAGGTGTTGGCTTCCACCTGAGCCACCGCCTTTCCATCCAGGTAGACCGTCTCACGCTGGGCGGTTGCATCGGTGCCGAGAAAGAGGAGGTGGCGGCCATCCGGGGTGAAGGTCGGGTTGTATGCGTAGATCCCGCCCACCCGGAACAGGGTGCCGTCGATGAACAGTCCGGCGTTCGGGATCCCCGGCGCGGCCTTGGGCTGCCCGTACGACACGACGTGCTTGCCGTCCGGACTGAACACGAACCTGGCCCCGTGAAAAGTGCGGCTGAACCCCTGCAGCACGAACGCCCCCTGGTCCACCCCGTCGACCACCAGGGTGAACGCGGTAATGGAGCCCGCAACACATGCCCAGCGTGACCCGTCGGGGCTGAAGCTGAACTGGGAGATCCCCTGCGGATCACTGCGGGGGATCGGCTTGCCGTCGATCACCGCCACCCAGGGCGCGCTGCCGCCGGCGGTCGTGGCGAGGAACCCGATCCGCTTGCCGCCACCCCCGAACTTCACGGTATCGGCCGCCCGATAGCCGTCCGATTCGGTGTCGCCGGCCACGACGAAGACCTTCTGGCCTTGGCGTCCCTTGTAGGTCGCCCGGGAACCGTCCGGCGCCCATGCGAAGTCGCTGATCGTCTGGTACTCCGGCCCCCTCTTGCCGTCCACGAACATCGTGTACGAATTCGATACGGTCCGGCACCTGGCGGCGAAGTGCTTGCCGTCGGAGCTGAACTGGACCTCTTCCCAGCTGCCGCTCCCGGGGCAGTCGCTCCCCGGAATCTTCGTGGCCCCGGACACTAGAATCTCGGAGACGGCGCCGCCCGGCGCCTGCTGCTGCACCACACCCACGAATCCGTTCCCCACGGGGGCCATGAAGATCCGGATGGCGAGTGCCCGCATCATTGGTCTCCCGTCCACCAGTACCTCGGTGGCCGCACCCTTCCCCGGGCCGAGCGTCACGGTACGCTGGGAAAAGAGGTGGGTGCCGTCACCGGTGAACTGGAGCGCCCCGGCGACGTAGGGCGCCAGCTTTCCGTCCACCACGAGGAGCGACTTGTTGTCGACGCCCGGGTTGAGTGCGGTGCGGGCCCGGGCGGTGATGAGATAGGCATGGCGCGCGCCATCGGGGCTGAACGCCACGCTGGGGCCGTCGCCGTGATCGGGCGGTCCCACCGTTCCGTCGAAGACCACGTGGTACTCTCGGAACCTCGCCCCATTGGGGCCGGGCCCGACGGTCTGAATGACGTACACGAGGTGCTTACTGTCGGGGCTGAAGGCGAAGGTGGTGTTGATCCCGCGAATGAAGCTCACCTGGGACTCGCTGGAGAACGGAATCCGGAGCTGTTCCTTCCCGTCGACGACAATGACCTGCTCGGCGCCCGACCGGCCGACGTAGGCGTACCGGCTGCCGTCGGGGCTGAACGACACGCCGTCGGACATGATCTGGTCGAACAGCGGTCCGGGCACCCCGTCGAAGAGGACCACCGATCGGCTCCCCTTCTGCGTGATGACCGCCAGATGCCCGCCGCGCGGACTCACGATGAACTGCATCCCTGCTTCGCCGGCCGCCAGGACCTGTGATTCCAGCTTCGTGGTGGCGGGTGCCTGCGCGGCGACCCCGGCGGCGAGGGTCTGGGTGACCAGTGTGAGCAGGGCGAGCCGGCAGGTGCTCATAATGACCTCGTTCTGGAACGGTTGCGAGGGGTGTCCTGAGCCGTCACTTGAGTTTGGCGAGCGCCTTCTTCATCACCGCCATGATCGGTTCGGTCGGGTTGCCGCTCCGCCGCAGCTCGACCGAGAGGAACGCGGTTCCCTTGATGACATGGAGCTCCGCGTGCTTGTCGTTGTACCAGCAGGCCAGGTCGCCCAGGCCGGCGAGCCCCTCCTTGCTCGCCTTGGCGCACATCATCTTGAACATCGCGAGCGAGCTCGCCGGGAGCCGCGTCAGGTTCAAGTGGATCGAGTGAATGCCGGACCCGGTGTACTCGCAGCCCGACACGGTGGCGCCGGTCCCATCCTTCATGGGGCCGGTCGCCTTGGGCCCTGTGGCGGCGTCACCCAGGGCCGCCGCGGCGTCCTCCTTGGTCAGCAGCGAGCAGGCGTCGCCCGGAGCCGGCGCCCGGGCGGCTGCCAGGAGGAACCAGGACGAGGATGTGATCAGGCTGGCGATAATGATCCTGCGGGCCGAACGAAGTGAGCTTCGCACGTTGCCTCCTCGCGTAACGTCGCGGACGGTATGCCGGATAGTGTGAATCCTACGACGATTGGAAGGCTCAGGGAAGCACTCACCGGTCTATGTCATTAGATACTCCCCTGGCTGGATGCGCCGGCGGTACGGAGAATCATGCCCTGTATTCTCTTCCTCACCCGGACCCGCCACATCCAGTAGAGCAGCACGATGAGCGGGGAGATTCCCAGGGCACCGAGCAGCGGAAGGATGCGCAACGATTCAGGCAGGAATTTCATTTGTCCGAAGAAGAACGAGCCGGACGCAACGAAGAGTCCGAAACACATGCGCCAGAGGTGGCGCGCGAGCCGGCGGGCTCCGGTGATGGATCCCGCGCGAAGCAGGCGCCAGTCGCCGACGGCCGCGAGGACCGTGACGGTTCCGAGGAACACGATCATCAGGGCCGGGACCCCGTTGGTCACTCGCGTCGGGTTGCTGAGGGCGCTGGCGACCGGGGCGAGCTGGATCAACGCCAGGCCGGAACCCAGGAGCGTGACAGCGACGTTGCCGGCATGGGCATACCGACCGGCGAGCGGCCGGACGGTCGTGAATGCGGTGAAGACGAGATAGGCGGTGAGGGCCCCGCCGATCACCGACCCATACTTGCGTTCATAGAAGGCGATTCCGGCGGCGAAGATTCCCAGGGCGATCATGGCGACGACGAAGACCCTGCCCGCGCGCCGGTGGGACTGGCCTCCCTTCGCGACCACAAGGGCAAGGAATCCGCTGCCCAGGCCGATCAGCCCCGCGCCGAAGTGAAGGATGAGCGCCAGCCGGAGGGCGCCCGACGATGTGGCGATCGTCACCTGTGCGACAGATTCGGTCATTGGTCCCGACGTCAAGGGTGGGGCTCCTATGGGCATCCCATACGGCATGGCCACCACTTAGTTTCAGCGGCCTGAGGGGGCGCTGGGGACCTACCGTCCAGGATGTCAAACCCCGGCGCTCCCGGCGGCATCGAAAGCCATGATCTGGAGTTCTCCGATGAAACGCCCCAGCAGTGGACCAGCCGCGGTGATTCTCCTGATTGCCGCTGCGCACGGCTCCCTCAGCACGCCCGGCGGCGAGGGCCGGATCGAGCGAATTGCGACGCTGCGCACCGCCCGCGCGGTGCACTCCGCGACGGCGCTGCCGGACGGCTCCATTCTGGTGGCCGGGGGGATGGGTGGCAGCGAGAGCGGCCTCTCCACCGCCGAGCGAATCGACGTCTCGACCGGGCGGGTCGAGCCGGTCGCGGCGCTGGTTCACGGGAGGTCGGGTCACACCGCCACCGCGCTTCCCGACGGGCGGGTCGTGCTGGCGGGAGGCTACGACGGCACTTACCTGAGCTCGGTCGAGGTCTTCGATCCGCTCCGCGGCCGCTTCGACTCTTTGGGCT
>JBGPEJ010000149.1:0-7958 GCA_041482775.1 Gemmatimonadota bacterium | reverse complement strand
GCCTCGAGCCGGATGTCGGTCTTCGGGCGCTCCGACAAGAGCGAGGCGAGATCGGCCACCGCCTCCATGGCAAAGACTTCCGCCGCCATCCGCCCCAGCTTCTGGGCGATGGCGTCGTGCTTGCCGACCGCCTGGCCCCACTGCACCCGCTCGGCCGCCCACCGCCGGGAAATCTCCAAGGCGCGCTTGGCGCCGGCCACACACCCCGCCGGAATCGTGAGCCTTCCGGTGTTGAGGGTGATGAGCGCCAGCTTGAGGCCCTTGCCCTCACCCCAGAGCAGGTTCTCCACCGGCACTTTCACGTTGGTGAAGCGCAGGATGCCGTTCTCGATGGCCTTGAGCCCCATGAAATGGAGCCGCTGCACAACTTCCACCCCGGGCCAGTTGGTCTCCACAATAAAGGCGCTGATCCCCTTGGTGCCGGTCCGCGCCATCACCACCATCACTTCGGCGACGGTCCCGTTGGTGCACCAGAGCTTCTCGCCATTCAGGATCCAGTGCTTGCCGTCCTCGCTCAGCTTGGCCGTCGTGGATAGTCCCGCCGGATCGCTCCCCACGTGATTCTCGGTGAGCGCAAAGGCGGAAATCGCCCCTCTGGCAACCCGGGGGAGATACTTCCGCTTCTGCGCTTCGGTGCCGAAGAGCTTGAGCGGTACCGGCACTCCGATCGACTGGCTGGCGGAAAGCATGGCGGTCAAGCTGCCATCCACGCTGGTCACCAGTCCGATGGCCTTGGTGTACATGAGCTGCGAGAGCCCGAGCCCGCCGTACTCCTCGCCGATCTTGATCCCGAACGCGCCGAGGTCGCGGAGTCCCTGGACCACGTCGGGCGGAATCTGGCCTTCGCGGTCGATCCGGTCGCTGTCGACGCGGTCGCGGAGAAAAGTCTCCAGCTTGTCGAGGAACGGCTGGGCCTTGGCCAGGTCTTCCGGCTTGGGCTCGGGGAACGGGTCAATGAGGTCGAGCCGGAAGCGTCCCTCGAACAGCTCCTTCACGAAGCTCGCGGACCACTCGACCTCGCGCGCCGATTCGGCCACTTCGCGGGCCTCCTGTTCCGTGGCCATGACCGGCTTGCCGGGGGGTGGGGCCATGTCGACGGGGGGCTTCATCACGTCGGTCATGATCAGGACCAGGTGGAAGTGTTCGCTGCGCGCTCGCGCAGGGCGCCGAGGAGGAGCGTGGTCAGATGACGCTTGCGCTGATCGGCAAAGTCGGGCGCGGCGGGATCGAGCCCCACCGCCTTGAGGAACGTCCCTCCATGTACGATCGGGAACCAGGTCAGCGCCACCAGCGAGAGCAGCAGGTGCGCCGCTTCTGCGGTGTCGGAAATGTCCAGCCCGAGCTCCTGCCGGAAGGCGGCGAGCGCCTCCTGCCACACCGCCAGGCGGAGCGGCATCCCTTCGAGCACCGTTCGATCGGAAAGGGCTTCCCGCTCGATCAACCGGACGAAGTTGGGACGTGCCGCGACGAAATCGGCGTAATCCGCCACCGCGCCGGCCAGAATCACTTCAGGGGTTTGCCCGCTCGCCAGGGCGCGGGCCTTTCCCTCCCGGACCGCCTGCCGCACATCGGCAAAGCAGCGCTCGATCACCGCCCGGTGCAGCTCCGCCTTCGAGCCGAAGAAGTACCCCGGCGTGGCCCGGGAAACCCCCGCCACCCTGCCCACGTCGGCGAGCGAAGTTTCCTCGTACCCCCGTTCGGCAAAGAGGCGCTCCGCGGCATCGAGAATCTGCTCGCGGGTGCGATCGGCATCCCGAATCCGCTCGGTGCCTTTGGACTTGCTCGGACGGGGCATGCGCGCTGGATCCCCCGGGGTGGAAAGGGGCCTTCGCCCGACTTGCTAGACAGCCAGCAAGTTAATGTCAACTTAACCGGCAAGCAAGGGCTTCGTGTAACCCGATTGTTGCGACCCATCAACGCTTCGCCCCAGGACTCCGTGGCGGATGGCCAACAGCGGCACCATCGAGTAGCCGTTGGTGCCCCCGCAGCGGGGCCCACGACGGGCGCGCTGCTGATTGCGGTGCAAGGACTTCGGGCCGGCCGGCCGGAGGTACTCCGGCGCCGGAGGAATCCCGGGCAATGCGACGACTCTTGCGGTTGGGCTCGTCCTGGCTCCCGCACTCGCGGGCCGTTTCCGCATCGGTCTAGTAGCGGGTCCCCTCTCCAGAACCGGGCGCCATTCCGCGCCGCGGTCGCGTGAGGCCTGAGCATGGGCGGCATTGTCGGTCAGGCACGCTTCGATGGGTTCGGGGCCGATCGCACCATCCTCGCGCACATGTCCAACGCGCTCGCCCACCGGGGGCCCGACGACGCCGGGCTGCTGGTCGAAGGGAGTGTGGGGCTCGGGTTTCGGCGGCTGGCGGTCCTGGATCTTGCCACCGGGCAGCAACCGATGACCCGCGGGCGGGTGACCCTGGTCTGCGATGGTAGGATCTTCAACTATCTCGAGCTTCGCCATGAGCTGGCGCACGCCGGGTATCGCTTCGAAACTCAATCCGACAAGGAGGTAATCCTCGCCCTCTGGGAGGCCGAGGGGCCGGCCGGCCTCGAGCGCCTCAACGGGATGTTCGCACTCGTCATCTGGGATCGCGATCGGGACATCCTGTTCGCCGCGCGCGATCGTCTGGGGATCAAGCCGCTCTACTGGTGGGCGGATGACGGTCAGATCGTCTTTGCGTCGGAGATCAAGGCGCTCCTGCGGCACCCGGCGGTTCCCGCGATCGCGGACTTCCAGTCCCTCGGTGATTACCTGGCCTTCGAGTGTGTCCTCGGGGACGGCACCCTTTTCCAGGGCATTCACCGGCTCCTCCCCGCGCACGCGCTCGTGGTCCGGCTGGACTGCGGGCGGCGGAGCGTAACGCCGTACTGGGAGCCGCGGTGGGAGGTCGACGGCGAGCGATCCGAGGAGTGTTTCGTGGCCACGCTCCGCGAGCTGGTGACCGACGCCGTCCGCCTCCAGTTGAGAAGCGACGTTCCGGTTGGCGCGTACCTGAGTGGCGGGCTCGACTCCAGCCTGATTGCCACCCTCGCCGCGAGAGAGCAGGGATCCTCGCTCACCGCGTTTCACGCCGCCTTCGAGGCCGGTCCCGAATGTGACGAGCGGCCGGAGGCGCGCCTCCTGGCCGCGCGGGCGGGAATCACGCTGGAGGAAATCGGCGCAACCTCCCGGGAATTCGCCGATATCCTGCCGCGGTTCATCCGGCAATTCGACGAGCCCGCGGCCGCGCCGTCAGCCTTCCCTCGCTACCTCTTGGCCGGGCGGGTGGCCCAGCGGGTGAGAGTCATTCTCGGTGGGTTCGGCGGGGACCAGGTGTTCGGCGGATACGAGGGCTCTCCCGCCTCGGTGGACGGTCTGGGGGACGAGGAGTTGTGTACCCCGGTCGATCGCCGTTACTTCCGCCCCGTGGCGGGCCGAGCCGATCGGGCGGGTCTGCTTTCGCCGGACCTGCGCCGGCTGGTGGACCCCGAAGCCGCCTACGAGCGACTCCAGGCCGAGTTCAACTCCCCGGGCCCTGCATCGGCCAGGGAGCGGATGGCCCGGTTCAACCTGGCGCATCGTCTGCCGGCCCTTCTCGACGTGGAGGATCGGGTGAGCATGGCCCATGGCCTCGAATCCCGGATGCCGCTGCTCGATCACCGCATCTTCGAGCTGGTGGCGAGCATGCCCCGCGCGCTCAGGGCCACTCTCCGCCGGGCGTTCCGCGACGTGCTCCCGCCGGAGATCCGCGAGTCCAGGCCGAAAACCGGATTCCCGGTCCCGCTCTGTCTCTGGCGCGAGGGTCTGACGGGCGAATTTGTCCGCGCCACCTTGCAGGGCCGGGCCGCGCGCGGGCGGGGCGTGTTCGAGCCTGTCGCGGTCGGGGAGCTGCTCGAACAGCCATCGTCGTTCGGGGCCGAGCTCTGGCGGTTGCTCTCTCTCGAGGTCTGGTTTCAGGAATTCATCGACCGGCCCGCCCGGATGAGTGCCCGTCGTCCGGACGGCGCTTACCCGGTTCGCGCTCCCCCGCGTCCCGTTCGCCCGCTCGCCGTCTGACGCCCCCGGCGCCGCGGCGCATCCTCCTCGCCGACTGCGACCAGATGTTCGTTGCGGTCGCCCGGCTCGCCGATCCTGAAGGGGCGGGACAGGCCCGGCTCCTCGTCGTGGGGGGACGGGCCTACAGCCGCGGCGTGGTCTGTTCCGCTTCCTATGAGGCCCGCGCCTTCGGCCTCCGGGCCGGCATGCCGATCGCCCGGGCGGCGAGGCTCTGCCCCGGCGCCACGTTCGTTCCGGTGCCGCGCAAGCTCTGCGGTGTGAAGCATCGGGAGATCCGGGCCGTCCTCGACCGCTGGGTGCCGGTGGTGGAGCCGGCCAGCGTGGACGAGTTCTACCTCGATCTCTCCGGCACCGAGGCGGTCTATCGCCAGGAGACCCTCGACGGGACCGCGCGACGCCTGCGGCAGGCGGTGCTGGCGGAAACCGGTCTCACCGTATCGATCGGGGGTGGCACCAACCGACTCGTGGCCAAGCTCGCCGCCGAGCGGGCCAAGCCCCGCGCCGGTGCCGGCGGCGATGGCGTCAGGATCGTTCCTCCCGGTGCGGAGGCCGACTTCCTCGCCGAGCACGCGCTGGCTGACATTCCTGGAGTGGGGCCGAGGCTCCAGGCGGTGCTCCGGCGCTCCGGTCTGACGCAGGTGCGGGACGCCCTTCGGATCGAGGCGGCCACCTTCCAGCAGTGGCTGGGGCCGCGTTCGGGGCGCTGGCTGTTCGAGCGGATCCGTGGGCGCGGGTCCGACGCCGTCGACGCCTCCGGCGCGGCCAAGTCGATGAGCCGCGAAGAAACCTTCTCCCGCGATCTGGTCTCCGATGACGCCCTGGAGACCCGGCTGCTCCGGCTGGTCACCAGCCTCGCCGGCGAGCTGCGCGCGGAGGGGTTGGGCGCCGGGTGTGTGACCGTCAAGCTCCGAGACCACGATTTCCGCACCCGTCAGTCCGGCCGCAGCTTCAGGATCCCGCTCCACACCGATCGCGCCCTGTTCGGCGTGGCGCGGGAGCTTCTGGCCGGCCTTCGCTCGAGGCGCCGAGTCGCGGCCCGGCTTCTCGGCGTGACCTTTTCCTCCCTCACCGCCGGCGAAGGTCCCGCCCAGCTGGCGTTGCTCGGCACGGAGCCTCGATCGGCGGAGACACCCCGGGATCGCCGCCTGGCCCTCGCGGTGGACCGCATCAACGATCGGCTGGGAGAGTCGGCCATACGCCCGGCCCGCCTGATCAGATCAGGTGAACCGCGGTCGCCTTCACTGCCACGCTGATCTCCTCGCCGGCCGCGAGTCGCAGCTCTTCCGAAGTGGCGGTAGTCACCGCCGCAACCAGCGCGGTGCCCTGGACGTCGAGGTAGATGTTCGCCACCGCCGAGCCGCGCTCCACCTGCGTGATCCGGGCGGTGAACCGGTTGCGCGGAGCCGGGCCCGCCGTCGGGGTCCGGCTCACCATCAAGTCGGCGGGTCGGAGGACGGCGTAAACATCCCCCTCCCGCTCGGCCACCACTTCCAGCGCCAGCGCCCCCGAACGGAATCGCCCGGGGAAGCGGCCTTCGCCGCGCGATTCCGGCGTCAGCCGCTCGACCCTGCCTCGGAGTACCGTGCCGCTACCGAGGAACTCCGCCACGAACGGTGACTTCGGAAACCGGAAGACTTCCTCCGGGGCGCCCGCCTGAGCGATGCGGCCCTGGGCCAGCACCGCGACGACGTCACCCAGGCGCATCGCATCCTCGAAGTCGTGGGTGACCTGCAGCGTTGTCACGCCCTCCCGCTCGTGCAGCGCGCGGAGCTGGTGCCGCAGGACCCGTCGGGTCGCGGGGTCCACCGCGGCGAAAGGCTCGTCCAACAGCAGGATACTGGGCCGGGGTGCCAGCGCCCGGGCGAGCGCCACTCGCTGCTGCTCCCCTCCCGAAAGTCCGTTCACACCCCGGCCCAGCAGCGGGACGAGCCCGAGCATCTGGGCCAGCTCCCGGATGCGGTTCTCCCGGTGGCCTGCTTCGGAATTTCGAATGCCGTACCCGATATTCTCACCGACGGTGAGGTGGGGGAAGAGCAGGTACTGCTGATACACGAATCCCACCCGCCGCAACTCCGGTGGCGTCCGGCTCACGTCTTCGCCGCGGAGGTGCACCCGGCCGGCCTCGAGCGGCACGTGCCCCGCGATCGCCTCGAGCAGCGTGGTCTTCCCCGAGCCGGTGGGGCCGATGACCAGTCCATAGCCCCCGGGCGGGACCGCGATGGTGATCTGCTCCAGCCGGAACCCGCCCAGCCGGACCGCGACATCCTCGAGGCGGATCATCGCCGCGCGGCGCCGTCGGACGCCAGCAGCTGCACCACCACGAACACCACCAGCGCCAGGAGCAGCAGGATCACCGCGGCGGGCACCGCGGCGGAGAGTCCGAACAGGGTGAAGCGATCGTAGATCAGCACGCTCGCGACCTTGGGATTGTAGGTCAGGATCACGATCGAGCCGAACTCGCTCACGCTGCGGGCCCATCCGAGCACAGCGCCCGCGACGACGCTGCGTCCCGCCAGCGGCAGCGTGACTCGGCGGAAGGCGTGCCACCCGGTATCGCCCAGGGTCCGCGCCACCCGCTCGAGGCGCGGATCCACTGCGCGGAAGGCCTCCCGCGCGGCGCTCACCACGATCGGGGCCGATACGAACAGCATTCCGGCCACGATCCCCGGGACCCGGTTGACTACCTCGAGGCCGACCCTCGCGAGCGCTTGCCCGACCGCGGACTGGCGCCCGAGGAAGAGCAGGAGTGCGATGCCTGCCACCGGGTGAGGCACCACCACCGGCAACTCGACCAGCCCAGCCACCAGGCGGCGGCCGGGGAAGGGGACCCTGGCGAGCAGGTAAGCGAGCGGGACGCCCAGCAGCAGCGACAGTAGGGTCGCCCCGGTCGCGGCCAGCGCGGTGAGCCAGATCGACGCGAAGAGTTCCCGGTCGCGGAATGCCGCGCCCAGGCTCGCGGGGCTCGCCTGCAATAGCAGCCGCGCCAGCGGGCCCGCCACGAAGAGCACCAGAAGCGCGGCGAGAAACCAGAGTGCCATCGACCAGGGAGACCGGCGCGAAACCATGCTGGAGAATAGCGCCCCGGCGCGGAACGGCCATTGGGAATCTTCGAACGTATATTGTCACCGGTTCTGGCTCCCTGGCTCCCTGACTCCCGGACCCTCCGACCAATGCGACTCGCTTTCCTCGGTCTCGGCGCCATCGGTCGCCCCATGGCCGCCCGACTCGCCCCACTGCACGAGCTCGCCGTCTGGAACCGCACCGGCGAACGCGCCCGCGCCTTCGCCGCGCAGCACGGCGCTCGCGTCGCGGCGTCCCCCCGTGACGCGGTGAGCGGCGCGCAGGTGATCATCACCTGCCTCCCCACCTCGGCGGACGTCGCAGGGTTGCTCGACGGACCCGATGGCATCGAGGCGGGGCTTGCTCCGGGCGCACTCTTTCTGGATTGCACCTCCGGCGACCCCGCCACCACCCGCCGCATCGGGGCGCGCCTCGCGAAGAAGGGCGTGGATTTCGCCGACGCGCCGGTGAGCGGAGGCACCAATGGCGCGGAGGCGGGCACCCTCACCGTCATGGTGGGCGGTAACCGGGCGGTGTTCGATCGCGCGGTCCCGGTGCTCCAGGGATTCGGCAAGCGCATTGTCCACATGGGCCCGCTGGGCACCGGCGACGCCATGAAGGCCGTCAACAACATGCTGCTCGGGGTGAATATTCTGGCCCTCGCCGAGGGCCTCACCGGGCTGGTGAAGGCGGGGGTCGGGCCCCGGGCCGCGGTGGAAACATTGAACGCATCCAGCGGGCGCTCCTTCGTGAGTGAGGCGCTGGTCCCCGAACGGGTGCTCACCGGGGCCTGGCCCAAGACCTTCCGGCTGGCACTCCTCGACAAAGACGCGGGGATCTGCCTCGGCATGCTCGAGGAGCTCGG
>JBGPEJ010000148.1:0-8013 GCA_041482775.1 Gemmatimonadota bacterium | reverse complement strand
TCCCGCGTCGGGGTGTCGATCCCGTAGTGGCAGGGCCCGGTGATCGGCGGGGACGCGAGGCGGAAATGCACTTCGCGCGCTCCCGCCGCGCGGATCATCTGCACCAGCCCCTTGCTGGTCGTACCGCGCACCAGGCTGTCGTCCACCACGACGACCGAGCGTCCGGCGATCACCTCCCGGACCGGATTGAACTTGATCTTCACCTTGGCGACGCGGAGCGCCTGGGTTGGATTGATGAAGGTGCGGCCGACGTAGTGATTGCGGATGAGACCGTGCTCGAGCTTGAGACCGCTTTGCTCGGCGAACCCGAGGGCCATGGCGTTGCTTGAGTCCGGCACGCTGAAGACGACTTCCCCGCCGGGGGCCGGGTGCTCGATCGCCAGTTGACGCCCCAGCTCCCGGCGAACCCGGTCCACCGATTCGCCGAAGATGGTGCTGTCAGGCCGCGCGAAATACACCAGCTCGAAGACGCACCGGCTCACCGGCCGGGCCGGGAGGGAGGCGAGGCTCTTCACCACGCCGTGCGCCACCCGGACGAATTCGCCCGGCTGGAGCTCGCGAATGAGGGTGGCGCCCACGAGATCGAGGGCGCAAGTCTCCGAGGCTACGATCACCCCGTCTCCTACCCGGCCCAGCACCAGGGGGCGGAATCCCCGCGGGTCCACCACGGCGTAGAGCGTGCGCCCGATGGTGATGACCAGACTGAACGCCCCCTCCAGCCGGGAGAGCGCCTCCCGTATCTGGCCCTCGGGGTCCTGAGCGGCGGCGCGGGCGATGAGGTGAACGATGACCTCGGAGTCCGAGGACGATTGGAAGATGGCTCCCTGGGCCACCAGCTCGTGCTTGAGCGCCGCCGCGTTGGTCAGATTCCCGTTGTGGGCCAGCGCGAGCGGTCCGCCGCGATAGTTGGCCACGCAGGGCTGCGCGTTGGCGATGACCGAGCTTCCCGTGGTCGAGTACCGGGTGTGGCCCACCGCGACGTCCCCGGGCAGCTCCCCGATGTCGCGCTCGAGGAAGATGTCTCCCACCAGCCCCATTCCGCGGTGACTGTGGGATTGACCCTGGGCATCCACGGTAACGATCCCCGCGCTCTCCTGTCCCCGGTGCTGCAGAGCGTACAGGCCGAGGTAGGCCAGCCGGCTGGCGTCGGGTACCGAGGAGACTCCGATGACACCGCACATGATCAGCGCCCTTCCATCGAGCGATCGCTCTCGCCGCCCATCCGGCGGGGCAGGGCGTCGAAGTAGATCCTGCGAAGTTCCGGGACCGTCCAGCGATAGGTCAGGTGATCGTTCCGGGTGTGAATCTCCAGCAATCCGTTTGACTCGCCGACGGTTCCCACCGGCTCGGCGGGAACGCCATGCCGCGCGGCCAGAGTGCACAACCCGCGGGCGGATCCGGGGGGGGTGGTCACGACCACCCGGCCGGCGTCCTCGGCATAGAGCACACCCTCCGGTGCGAGCCCCGGTTCGTTGCCGAGGTTGACCTGGGCCCCGAGCGGGGCGGTGGCATAGGGCTCCCCGATGCAGCACTCGGCCAGTGCCACCGCAAGGCCGCCGTCGGAGCAGTCGTGGGCCGAGCGGAGCAGCCCCTGGTCGGCCGCGTCCGCGAGCAGACGCTGCAGCGCCGCCTCGGCCTCCAGCTGCACCGGCGGAGGGGCGCCGCCCACGAAGTCGTGGACCACCTCCCAATAGCTCGACCCGCCCAGATGGCCCCGGCTGGTCCCGAGCAGGACGATAGGATCTCCCGGCGCGCGGAAATGGCTGGGGACCCGCTTCCCGACGTCGCGCAGGAGTCCAACCATGCCGACGGTCGGAGTCGGATCGATCGCTCCGGTCGGGCTCTCGTTGTACAGCGAGACATTGCCACCGGTGACCGGAGTCCCGAAGGCCCGGCAGGCATCGGCAATCCCCCGGCAGGCCTCGCGAAATTGGAAGAACACCTCGGGCCGGTCGGGGTTGCCGAAATTGAGGCAGTCGGTGATACCGAGCGGAACGGCGCCGGTGCAGGCGACGTTCCGCGCCGCTTCGGCCACCGCCGCCTTGCCCCCTTCATAGGGGTCGAGCGCCACATAGCGCTGATTGCAGTCCACCGAAAGGGCAAGTCCGAAACCGGTGCCCGGTACCCGGAGCACGCCGGCGTCCCCGCCGGGGCCAAGCACCGTTTCGGCCTGCACGGTGGAGTCGTACTGTTCGTACACCCATCGCTTGCTTGCGACGGAAGGATCATCGAGCAGCAGGAGTAGCGCGCCGGCGGGATCGGCCCGAGGCGCCCCGGCCGGCGAAGCGCGGCGCCGCGCCCCGACCGCCGCCGGCTCCACGGCCTCGGGATGGTAGACCGGGCAGCCATCGATCAGCTTCTCCCCCGGAATGGCCGCGACCACCACACCCTCGTGAACCACGCGGAACAGGCCGTCCTCGGTGACCCGGCCGACCGGGGTGGCGGTGAGCTCCCACTTCGCGCAAACCGCCTGAATAGCCTCGACCCGGTGCGGCTCCGCCACTACCAGCATTCGTTCCTGGGACTCCGACAGCATGATCTCGTAGGGCGACATCCCCGGCTCGCGGGTCGGCACGAGGCTGGTGTCGAGCTCCACCCCGACGCCGCCGCGCGCCGCCATTTCGGCCGAGGAGCTGGTCAAGCCGGCGGCGCCCATATCCTGGATTCCCACCGTGAGCCCGGATTCGATCAACTCGAGCGTGGCCTCGAGCAGGAGTTTCTCGGTGAAGGGATCCCCCACTTGCACCTGGGGCCGTCGCGCTTCGCTCTTCTCGGAGAGTTCTTCGGAGGCGAAGCTGGCGCCGTGGATGCCGTCGCGACCGGTCCGCGCTCCCATGGTGAGCAGCACGTTGCCGACGCCGTGGGCGCGGGCCCGCATCAGATCCTTCTCGCGGAGGAGGCCCACGCACATCGCGTTGACCAGCGGATTGCCGCTGTAGCCCGGCGCGAACGCCACCTCGCCCCCCAGGGTCGGAATGCCCACGCAGTTCCCGTAGTCGCCGACGCCCTTCACGATGCCGGCGAAGAGGTAGCGGTTCCGGGCATCGTCGAGCGGGCCGAGCCGGAGCGAATTGAGCACCGCCACCGGGCGGGCGCCCATCGTGAACACGTCCCGCAGGATGCCACCCACGCCGGTCGCGGCGCCCTGATAGGGTTCCACGGCGCTGGGATGGTTGTGGGACTCGATCTTGAAGGCCACGGCCCAGCCGTCGAGGAGCCGGAGGACGCCGGCATTCTCTCCCGGACCCTGAATCACCTGGGGCCCGGTGGTCGGGAAGGTCCGCAGCACCGGCCGGGTGTGCTTGTAGGAGCAGTGCTCCGACCAGAGGGCCGAGAATATGCCGAGCTCGGTGAGCGTCGGCGCGCGACGGAGCATCGCGACGATTTCGGCGTACTCCCGGTCGTTCAGGTTGTGTTCCCGGACGACCGCGGGCGTCACGGCACGCTCTCCGGGGAAGGGGTGTGCCTCGATGCCGAGCGTGACGTTGGTCACGCGCCCGCCCGCAGCTTGCGGAGGGAAGCCCGGATGTCGCCCATCACCTTGCGCAGCACGCCATGCTCCTCATCCTTCATCAGCGATTCGACCTCGTGGTGGTCGAACCAGATGCCGTGGCAATCGGGGCAGCGATCGACCTGCACGCCGTGGAATGCCTCGGTCCGCAGGTGGCCGCCGCACTTGGGGCAGCGCATGTGGTGCGACCGGCGTTCAGCCGCGGCGCGCTCCGCCGTATCGTGGGCCCGGAGATGCTTGAGGCGTTCGGCCTCCTCCCGGGCGAAGTACTCGTCTTCATTCTTGCTGGGCTTCTCGACGCTCATGGGACTCCAGCCGGCGATCGGCGTTCGGAGACCGGGTCGGTGCGGCCGAGACTCCGGACCAGGGACAGGAACACCCGGTGTCCCGCGTCCGAACCGAGGGCCGACTCGGCCAGCCGTTCCGGGTGGGGCATCATGCCGACGACGTTTCCCGCCGGATTGCAGACCCCCGCGATGCTGCGCATCGACCCGTTGGGGTTCTCCGGGGCATCGGGCGCCGCCGGCCCGGTATAGCGAAGGACGACCCGTCCCTCGGCCTCGAGGGCATCGAGTACCGAATCGGCGGCGGCGAAACGCCCGTCGCCATGACCCACCGGGATCCGGATCACTTCGCCGGGCCGGTAGGCGGATGTGAACGGGGTGTCGGTGCGCTCGATCCGCACATCCACCGGACGGGAGAGGTACTTGAGGCCCGCGTTCCGGACCAGCGCTCCCGGAAGCAGCCCCGCCTCGCAGAGGATCTGAAACCCGTTGCAGAGCCCCAGGACCGGGGCACCCGCCGCAGCGTGACGACGGATCGGTTCCATGATGGGGCTGAACCGAGCGATGGCGCCGCTCCGCAGGTAGTCTCCGTAGCTGAATCCACCCGGAAGTATGACCGCGTCGGCGTCGGCGAGCGAGGTGTCGCGGTGCCAGACGTAGAACGCCGTCCCCCCGGCGCGCTCAACGGCCCGACAGGTCTCGGGTTCGCAGTTACTGCCCGGGAATCGCACCACGGCGACTCGGGTCACGCGGAACCTCCGACGTCGACTTCGATTTCGTAGTCCTCGGTCACCGGGTTTGCCAGCAGCTGATCGCACATCGCGCGGACCTTGGCCTCGGCCTCCGCCGCGCTGGGGGCCGCGATATCGAGGGCCACGGCCTTACCGACATGGACGTTGCTGGCCTCCGGAAAGCGCAGCGCGGCCAGCGCGTGTTCCACCGCCTGCCCCTGGGGGTCGAGCAAGCCGGCACGAGGGAGAATCCGCACATGAACGCGCCAGGTCATTCGCCCGCTCCGCGGTCGAAGAGGATGAGAACCAGGTGCCGCAGGACGCCGAACGTCATGTAGCCGAGGAAGAAGGGGAACAGGAAAGAGGCGGGCGCGATGATGGCCCCCACCACGAACCCGACCAGCACCAGGAGTGACACCACGCCAACCGGGGTGCGAAAGCTCGCGGATCCGCTTCCCCGGGGGTACATGACCTTGCTGACCATCAATCCCGCCAGCAGAAGCAGCAGCACGACCAGCCCCTGGTGTTGCAGGTCGAGATAGGCCACCGAGGCGCGGTACCATTCGGTCTGGCTGAAGGCGTAGTACGTCGCCAGGGTCATGCCAGCGGCGGGGGACGGGAGCCCGGTGAACCAGCCCGGGGTCGGCTTTCCGTGCGAGAGCACGTTGAACCGCGCCAGCCGGAGTGCCGCCGCGCCCACATACAGGAAGCAAACGATCCAGCCGAACCGCCCTGCCGTCGAGAATTCCAGAAAGTAGATCAGGAGAGCGGGGGCCACGCCGAACGACACGATGTCCACCAGGGAATCGAGCTCCGCGCCGAAGCGGCTCCCGGTGCCCATTCGCCGCGCAACCCGGCCGTCGAGCGAGTCGAACACAAAGGCGTAGACGATGTACCATCCCGCCTGGCGGAAATTCCCGTTGAAGGCGGAAATGATCGACCAGAAGCCGAAGAAGAGATTCGCGAGCGTGAAGGCGCTCGGGATCACCACCACGACTCGGCGGATGCCCTCGCGGGGTGCCGGGGTCACGTCCATCGCGCCACCACGGTCTGTCCTGCCCGGGTTGTCTCATCGAGTTTCACGAGAACCTCCACGCCCGCCGGGACGAAGACGTCGACCCGGGAGCCGAAACGAATCATGCCCATGCGCTCGGCCTGTTGCACCTCGGCGCCGGGCTGATGATCGGTCACGATCCGCCGTGCGATCGAGCCCGCGATCTGGCGGATGACAAGCTTGCCGCGGGGCGTCTCCAGCCCCACGGTACACTGCTCATTTTCCACCGACGCCTTCTCCGGCGCCGCGTGCCCGAACCGGCCCTTGGCGTACACCCGGTACGCCACCCGGCCCCGCGCGGGATATCGATTGACATGCACGTCCAGCACGTTCATGAAGATCGAGATGCGGGTTGCGGGCCCGCGCAGGAACGCGGGCTCGTCGATTGGAATGACGCTCACGATCCTCCCGTCCGCTGGGGCAAGCACCAGCTCGTCGCCCCGCGGTCCTTCGCGTTCCGGATCGCGGAAGAACGCCACCACCCAGACGGCGATCGGCAGCCACAGCGCCGCCCCGATCCACAACTGAAATCCGCCCAGCACTCCCAGGACCAGCCCGGCGATTGCGATGAACGGCCACCCTTCGGGGGCCACCCGCATCAGCCCTGCTCCGGAAGCTCGGAGCCGGTGAGGCGGCGATACGCCTCCAAGTAACGCGCGCTGGTGGCCGCGATCACGTCGGCCGGCAGGGGCGGCGGAGGGGCCTCACCGTTCCAGCCCCCGGCGGCCCGGAGTCCGGCCAGGTAGTCGCGGAGGGGCTGCTTGTCGAAGCTGGGCTGGCTCCGGCCCGGAGCGTACCGGTCCGCCGGCCAGAATCTCGAAGAATCGGGCGTGAGCACTTCGTCGATCAGTCGGAGTTCGCCCCGGCTGCCCCGGCCGAACTCGAATTTCGTGTCGGCGACGATGATTCCCCGAGCCTCGGCGTGGGCACTCCCCGCCGCGAACAGCGCAAGACTCCGGGCGCGGAGCTCGGCCGCTTCCGCCGGCCCCAGCGCCGACCGCATGGCAGCCTCGGTCACATTTTCGTCATGGCCACTCTCCGCTTTGGTAGCGGGGGAAAACACCGGCTCGGGGAACCGCGCGCTCTCCAGCATGGCCGCCGGAAGCGGCTCGCCGGCGAGCGTGCCGGTCTGCCGATACTCCTTCCATGCCGAGCCGGCCAGGTAGCCGCGCACCACGCATTCGAACGCGACCGGCGCCGTCCGCTCGACCAGCATGGCCCGCCCGGCCAGCTCGCCGCGGTATCCGGCCAGCGATGGCAGCTCCCCGATGATCTCGTCGGCGTCCGCCGTGAGAAAATGATGAGGGCCGAGCCGCGCGAGGGTCCGGAACCAGAAGGCGGAGAGCTGGGTGAGCACGGCGCCCTTGCGGGGCACCGGCTCCGCCATGACGACGTCGAACGCGCTGACCCGGTCGCTCGCCACCATCAGCAGCCGCGCATCGTCCACGGCGTACACCTCGCGCACCTTCCCTTTCCGCCAGAGCGGCAGGGGAAGGCGGCTCACCGCGAGCACCGTCATACCCGAACCTCGTCCGGCAGCGCCGGCGCGGCGAGCGCCGCCGCCCGGGCGAGGACCGGTTCGAGCGCCTCGCGCAGGAATTCGGTCACCTGGGCCTGGGACCGCCCGGTGTAGCGCGCCGGATCGAGCTCCTCGGCGAGCATCGCCGCCGGCACCCGGGCAAACGCCGGATGCTTCGCCAGGCGCTCCATCAGATCGTTGACCCCCCCGGCGCTCACCTGGGCGGCCACCTCGAGGCTCGCGCTGCGGATCACCTCGTGCAGGGCCTGCCGGTCACCCCCGGCCCCGACGCCGAGCATCATCCATCGCTCGGTGGCCATGAAGGGCATCTGCTCCGCGACGTGGCGCGCGATGACGGCCTCCCGCACCTCCAACCCCGCCACGATGTTGGTGGCGAGGATCAGAATGGCATCCGTGGCGAGAAACGCTTCGGGGAGGACCAGGCGCCGGTTGGCGCTGTCGTCGAGGGTCCGCTCCAGCCACTGGGTGGCGGCGGTATGGGCTGTGTTGGACTGTAGCGAAATCACGAACCGCGCGAGCCCGTTGATCCGCTCGGCCCGCATCGGGTTCCGCTTGTAGGCCATGGCGCTCGAGCCGATCTGCTCCGCCTCGAACGGCTCCAGCAGCTCGCCCTCGTGCTGGAGCAGCCGGAGGTCGCTCGACATCTTCGCCGCCGACTGGGCGATGCCGCTCAGGGCATCGAGCACCCCGCTGTCCTGTTTCCGCGGGTAGGTCTGGCCGGTGACGGGGAAGGACCGCGCGAATCCCATCCGGGCCGTCACGAGGCGGTCGAGCTCGCGCACCTTGGCGTGATCTCCGCCGAAGAGCTCGAGGAAGGAGGCCTGGGTACCGGTGGTGCCCTTGCACCCGAGTAGGCGCAGCGTCTCGATCGTGTGGCAAAGGGCTTCGAGATC
>JBGPEJ010000147.1:0-8047 GCA_041482775.1 Gemmatimonadota bacterium | reverse complement strand
GAGCACCTGGCGTGCGGCGCGGAGCGCCGCGACATACCGGGTGCCCCGCGCGGCGGGCGCGGCGCCGGTAATGGCGGCGAGCGCCGCGGCGTGATCCACCGTCAGCCCCATCACCACGTCCGCCTCTTCGTCGAACAACACCACCGCGACCTGATCCTCCGGCCGAAGCCCCGCGACGATGGCGCGAGCCGAATCCCGCGCGGCCGACCACACCTCGCGATGCCCCATGCTGAGCGAGCGGTCCAGCGCTACCACTACCGCCCGGGCCGGTACCGGAGCGCCGCCGGGAACCTGCTGATGAAAGAACGGGCGCGCGAACGCCACGACCAGCGCGGCTACCACTGCCGCCCGCAGCAGCAGCAGCAGCCAGTCGGTAATCCGCCGCCGGCGCGCGGTTCGGATTGGAATCCGCCGGAGGAACATGAGGGAGGGAAACCGCCGCGGTCGTTCCCGCTCCCGGTGCCGCAAGTGCAGCAGGAGGGGCACCAGCAGCGCCGCGAGCGCCGCGAGGAAGGCCGGCACCAGAAACCCGAGGCCCATCAGCGCACCCGGCTCGCGGCCAGGCGCCGCTCGAGATACGCGTGGAGCGCGTGGTCCAGCGGCTGGTCGGTCACCAACGGCACGTAATCGGAGCGGTCCTTGCCCAGCCGCTCGAGCAGCTCGTGGCGATGGGCCTCCATCTGGGCTCGATAGCGCTCCCGGAGCACCTCGGGCCGGAGCGCCAGCCGCTCCCCGGTCTCTGCGTCCTCGTAGGTGGCGGCACCTTCGCCGGGCAGGTCACGCTCGGCGGGATCGAGCAGATGGAACAGCACGACGTCGTGCCCGCGGGCCCGCAGCGTGCCGATGCCGCGCTGGACCTCGGCAGGGTCTTCGTAGCAATCGGAGATCACCACCACAATCCCGGCCCGGGTGGTGAGCCTGGCCGCCCGCTCGAGGACCGGCTGAAGGCGCCCGGCGCCTCCCGCCTTCGCCCGGCCGAGAGTATGGAGGATGAGCTGCAGGTGGCGGGTGGAAGGAGGCACGATTTCGAGCAGATCGGTGGTGAAGGTCACCAGCCCGACCCGGTCGCCCTGGTGCTGCGACAGCCAGGCCAGCGATGCGGCCAGAAACCGGGCATAGTCGAATTTGGTGACCGCGCCGCTTCCGAAGTCCATCGAGGCCGAGGCGTCCAGCGCGAAGGTCACCGACGCGTTGGTGTCGGCCTCGTATTCCTTCACATAGAACCGGTCGGTCCGACCGTAGACCCGCCAATCGATCCGCCGGATGTCGTCGCCGGGCTGATAAGCGCGGTGCTCGGCGAAATCGAGCGAAAGACCGATCCGCCGAGCCCGGTGCAGGCCGTGCATGAACCCGTCCACCACCGTGCGGGCGAGAAGCGAAAGATCCCCGATCCGCGCGAGCAGCGCGGGGTCGAGGAGCGCGGCGGGGGGGGTGACGGTCACAGGCCGGAGCGCGGCACCGGGACAGCGGCGAGCAGCCGCTCGGTGAGCTGATCGGTGGTCACCCGTTCCGACTGCGCCTGGAAGTTGAGCAGGATCCGGTGCCGGAACACGGCCGGCGCCAGCGCCCTGACATCGTCGAAGCCCACGTGGGCGCGCCCCTGCAGCAGGGCCCGGGCTTTTCCTCCCAGCACCATCGCCTGCGCCGCACGTACGCTCGCGCCGTACGCCACCCACTGACGGATCGCGTCCGGCGCCCCGGGCTCTCCCGGCCGGGAGGAGCGGGCCAGCTGCACCGCGTACTCCACCACCGGGTCGGCCACCGGGACGCGGCGCACCAGGCGCTGAAATGCGAGGATCTCCTCCCGACTCACCACCGGACGAATGGCATCGGCGGTCGCCGAGGTCGTGCTCCGGACGATCGCGATCTCGTCCGCCTTGGGCGAGTACTCGATGATCGCTTCGAGCATGAAGCGGTCCAGCTGCGCTTCGGGCAGCGGGTAGGTTCCCTCAAGCTCGATCGGATTCTGGGTGGCGAATACCAGGAACGGCGGCTCCAGCTCGTAGGTTTTCCCCTGCACGGTGACCCGGTGCTCCTGCATCGCCTCCAGGAGCGCGGCCTGGGTCTTGGGCGGGGTGCGATTGATCTCGTCGGCCAGGAGCACGTTGGCGAAGACCGGCCCCGGCATGAACACCAGTCGCCGCCGGCCGCTGGCGGGGTCGTCCTGGATCACGTCGGTTCCGGTGACGTCCGAGGGCATCAGGTCGGGAGTGAACTGGATCCGGGAGAACTTGAGGTCCAGCGCCTGGGCCAGCGAATGGACCAGCAGGGTCTTGGCCAGGCCGGGCACGCCGACCAGGAGACAGTTCCCTCCGGCGAGCAGCGCAACGAGCGCCTGCTCGATGACGCCGTCCTGGCCGACGATCGTCTTCCGGAGCTCGTCGAGCACGCGCCCCTGCGCGGCGTGGAGGCGCTCGGCCAGCGCCGCGTCGTCGAGACGATCCAGTCCGGGAGGCGGGGAAATGGAGGTCACGCGGGGTCCTTTCCGATCAGTGGGAGAGGGCGTAGATGATGTAGTTCACACCGAGCTTGTATGCCTCGTTGGAGAGATCGATGGGGAAGAGCCCCGTGTCGGACCACTCCCAGTACTCGCTGACGTCGTAGTCGTAGTTGATGATGGCCATCATGCGCTTCTTCGGATCGTTGTCCTCGAAGATTCCGTAGAACTTCGCCTTGAGTCCCTGGTAGTACGGGTGATCGTAGTCCAGCGACTTGATGTGATAGAAGGAATCGAAGATCGGATGGTCGACGGTGAGCGGAATCAGCCGCGCCTCCGGCAGCACCTTCCGCATCTGGGCCTCGAAGTTGTACCAGTGCGGCCCGACGAAATCGTCGATGATCAGGAAGCCGCCCTTCAGCAGATAGTCCCGCAGCCCCGCCGCCTCCTGGTCGTTCGGGAGCCAGTAGCCGGGCTCGCACAGATAGGCGAAGGGGTACTTGAACAGCGCCGGATCGTCGAGGGTCAGGATGGCGCTGGTATCGGAACGGACCCGCATGGTGGTGAGCGACTCCAGAATCTTGGGGAAATGACGGTCCGAGCTCGGATAGTCGTGGCCCCATTTCACATCCCAGTACTGGTCGCCGGAAACGCAGCAGCTCTGGGTGTACCGGATCCGCGCATAGGTAAAGCGGCCGTCGTAGCGCGGGTTAGGAGGAGCAGTCAGCGCCTCCCCGCCGTTGGGCCCGCGAAAGCCGCGCTGCGCCGCGGCGGGGTACGCCGCCGCCGCGGCCAGCATCGCCGCGACCGGGAGCCACGGTCGTCTCATGAGTTCCTCCCGTTCGGGGCCTTGCCCCGGAGCTCGAGCAGGAGCGCCTGGGCCTTCTCGAATCCCGGCGCCGCCTCCAGCACCCGCAGCAGCTCCCGGCGGGCGCCGGGGGCGTCTCCCGCGCGCAGGAGCGCCCGCGCGAGCTGATACCGGGCCTCCAGCACGTCGGGTGGACCGGCGGCAATCGCCGCGCGCCGTTCCCGCAGCGCCCGCGGAAAATCCCCCAGCCGGTCGGCGAGGTCGGCGAGCCGGGCATGCAGCCCCGCGTCGTACGGGGAGATCCAGATCATCCGCTCGAGCGCCGCCGCCGCACCGGCGAGGTCGCCCAGCTGCTCGCGCAAGGCGGCTTCGTCGGCGTTGGCCGCATAGGCCGACTCGTCCAGCGCATTGTGGCGCGCCAGTGCGTCCGCCGCACCACGCAGATCGCCTCGCTCCCGCGCCAGCCGTGCCAGCTCCAGCGCCGGCGCGTCGGGTCCGGCATATCCGGGAAAGAGCGCCGCGGCCCGCTCCAGGGCGGCGCGCGCCTCCCCCGGATGGCCCTGTTCCACCTGGGTGCGCGCAGTGCGCAGCAGCTCGACGAACTCGCCGCCCGGTATTCCCTTCCCGTCCCATGGGGCGATCACCCCCAGGGGAACCCGGAAGCGGCCCTTGAGCCAGGCATCGAACCGGTTCGCCAGCTGGTCCGGGGTGAGCGACAGCACGCTCCGGAACACGCCCGGGGTGTCGAGGCCGTCGCGGTACCCCATGAGCATCGCGACCAGCGCCTTGGGCCCCCAGTCCGCCTCGATCATCTCGCACAGCAGTGACGCCTGGTAATAGCTGAACCCAAGCTCGGCGGGATGCGACGGCCGCACGAACCCTTCGTTGAGCCGGCTTACCGGGAGGAGCCGGCCACCTTTGAACGTCGCCAGAAACTCGACCGACGGGCCGGCCCCCCAACCCCGCCGGGTCCGCCGCTCCTCCAGCACCGAAAGTCCTTCGGAGAACCAGCGTGGCACCCGGTGGGCCGAGAGGCCGAGCGTGAACGCATGGGTCAGCTCATGCCAGGCGGTGGAGCCCCAGTTGAAGCTGCCCAAGTCCCGCGCCGAGGGAGCATCCATCGCCAAGACGTTCCCGAAACTCACCCCCAGCGCTCCGATACCGGTGAGCCCCGCCGTCCGCACCGAAAAATCGGCGTGGCGATCGTAGAGTTCGATCCGGATCGGCGGCGTCGGCCGATACTGGTATCGCGCCGAGAGGGAATCGTACGCCTCCTCCAGCAGCGGGCCCAGGTAGCCGACCAGGAGATCGGCCTGCCCGGCGGGAGCCACGATCCGGAACCGTCGGGTTTCCACCGTGCGGAAGCCGCGCAGCTGATCCAGCAAGTCGAGCGTGTTCTTGTACCAGACGTGGTAGGGATCGAGCGCGAAGGCGCGCTCCAGGTGAACGCGGGCCTGGGCGACATCACCCAGCCGGAGCTCGTTGATGCCCGTTACACCGAGGGCCCGCGGGGCCGCCGAGTCGAGGGCGATGCCCTCCCGGCCGAATGCCGCCGCCTCGGCGTAGCGCCGGTGGTGGGCGGCCGCCTCGGCAACCGCGCTGTAGAAGCCCTCCGGCTTGGGAGTGGCTCGCCGCGCCTGCCCGAGCGCCCGGGAAAATCCCGCCGAGTCGCCCCGCAGCCACGCCGTGGCCCCGAGCAGCGCCCAAGCCTCCACCGCCGCCGAATCGATCGCCACCGCATGCGCGCCGGCCGCGGCGGCGGAATCGTACTCCTCGGCGTCGAGATGCATCTGTCCGAGAAGAACGTGGGCCGGCACCAGCGCGGGGTTGGCGGCAAGGCTCCGGCGCAGCAGGGCCTCGCCCGCGCCGCTCCCCTCGAAGATCGCCACCTTGGCCAGACCGAGCAGCACCCGGGGCTGGTCCGGTGCGAACCGGAGCGCGAGCTCGTAGGTGGCCTTGGCGTCGGGAGCGTTGTACCGGTCGAGGAAGAGGTCGCCCAGGCGGATCCGGGGGTCCATCGCGGCGGAGTCGGCGGCGACGGCGTCGTCGAAAGCGCGAAGGGCCGAGCGCACCGACGCCGGATCGCCGGCGCCGAGCACCACGTAGGCCCGCGCCGCGGCGGTCTTGTCTTCGGCGGACCAGCGCGCTCCATCGCGCTCGTACTGCGCGGCGAGCGCCGCGGCGCGCCGGCGCGCCTCCCCGTGATCGCCCCAGCGCTCGGCCAGCTCCGCCAAGGCGGCCTCGGCACTCCGCCGGTCGGGAAGTCCCGCGCCCAGGGCCGCCCGGAACGAGGACTCCGCCGCGGACAGCCGACCGCGCAGCAGCAGCACCTCGCCGAGCGGCACCGCCAACGGCGGCCCCCCGGCGCGGGCCGCCGCCTCCGCCTCCGGAAGGCGGCCCGCTTCCGCCAGCGCGCGCACCCGGCCGCGTGGATCGGAGCCCTGGCGCGCCGCCCCGGCGCAGGCCAGGCCCACCAGGAGCAATGGCGCGGCGGCGCGCAGCGACCCGATCATGGCTTACGGCCCTCCGCCGCGTGAATCGCGGCGGTCTTGGCCGCGATGTCCAGCAACAAGCGCTCGAGCTCGCGTTCATAGGCGAGGGAGTCCATGGCGCCCTTACGCCGCCGGAGAGCGTCCACCTGCGCCTCGAGGCCGCGCCGCTCCCCGATCAGCTGGGCAACCCTCGGATCGGAGGGGAGCGGAGCGGTGCCGAAGGCAACGGTGCGCGCCAGCACCGAGTCGCTCACCTGGGCGTGCTCGGTCATCAGGCGCTGGGTAGTCTCATACTCCCTCGCCACCTCGCGGCGGGCGTAGGTAAACGCCTCGAGCACCGTCACCCGTCCGTCCTTGTCGGCGTCACCGGCCTCACTCACCAATCCGCGGGCAAAATGCTCCGCGAACAGCGACTCGTTCCGCTCCAGCGCACTCCGGGTCGCGGTAACCACCACCCGCTCCGGTCCCGCGAGCGCAGCCAGGAAATCTCCGCTGCCGCTCGACGCGTTCACCAGCACCATCATCCGGCCGGCGAACGGCTTGAGCCATTCGCGGAAATCCGCGGCGGTGGCGTCCGGCCCGGGGAGATTCAGCCGCGACTCGGGGCCTTCCCCGCTGCCGTGCCCGATCAGCAGCAGCAGCACCACGTCGCCCGGCGCCGAGCGCCGGGCCAGCGCGCCGAGCGCGGCGGCGATTCCATCGCGGGTCGCCTTGCCCCGGATCCGCGCGGGGTCTTGCGCCGGGTCCTCGGCCAGGTACACCAGGCTCGAATCGGCCACTCCCCAGCGCGACTTCGCGGCGTCGTACACCGCCGCGGCCGCGGCGTGAAACCGGCCGGCAAACCGCGGTTCGCCGGAAAGACCGGTGACCAGCAGCACGTGGGTTGCTCCACCGCTCTGCGCCGCGGCCGGGGCCACAGCGCCCAGCAGCAACGCCAGCCCGAATCGGCCGGTCGTCATGCCAGGCCCCTCCAGCGGCGGTAGCCCCAGTCCGCGCCCAGGAGCGCCAGCAGCGCCAGAAACACCGCAGGCATGTCCCAGAGGTCGCGCGATTCCCGGGTGGTGACTCCGCTCTCGGTGTACACCACGTCGTCGGCGAGGCGCGCCGAGGCGGCCAGCGGGTAATAGCGGCCCCCGGTTTCGCCGGCGATCCGGCGCAGGAGCGGCGCGTGCAGCTCGGCCTGCTCGACATCCGCGCCGCGATCGTCGGCCAGGAGCGCCGCGGGAACGGCGCGGGTGGTGTCCCTGCCCCGGCGGGCTTCCGCCTGCACGGTGTACATGCCGGCCTCCTCCGCCACGAAGCGCCCCTCGTAGGCGCCGTCCTCCCGCATGCTCCATTGCAGGGGGACCTCGACCTGCCGGCCCGACGGCGCGACCACCCGGCTGGTGACCGCGGCATCATTCACGTCGAGGAAGTTTTCGTCGGCCACTCGGGCGCGCAGCACCACCGGCTCCCCCGGCCCCACTCGGCTGGGACTCGCGGTGATCTCGATCCGCTCCGGCACCCCGTCCAGCGACCAGCGCAGCAGCTGGCGCCAGAAGGTTTCCGGCGTGCGATCGGCGAGCGGAATCACCGGATTCATCCGCCAGAGCCAGGTGTCCTGCACGCCGAGCAGCGCCGCGCTGCCCCGGCCGTAGCGCTGCACCGCCAGGATCGGCACTTCCGCTGAGCCCCCGCCGGCCGGCCGGCCGACCAGCAGCGCGGTTGCGCCCGGCTTGAGCGGACCGACGCGATTGACCGAGGTGAGCGGCGGCATCGAGTCCCATCGGGTGCCCGACGTTTCGGTGGGGCCCAGCTGCAGCACCGGGTGGAGCCGGCCCGCCGCCGTGGTGTGCACCGCGAGCTCCACCGCCTTGGGCTCGGTGCCGGCCTCGACCCGGGTGAGCGCTACCGGCAGGACGTCCGCCAGCGGCGTACCGGCGAATCCCCCCTCCGAGAGGGCGGCCCGGCCGCCCAGTGCGATCAAGCCACCCCCCCGCCGGCTCACGAAGTCGGAGATCATCCGCAGCTGGTCCGCGGTGAAGAAGGACGCTTCGACGCTGCCCAGCACCAGCGCACGGTAGCGGAACAAATCTTCCCGCCGCGTCGGAAAGCCACCCGCCAGCTCGAGGCTGTCGCCGACGCCCAGCCGGAGAAACTTGCCCTTGGCGCTCCGGAGCAGGGAAACCAGCTGCAGCGCGCTGTCGCCGGCCACCGCGCGGCGCACGAACGCGAACTCGGGCCGCGGCTCCCCCTCGAGGTAGAGAATCCGCTCCGGCCCCGGACGCACTCGCAGCACCGTGCTCTGCTCGTTGTTCTCGGTAACCGCCT
>JBGPEJ010000146.1:0-8061 GCA_041482775.1 Gemmatimonadota bacterium | reverse complement strand
GCGCGGACCCGCGACAAGATCTTGTACTTCCGGGCCGACAAGGATCTGCTTTACGCCAAGATTCAGGATGCGGTGGAAACCGCCCGCCGCGCCGGGGTGCGGGTGCTGGCCGCGATCACCGATATCAAGGCCGAGGGCAAGCTGCTGGGGGGCAAATAATATGGCTATGGCCGTTGGAGTGCAGGGCGGAATCAGCGCGGAGCCCAACGTCATTCCGATGATCGACATCCTGCTGGTGCTGCTGATCATTTTCATGATCACGCTGCCGCTGGCCCGGATGGCGATCGATGTCCAGGTTCCGCCGACCGTGGTCGCGCCCGCCAAGGGCCCGTCCACCCAGATCGTGCTCGAGATCACCGCGGACGGGAGCTACAACATCAATGGGCAGCCGGTGCCCAGGGCGCAGCTCGATACCCAGATCCACGCCATTTTTGACAACCGGCCCACCAAGCTGCTGTTTCTGAAGCCGGCCGGCAATCGGGCCTACCAGGAAGTCATCGAGGCGATGGACATCGCCCGCGGCGCCGGCATCCAGGTCATCGGGTTCACGCCGAAGACCGGCTGAACCGGGAGGCGATTCCGCTGGACCGCACACGCGGGGGCTCTCCGGCCTCCGCGTGTCGTTTTCACCCTGGGGCCTCGTTACACTAAGACCGTGCCCGAGCCTCTCCCGCGACTGTCGGCCCCCCCGCCGCTGCCGCCACCCAACGTCCGCCTCCCGGTTCCCCGGCGGAGCCGGGTGGCCGGATGGCTTGCGCTGGTCCTCCACCTGGTGGTGATCCTCCTGGCGGTGGAGCTGACCCGGAACAGCTCTTTCTGGAACTCCGTCGCCCTTCGGGAAAGCTCCTCGACCAACACGGGGGGGGGAGGCGGCGGACGCGCGGTGACGATGATTCCGCTCGCCGCTCCGTCCCCCCCGCCCCCCGTGCACGCGCCTCCGCCCGTGGTGCGGCCGCCGGTCCCTCCGCCCACCGTGGCGCCGGAGAAGCTGGTTCCCCCAGAGAAGGCCCCGCCGCCCAGCGACACTCTTCCCCAGCCTCCGGCTGCGGGTGCCACGACGGGCACCGGCGGCGGCACGGGGGGAGTGAGCGGGTCGGGCGCCGGTCCGGGGAGCGGGGCGGGCACCGGGCCCGGCAGCGGCGGATCGGCCGGGCCGCCGGCGCCGGATTCGACCCGGCTGCTCGGCCGACCTCCGGAACCGATCCAGTTGATCATTCCACCGTTCGACTACCCGAGGATCATGCACGGGCGTACGGTCACGGTTACTTTCTTCGTGCTCGAGAACGGGCGGGTGGACCATGTGGCTCTCGCGCCCGAGATTCCTGACCGGGGCTACGCCAGAAAATTCGAGGAAGCCATGCTGAAATATCGCTTCCGCCCCGCGCGGTCTCCCGCCGGCCTGCCGGTGCCGGGGACGATCAACGTCACCATCTCCCTGTAGCCTCCAACCCGTTACCTCGCGAGGTCCGGTCCGATGAGCCAGCTCTTCCGACGGAAGTCCGTCGCCGATTGCGACGCGGACATCGCCGAACGCGGAGGCCTCAAGCGCTCGCTCAACAAGTGGCACCTCACGGCGCTGGGGGTGGGCGCCACCATCGGCGCCGGAATCTTCGCGACCACCGGCACCGCCATCGTCGGGGATCCATCCCGCCCCGGCGCCGGCCCCGCCATCGTGCTCTCGTTCATTCTCACCGCGGTGGCCTGCGGCTTCGCCGCGCTCTGCTACGCGGAGTTTGCCGCGATGGTGCCGATTTCCGGCTCGGCGTACACCTACGCCTACGCCTCGCTGGGCGAGTTCGTCGCCTGGATCATCGGGTGGGACCTGATCGTCGAGTACGCGGTGGGCAACATCGGCGTCGCGATCGGCTGGTCGGGGTATTTCCGGGAGCTGATCAGTCACTTCGGCCTGGAGATGCCCGCCTGGCTCGCCACCGACCCGCGCTCGGCGTCGCTGGCCGCGGCGGCCGTCGCCGGTGGGGCCTCCGATCCCAGCAGCCTCTACGTCGCCTCGGCGCTCTCGTCGGCCCCGCACCTCTTCGGTATCCCGATCATCGCCAATCTCCCCGCCTTCCTCGCAGTCGCCGCGATCACCGTGGTGCTGGTGATCGGGATCAAGGAGTCGGCCAACACCAACAACGCGATGGTGCTGCTCAAGATCGGAATCATCCTGTTCTTCATCGCGGTCGGCATCTTCCTGATCCGGCCCTCGAACTGGACCAATCCGAAGCTGGGCGGGTTCGCGCCGAACGGATTTGCCGGGATCAGCGCGGGTGCCGCGATCATCTTCTTCAGCTACATCGGATTCGATGCGGTCTCAACGGCGTCGGAGGAGGCAAAGGACCCCGGGAAGGACATGCCGTTCGGGATCATCATGAGCCTGGTGGTCTGCACCGTGCTGTACATCGCCCTCTCGCTGGTGATGACCGGCATCGCGCCATGGAACACCCTGGGCACCCCCGAGCCGATGATCACGGCCCTGGCCCAGGCCAACGGTCCCCCGGCGCTGATCAACGCCTCGCGCTTCATCGTGGCGCTGGGTGCGGTCATCGCGATGGGGAGCGTCCTCCTGGTATTTCAGCTCGGCCAGCCGCGGATTTTCTTCTCGATGTCGCGGGACGGGCTCCTCCCGCCGGTGATGGCCAAGGTGCATCCCCGGTTCAAGACGCCCTATGTCGGCACCATCCTGACCGGGCTCTTCGTGGCGGTGTTCTCCGCGTTCGCGAACATCGCCGAGGTGGTGGACCTCACCAACATCGGCACCCTCTTCGCGTTCGTCCTGGTCTCGATCGGGGTCATCATGCTCCGGCGGCAGGAGCCGGATCGGCACCGCCCCTTCCGAGTGCCCGGCGTCCCGTTCACGCCGCTGATCTCGGTCGCGTCGTGCCTCTACCTGATGTACCAGTTGCCCCGGATCACCTGGATTCGATTCGGGCTCTGGTTGCTGACCGGGTTGATTATCTACTTCCTGTACGGCATGCGGCATAGCCGGCTGGCGGCGAGGTACCGGGCGGCCGGCTGAGTCAGGCCCCCGCCGCTCGCCGGGCAATCGCCAGGGCACCCTCGGCGGGGTCGAGCGGCGCCTCGCGGATTTCCAGGCGGCGCTCCCGCTTCAGCCGCTCGAGCAACGGCGCCCGGAGAGGGCGATCGGGGCCGAGATTGCCGCCCGCCAGGGCACCGGGAATCGCCCCCTTTCCCGGGAACCGGGAGATCAAGGCGTGCACCATCCCGGCCAGCTCGTCGGCAGCGGTGTCCACCAGTTGCTTGGAGACCGCGTCTCCCGCACCCGCGGCCTGAAACACCGCTCTCGCCAACGCGGCAACTTCCGCCGGCTCCGCAGTCGTACTCCACCGCACCAGATCTTCAAAGCTCCTGGGGGGTGTCCCGCCGAGGAGCATTTCCCCAAGGGATGTGGCGGGGCCCCGGCCGTCGCGGGCCTTGCCCACCGCGAGCAGCGCCGCGCGCCCGATGGTGTAGCCGCTGCCTTCGTCTCCCATTTGCCAGCCGTAGCCACCGCTTCGGTGCCGCGCCCCGTCCGCGGTCCGGGCCACCGCCACGCTGCCGGTACCGGAAACGATCACGAGGCCGGGCCCGGCGCCGAACGCCGCTTCCAGGGCGATATCGAGATCCCCGGTGACCACGACCCGCTCCGCGAGCCGCTCGGTCCGGAGCGCCTCGCGGAGCTCGTTCCGCTCGGGATCCCGACCGACGCCGGCGGCGCCCACCACCAGGACATCACCTTGAAGCAGATTGGCCGAGGTCAGCGCCTGCCGTACCGCCACCGCGATCCGCGACGCTGCTTGCAGCGCCCGGCCCGCCCGGACGGCGCCAGCCCCGCCGGTGGCGCGCGCGATGGTCCGCTCTCCATCGGCCACCAGTACGGATGACTTGCTGCCGCCTGCGTCCACTCCGATGATGATGCTCATGCCGGCACCTCTTTCGGCGCTCCACCCCCCGATAGCCCCAGCCCGATTCCAACGGTAAGCAGGGTCCCCAGCGGAACGTACCAGGGCCAGGCCAGGTTGCCGGCCGGCGCGAGCCAGCCGAGCACCGATAGCGTAGACAGACGCTTGGCGAACACCACGGCGAGCATCACCACTATCGTGGTTGCCGTCGCGATGATCACGTCACGCGACCGGGCGTGGGACCACCCTGCCGCCAGGATGTAGGTGCCCAGCAGCGCGCCATAGGTTACCGAAGCGATCGACAGTGCCAGCACGACCACCGGCGTGTCGGCCCCGCTGGTATAGGAGTGAAAGCCGAGCGCTCCGAGGACCAGACCGATCCCCCAGATGGCGGAAAACAATCGCCCCACCCGGAGCAGGTGCTCCGGATCCCTCCGGCCGGTCAAGGTGACGTAAAAATCGTGGGTCAGCGAGGAGGCCATCGCGTTGATCGCCGAGCTGTGCGTGCTCATCGCCGCGGCGAGGATTCCCGCGATCACCAGTCCGGCGAGCCCGGCGGGAAGATGCTCGACGATGAAGCGCGGGAAGATCTGGTCACCGGGGAGTGTGCTGGGGGCCAGCCCCGCAGACCAGATCGCGATGCCGACCATGAGGAAGAGGCTGAACTGCAGGATGACCACCACGCCCGAGCCGATGATCGCCCGCTGCGCGTCCTTGAGCGAGCGGGTGGCCAGCAGCCGCTGTACGATCAGGTGGTCGGTGCCGTGAGAGGCGGCCGAGAGGAGCGCGCCGCCCAGGACGCCCCCCAGCAGCGAGTACGTCACCGTGAATGAGAAGGTCGGGTTGATGATCCGCAGCTTGCCGGCGGCGGCGGCGTGGCTCAGCATGGCGCCGAAGCCGCCGGCCAGGTTCGCGGCGATTATGAGTGCGCCGACTCCTCCGGCCACGTACACGCAGAGCTGGATCACGTCAGCCCACACGACCGCCTTGAGTCCGCCCAGGTAGGTGTACACCAGAGTGATCGCCCCCATCGCCAGAATTGCGCCCGGAACGCTCCAGCCGGTCACCAGCGCGAGGGGGATCGCCCCGGCGAACACCCGGACCGCGTCCCCCAGAAACCGGGTTACCAGGAAGCAGGCGGACAGCCAGCGCCGGGTCCCCGGTCCGAAGCGGGCTTCGAGCCTGGCGTACGCGGTTTCCTGTTGCCCGGTGAAATACCCGGGGAGCAGCAAGCGCGCCACGAACACCCGTCCGACCAGGTACCCGAACGGCAGCTGGAGAAAGGTCAGATCGCCGCGGGCGCCGACCCCCGGGATCGAGATGACCGTGAGGGCGGACGTCTCGGTGGCGACGATCGAGAGGAGAACGGCCCAGGCGGGAAGGTTGCGCGCCCCGAGAAAGTAGTCACCCGCGGTACGCTGAGAACGAGTGACCCAGAGCCCGACGCCGAGGGTCAGAATGAAGTAGGCAACGATGATCGTGAGGTCCAACGCGCCCATTCGGGCTCCCGGTTCGCTACCGTACAGCAGAAAGGCCCGCCGGAGCGACTCCAGCGGGCCTCCCAAGATACTCAGCCGACGCGATCAGGCAGTGAAGCTGGTGCCGCAGCCGCAGCCCCCGGTGGCATTCGGGTTGTTGAAGGTGAATCCCGAGCCCTGCATGGATGAGACGTAGTCCACCGTGACACCGTTGAGGTACTGCAGGCTGAACCCGTCCACGAACACGCGAACCCGCTCCATCGGGAGGATGTGATCATCCTCCAGAGGGTGGTCCTCGATGTTGAGGCTGTACTTGAACCCGGAGCAGCCGCCGGGAAGCACGCTCACCCGAAGCCCTGCCGCGTCGGGCTCGAGCTTTTCGGCCTCCATGAACTTGAGCACCTCGTCCACCGCGCGGGCGGTCAAGGTGATCTGGATGCCGCTGGACTGCGTCTGCTCGCCAACCGTGCTCATCCTATTGCTCCTCTGGCCCCCTCCGATCCGGCGGGCCTGCTGGAATACCCTATCAAATTAGGAGGAATTGGGCCTCTGGTCAACGGAGAGGGCTCAACGAAGCGGTCCCCGCTGCAGCAACTCGACCACCCGATCGGCCACGGCCACCCGGAGCGGCCCGAGGCGCGGGTTGTTGCGCGTCGGGTGCACCCGATTGGTGAGCAGCACGATTACCAGGTCCCGGCTCGGATCGATCCAGAGGGAGGTACCGGTGAAGCCGGTGTGCCCGAAGCTCGAGGGGTCGAGCAGGCTTCCAGCGCTGCTGCCGGAAGCGGGCGTGTCCCATCCGAGCGCCCGCGAGGAGCCAGGCACCAGATTCTGCCTGCGGGTGAATTCCCGGGCGATGGACGACGAGATCGCGGGGTGCTGGTCTCCTTCGGGCCGCCCCGATACTCGGCCGAGCAGCCACTCGCCGAAATTCAGCAGATCTTCGGCGGAGGAGAAGAGGCCGGCATGTCCCGCCACGCCGCCGAGCCAGGCGGCTTTCTCGTCGTGGACTTCGCCCCGAACGATTCGCTTGCGCCAAGCCGTATCGTATTCGGTGGGCGCGATCCGTGGCAGCCACGATTCCGGCGGCCGGAAGCGGCTGGAGCGCATGCCGAGCGGCCGGAAGATCCTGTCCCGCGCCAGCCGGTCGAGCCCTCCGCCCAGCACCCGCTCGACGACTTCTCCGAGCACGATTGCGCCCAAGTCGGAGTACACCATCCGTGCGCCCGGCTGGGTATCGAGCGGGGTGGCGTTGACCAGCCGGAGCGCGGAATCGGCGTTCGGGGTCTCCCGCCAGAGCGGACGGTCGGCGCGGAGGCCGCTCGAATGGGTGAGCAGGTGGCGGATGGTCACCCGCTCCTTTCCCGGGCCGCGAAACTCCGGCAGATAGCGCTGGACCGGCGCATCGAGGTCGAGCCGGCCTTCCTGGACCGCCATCATGGCGAGCGTCGTGGTGACGATGACCTTGGTAAGTGAGGCCATGTCGTACACCGTCCTGCCGTCCGGCCGAGTCGGATCGTCCAGGGCGATGTGGCCGGTGCCGTAGAGAAATCGTGCGCCGCGGGAGGAGACTGCCACCACGGCGCCGGGGGCGGCGCCCGCCGCCACCGCCGAATCGAGCAGCGGCGCCAGCGAATCGAGCGCGCAGGGCGCGGTGGGACAGAGCGGTTTGGGAGGGACGATCGGGGCCCGCTGGCAGGCCCCCGCTAGGAGAAGAGCCGCCCCAGCCGCCGACCTCACGCGGTTCATTTGGCCGGCTTCTGGATTCCGTGGCCCAGGGGATACCCCGGCGGGAGGTCGATCGGGAGATGTCCCGTGATGGCCGCCCCCGCGAGGGCCCGGGCCACCGCCTCTTCGGTGAGCGGGTTATCAGTCCAGGCCAGGAGGTACGCGGCGATCGTCGGCGTTTGGGTCAGCAGGTACGGGGTCCCGAAGGACACCAGGGCAGTGGGCCGCTCTCGGGACGACGACTCGATCATTCGCGCCAGCGGATCGGGCAACGCGATAGCACCTTTCCCGGCCGCCACCCGCACGGAAGCTGCGAACAGGACCATCCCGGCGGCGCCGGTGACCGCGGCGGCGGAATCGTAGCTTGCCGGTCCACTGGCGGCGCCGAGGCGGAACGTCGTGGCCAGGTATCCCCGCTTGGCGAGCTCGGCCAACAGGGTGGTGCCCACCGGACCGGAGTTCGCGTCGTTGTAGGTGATGACCCCGATCCGGCGGGGTCCCGCGCGCAGGCTGTCGATCAGGCCGAGGCTGTCGCGCACCAGCACCAGCGAGCGGGCCGAAACGGCCAGCGCGGTGTCGCGGAAGGCCCGGCGGCCCACGATGTAGCCCAGGCTGTCGAGATTCACGGTGCGGCGGGTGAAGAGGCCGAGCGTCTCCTTGGCCATGAGGACTCGGCGCAGCGAGGCCTCGAGTCGGGCCCGCGGTACTCGCCCGGAGAGGATCGCACCGGCCATCGCATCCAGGGCCTGACGCGGATCGCTGGGCATGAGGAGGAGGTCGGTGCCGGCCAGGAACGCCTTGACCGCGGACTCGCCCGCGCCGTAGGTCGCCACCAGCGCCCCCATGTCCAGCGCGTCGGTGACCACGATGCCCTTGAAGTGGAGCGAGTCCCGGAGAATGCCGGTGAGGATCTCGGGCGCCAGCGTGGCGGGAACCACCGCGCCGTTCTCCAG
>JBGPEJ010000145.1:0-8072 GCA_041482775.1 Gemmatimonadota bacterium | reverse complement strand
CTTCGGAAACCTGCGGTTGGTCCGGCAGAACTTCAGCCTGGTGGTTCTGGCGATCATCGGCACTTCGGTGATCCCGATCGTCGTGGGAATCGTCAAGGAGCGGAGAAACGCCAGCCGGTGAGAAGACTTTACCTGGTAGAAGGAGAGGTGCAGGGGGTCGGATTCCGGTACTTCGCCCGCCGCGAGGCCGTTCGGCTGGGGCTGGCCGGCTGGGTGAGAAACCTCCCCGACGGCCGGGTCGAGGCCCTCGCAGTCGGCGCGGGGGCAGCGCTGGAGCAATTCGAGGCGGCCCTCAATAGGGGGCCATCGATGGCTGAGGTCACGTATGTACGGCTCCTTGAGAGTTCGGATGAGCTCGATTCTCCAACATCATTCGAAATAAGGTGATGAGGGTCTGGAGCTCAGCTATCGAGTTACGGTCGGCACTGCGAGCGCCGCTGGACTGCGGGGAACACGTGAGACCGTTCCCCAAGCGCCGCAGCCCGGCTAAGTTTATGCGCTTCGCCCCCGTAGCTCAGGTGGATAGAGCAGCGGTTTCCTAAACCGTTGGCCGGGCGTTCGAGTCGCCCCGGGGGCACTCGGCACCCGGACCTCAAACCCAGGATCCCGATGGCCTCGAGCGTCAAACCGAACGTCACTACGCCTGCCGCTGCGCCCGAGGCGGAACACCCCGTCGTAGACTGGATGGAGAAGAACAAGAAGCTCCTGACCTACGCTGGAGTGGCGGTGGGGGTCATCGCGGTGGGCACCTGGCTGTTCATCGAGACCGGGCGGCGCAAGGAGTCCGCCGCCTCGGACGCCCTGGATCAGGCCCGGTCGGCCCTCGAATCGGGTAACCTGCCGGCGGCGTCCGGAGCATTTCAGCGGGTAGCCACGAGCTATTCCGGCACCGACGCGGCCTACCAGGCAGAACTGGGGTTGAACGAGGTCCGGCTGGCGTCAGGGCAGGTCCAGTTGGCTGTGGACGAGCTGCGGAAGTTCGCCGACAGGGGCCCGCCGGCCTTTTACGCCTCGGGGGCCTGGGCCATGATGGGTGGGGCGCTGGAGAACCTCAAGAAATTCGACGAAGCGGCGAAGGCCTACACCAGGGCCGCAGACCTCGCCGTGGAGGAGTATCGTAGGGTCGACGCACTGATCGGAGTGGCCCGAGCGGGTCGTCTGGCCGGCAAGGAGAAGGAGGCGATCGACGTCCTCCGCGGCGTGGTGAGCAAGTTCGGGAAGGATGTCCCGGGAGTGGCGGAGGCCAAGGTACGGCTGGCAGAGCTCACCAAGGGCGCGATGTAGGGTCAGGGGGCCGTGTGGCCCCCGTTCTCGTGCCCGCTGCAACTAGTACGTATAAGATGTATTATGTTAAGTACATTTGGGGATAACTGTGGATATCTCCGGCGCCACTGATTCTCCAACGATGCTATTCGATTGAATTGATTGGCCTTAGGACGTTTCCGCCTCGCGGGACCTCGACTCCTCCAAGCACCCCTCGAACACCAGCCGCCCCTCCCCACAGAGCCAAGGCTCCCGGGCCTCCGAGCCTTCGACGTTCCCAGCGACGGAGAACACGTTGCCGCCCCAGGAAGCGATCCTGACGGGCAGCCGCTCCAGGCCGCGGGCCGCCAGGGCAAAGGCGGCGGCCACCGTCCCGGTGCCGCAAGCCAGCGTCTCGGCCTCTACCCCTCGCTCGTAGGTCCTGAGGCCCCAGCCGGCGCCGGCCTGGTCCGACCGCCCCACGAAATTCACATTGAGCCCGCCCGGCGCGAAGCTGGGATGAAAACGCAACACCCGGCCGCGGCCCACGACGTCCACCGCCGCCAGGTCATCCACCAGGATGACGAGGTGCGGAACCCCGACGGTTGCCCATACCAGCCACCGCTCCCCGGAACCCGGGGCGATCGCCACCTCCTTCGGCATGACGAAGTCCGGCAGCAGAAGCTCGGCAGCCCAACCGGGGCCGACGCAGCGGGTCCGGAGCACTCCGGTATCGGTATGGACCAGCATCCCGGCACTCGGCGCCAAGTCGAGCCGGGCCGCCAACCGCGTGCTGCACAGGGCCGCGTTGCCGCACATTCCCGCCCGGGAGCCGTCCGCATTGAAATAGACCATCCGGACGCCATCCTCCGCCTCGGGAGCGAGCACGACCAGTCCATCCCCCCCTACTCCGGTCCGGCGGTCGCACACGGCGGCGATGGCCTGGGTAGACCAGGAACCAACCGGGGCGACCCGTCCATCCACGAAGACGAAGTCGTTGCCGGATCCGGTCATCTTGTAGAACGGGAGCCCGCTCATATTCGCCGCAGGAGGTTCGCGATCCGGAGCCACCAGACCATCCAGACCGCCTCGCGGACGATCGCCCGGCTCATTTTGCTGCTTCCCTCGACCCGGTCGACAAATACGATCGGGACCTCGACCAGGCGAAACTTCCGCTTCCAGGCCCGGAAGCTCATCTCGATCTGGAATGCGTAGCCGTTCGAGCGGACCTTCTCCAGCGGTATCGCCGCCAGCACTTCCCGCCGGAAACACTTGAAGCCGCCGGTCGCATCGGTGAGCGGAAGCCCGGTGATCCACCGGACGTAGATGTTGGCTCCGTAGGACAGGAGGAGCCGCGACATCGGCCAGTTGATGACGTTGACCCCCGTCTTGTACCGGGAGCCGATCACCACATCGGCGTTTGCCGCCGCGGCGATCAGGTCCAGCAGGAACTTGGGATCGTGAGAGAAATCGGCGTCCATCTCGAACATCAGGTCGTACCCGCGCTCGAGCGCCCACGCAAAACCTGCCAGGTAGGCCCGGCCCAATCCTTCCTTCAGCTGGCGATGGAGGACGTGGACCCGGGGGTTGAATCCCGCGATATCGGTGGCCAGCCGCCCGGTTCCATCGGGCGAATCGTCGTCCACCACCAGGATTTCCAGCCGGGCGTCCTGCGCCAGGATCTGGGGGACGATCCGCGGGAGGTTCTGACTTTCATTGTAGGTGGGGAGGATGACCAGAAGACGCTCAGCCATGGTTCTCGCCGCGCCTCCGAGCCAGCGGAACGATCAGGATCCCCGCAGCGACGAGGACGGAAAGCAGCGAAATGAGCCTGCCCCGCTCATACTCGGGAGAGCGGAAGGAGAAGACAATGTCCCTTGCACCCGGCGGCACCACCACCGAAAGAAGGGTGTGCTGGGCCCGGAGCACCGGGACCGCCGCGCCGTCGATGGTAGCTCGCCAGTCCTTGTACCAGTTCTCGGCCACCACCAGGTAAACCGGCCGCTCGTCCCGCCCTTCGATCGCAATCCGCATCGCCCCAGCATCCCAAGCCACGACCTTGGCGGTCGCGGTGGTCGGCGCGGGGAGCTTGCCCCCCAGGTCGCTCGGGGACATCCGTTCGCTATCGGAGTAGACCGCGACCTGGAGGGCGGGAAACCGGGGGTTGTTCACGATCTCCGACACCTGATTGTCGGGAGCCTTCACCGCCCCGGCCATCAGGCGGGCGTATGGCGGCGCGGTATCGGCCTCGTAGAGCGTCGCCCGCGAGCCAGGCGTGGTGAGGACCGAGTCGAGGATTGTGTGATAGCCGGGAATCCGCTGCGGCTCGCGGAGTAGGATGTAGCGCACCGCAAAGAGCTCCAGCAGTTGCCCGTTCACCTGATTGGTCCAGACATTCTTTCCACCCAGGAGCTCATCGAAGTTACGGAGCTCGTTGCCGTGGTAGCCAAGGAGCTGGGACACATCGAGGCCCATCAGCCACGACCCCGGATACACGGCAAGGCCTCCGTACTGCTCCCCTTTGGGGTCCCAGACCCGGACCGGGAACGGGGTGGATCGAATCCGATTCGTGGGCTGATCGCCGGCAAAGAGCTGCTCGGCCCGGTCGAACACGAAGAAGTGGCGATCCACGCTCCAGAGGTCCGCCCCGACCACAAAGAGGAGGGCCCCCGCCGCGACGGCGCCCCGCAGCCGTGAGCTTCGGATGCCGAGCAGAACCGCGCCGCCGGCCACGGCGAAGAGCAGCAGCCGGATTCCCCCGGTCTGAATCGCACCCGCGTTCTGGGCCGCCAACTGCTCCAGCTGCGGGTCGGCGAGTGCCTGTGCCAGTCCGCCGAGGGCGCCGATCGCGCCGAAGAGGCCGAAGGCGGCGAACAGCCCGGCGCCGATGAGCACCCGCCTCGAGAGCAGCTCCCCCCGCAGCAGCCGGTCGGCGCCAAGACCGGCGAAGACGCAGACCGGAAGCGCGACCAGAAAGAATGCGCTCCCGACGGCGCGCACATTCTTCTGGGTCGGCATCAACTCGTACCAAATGCGGTAGAACGGCGTATGCCCTCCCAGCGCGACCAGCAGGAAGAGCGCCGCGATCCCGCCGAGCGCCATCCGTTCCCGCTGGTGAGCCTTCCCCCCCAGGCCGCACGCCGCAAGGAGGAGCACCACGACGCCCAGGTGTTCGGTGTGCAGCTTGAAGTGGTTGGTCCCGGCATAGGCATCGTTCATCCCGTTGATCTGGGGGAAGAACGTGGTGAACAGCTCGGCGGGCGGCAGAGCGAATCCGGTGGCATACTCCCACCCTCCGCTCGGACCTCCCGCACCGCGCGGCGAATACGGGACATAGGCGAGCAGCGGCAGCAGTTGGATGGCGTAGATCCCGAAACCCAGCACCACCGCGCTGGCGCTCCAGACAAGGGCGCGGTATCGCTCGCCGCCTCTGGGCCCCTGCTCATCCCCGAAGGTCAGGAACAGCGTCCAGATCCCCGCCGCTACCAGCAGGTAGTAGCCCGGCTGGGGATGTCCGTGCAGTGCCAGGCCGACCGCGAGTGCGGCGGCGCCGTATCCGGCGATCTTGCGCTCGCGGATTCCCCGCAGCAGTCCGAGGAGCAGCAGAGGCGCCACCGCCGAGACGAAGAGCTTGCCGTCGTGCCCCGGATGAACCATCGAAGCCACGATGCCGCTCAGCTGGTAGGCTAGCCCTCCCGTCACCGCTGCGGTCCAGGACACCCGGAGCCCGCGCAGGAACGCGTACATCGAGAGGCCGGCCACGACCAGGTGGCCGCCGAAGGTGAGATTGGTCGCGGTGGCAAGCGGGAGGAGCCAGCGCAGCCAGGCGGTCGGATAGAAGATGTCGCCGTGCATTCCGCCGACGTAGGGCAGCCCGCCGAAGATGTAGGGATTCCAGAGGGGAATCGCGTGGTGCTGCCGCCAATACTCGGCGCCGAAGTGCCGAAAGCCCCAGCCCGCGAGATAGTAGTCGGATCCGTTGATCACCTGCCCGGCCAGCATCGGCCAGCACAGCGTCAGCGCCGCGGCGATGAACACCGCGAGGGCCAGCAGTCCGCCGCGCCGAGGCTCCCAGAGTCCGTCAGGCCGGGTCACGGACGCCCTCCCGCAGGGTATGGATGAACGGCAGCGCCGCCAGCACATCGGCCACGGTCATGCCCAGCCGGGACACCGCGGCGAGCGCGAGAGCATTGGCCAGCCCGATTCGATTCTGCAGCATGAGCACGAATACCGACTCCCTCACCCCTAACCCGCCGGGCGCGAGCAGGAAGAGCAGACCGGCGATATAGGAAGCCGCGAAGACCCCGATGCCTTCGACCAGTTGGAGTCCCGCCTGGGGTAACACTCCCCTCGCCAATAGCCAGAGGGCCACCCCGTAGGTGACCCAGGCAACCGCGTTGGCCCCCACCCCGAACAGGATGGCTGCGCCGGACGGCGTAGCGAGTTCCACCGACCCGGGGGCCACCAGGCCCACGAGGCGTCGGGCCACCGGTGGCCAGAGCACCGCGGCCAGCCCGACGACGCTCACCAGCAGTACGATGAGGAGGGCGGCGCGGCTTCCCGGCTGCTCGGCCTCGAGCGATGCGATCCCGGTAAGACCCACGATCGCGGCTCCGGTGGCGATCGACACCGCTTGCAACAGGATTGCCGAGGCGGTAGCGGCCCACGCCGGCACCCCTCGGCGCTGTGCGAGCACCGCCATGCCGGCGATGGCCCAGATCTTCCCGGGAAGGTACTTCCCCATGCTGGAGAGCACCCAGATCCGGGCGGCCTCGCTCCAGGGAAGCCGCGGTCCCCACCCCGCCAGCATTCGCCGCCACGACTCGACCTGGATGACGTAGGTCGCCAGCACCACGGCAAGGCTCGCCACGATCCAGCCGGGCCCGAACGCCCAGACGATGTGCGCCTGGCGCACCGCATCCCAATTGCGCGCCAGGTAGTAGACCACGAAGCCGACCACCAGCGCGCCCGCCCCCCACTGGAGCCAACGCCACCAGGCCTTACGCACCGATCGCCTCGCGGTACCATCCCTCGTATCGCTCCGCCACCCGTGCAGGCGCCAGCTCCTCCCGCCAGCGCTCTCCGGCGCGGCGCGCCTCCTCCCGGAGCGCCGGGGACGCGGCCGTTCTGACTCCCGCGGCAATAGCCGCGGGCACGGGATCGGTGACGACACCGCCGCCGTGCGCATGCACCGCCGCAACCACTCCGCCGCCATCCTGGCATACCACCACCGGGACCCCGGCCATCAGCGCCTCGACCGCGGCAAGCCCGAATCCCTCCGCCGTGGCCGGGAAGAGCATGACGTCCGCCCCGGCGAGGAGATCGGCTACCGCGCCGGCGGCCAGGAGTCCGCTGAACCGTACTGACCCTGGTGGGAGCGTCGCGGCGGCCTGGCGCTCCAACTCGGCGCGCTCGGAGCCGTCCCCGACGATGGTCAGCGGCATCGGTTTCCCGCTGCGGTGCAAGTCGGCCACCGCCTGAATGGCCAGATCGACCCGCTTCTGGGCAGTGAGCCGGGCGACGACGATCGCCCCTCCCCCGCCCCGGCTCCACGGCCGTTCGGCGCTGTCGACCGGCATGGCCTGGACGTGGGTGTGGACGTCGCTCCGCCCGGTGGCTCGTTCCACCGCCTCGGCGAGATCGGAGGAGACCGCGGTTACGACTCCGGCCCGCCGGAGGGTTCGCCGACCCAGCCACCGACCCACCATGCTGTGCTCGAGCAGTCGAACGTCGGTCCCGTGCACGGTGGCGACCGAGGGGCGGCCGGAAGGGAGCGCCATTCCGCCCGGGATCCACCAGTGGGCATGGAGGACCGCACTCGAACCCGCTGCGCCGAGCTCGGCGCGGGCCCCTTCGCGGAGGGCCCCGATCAGCGCCCGGAGCGCGAAGAGCCCGGAGGGTGAGCGTATTGCGTCCTGCATTCTTCCCGCGTACGCCAGTGTCTCGCGCCCGGGGCGGGCGTAGCGAACCCGGCGCACCGGCACACCGTCCAACGACTCCCGGCCGCCCCGCCCCTGATCGGAGGGCGCCACCACCCGCACGTCGTTTCCCCGGGCCACCAGGGCGGTGGCGAGCGAATGGAGGAAGGCGCCGGGCAGGTCACCGGCATGGCGGGGGTAGTTGTGGGTGACGAACACGACGAGCACGTCTACTGATCGGCCTTTCGCCCCAGCTCCCGCAGTTCCTCGCGCATGCCCGCGAGCATCTCCGCGACGAATCCGAACCCGAACAGGGCGATCCCGCTGATCACCATCGTCTCGATCAGGTTGAGCAGCGGGCGGAACCCGATGCCGTAGCCGAATCGGAGCACCAGCGCCACCACCCCGCCCAGGAAGCCCACCAGGAAGAGGACGGCGCCGATTACGCCGAAGAAGAGCATCGGCTTCCTTCCGAAGCGGAGCTGAAACCAAACCGACAAGAGGTCCAGCACGCCGATCGGGATCCGTTTCCAGGTGAATTTGGATATCCCCGCCCGGCGGGGGTAGAGCGGAACCGGCCGCGATGTGAGCCGCCATCCGTCCGCCGCCGCGATGACTACCATGTACCGGTGCCAGTCGGGACGCATCGGAAGGCTTCGCATGATGTCCCGGCGCCAGGCCTTCACCGAGTTCAAGTCCTCCACTTTCACGCCGAAGAGTCGCCGGCACAATGCGTTGTAGATCCCGCTCACGAAGGCCTTCTCGTACTTCCCCTGCTTGGTGCCGGTCACGATGTCGGCCCGGCCGGCGAGAATCGGCTCCACCAGCGCGGGAATCTCGGAGGGGAGGTACTGAAGATCGGCCGGATAGAAAACGAACACGTCTCCGTGGGCGGCGTCGCTGGCGCTTCGG
>JBGPEJ010000144.1:0-8099 GCA_041482775.1 Gemmatimonadota bacterium | reverse complement strand
GGGGCGAGTGCGATTGCCAGGTTCACGCGGGACCGGCCCCCGGGTCGTGGTGGCGGTACTGATGACAACCAAGTGTGCCCCGGTCCGTACCGCCTTGCAAGCGCTGGTTCGCGGTGGCATCGTTCCTCGTCGCGGCCCCGGCAATACAATCACACTGACCCCCTCCCACCCATGCGACGCATCCTGCTTCTCGCTCTCTTCCTTGCCGCACCTTCGGCGGGATTCAGCCAGAACCGCCCGTTCGGCACGCTCCGCGAGCAGGCGGAGCTCCAGCAGCAGTGGCTCGTCAAACGGATGGACGCCGTTCTCCCCGCGCTGATGCGCAAATACGGGATCGATCTCTGGGTACTGCCGATGCGGGAGTACAACGAGGATCCGGTGTTCTCCTCGATCGTATCGCCCACCACGTTTTCGGCGCGGCGGCGGACCATCTACGTCTTCTTCGATCGCGGTCCTGCCAAGGGGGTGGAGCGGCTCGCGCTGGGAGGCAGCTCCCAGGGCGGCGTGTACCAGGCGGTGCGCAGCACCAAGCCGATTGCCGGCGGTGGCGGGGTCGGGGGCCGCCAGGCGGAACTATGGGGCGATGAGCAGTGGCAAGTGCTCAAGAAGGTCATCGAGGAACGTAGCCCCAAGGTGATCGGGATCGACCAGTCGCGCACCTTCGCCTTCTCGGATGGGCTGTCCTCCGGCGAGCTCCAAGGTATGAGCGAGGCGCTGGGGCCCGGCTGGACCGGGAAGTTCCGTCCGGTGGAGGGACTGGCCGTCGATCTCATCGCGACTCGGATTCCGGAGGAGGAGGCGTTCTACCGGAAGCTCACCCAGCTCGTCTGGGAGACCATCGACGAGATGTTTTCCAGCCGGACCATCACTCCGGGCGTTACCCGCACCAGCGACCTCGTCTGGTGGTGGCGGCAACGGCTGAACGACCTGGGCCTCGGCACCTGGTTCCAGCCTTCGATCGAGGTGCAGCGGAAGGGAGCCACCGACCTGCAGCTGGGCGAGGATCTGGTCATCCAGCGCGGCGACGTCCTCCATTGCGACGTCGGGATCACCGCCCTGCGGCTCAACACCGATACGCAGCACGATGCCTACGTCCTCCTCCCCGGAGAGACCGACGCCCCGGCGGGGCTGCAGCGGGCGCTCGCCAATGCCAACCGGTTGCAGGACATTCTCTTCGAGGAAATCCGGCCGGGCCGCACCGGCAACGCGGTGCTGGGCGCCGCGCTCGCGAAGATGCGCACCGAGAAGATCGACGGGACCATTTACACCCACCCGATCGGAATGAACGGCCACGGCGCCGGACCGTTGATCGGGCTCTGGGACTATCAGGAGGGGGTTCCCGGCCGGGGTGACCACAAGGTCATCCCCAACATGTGGTTCTCGAGCGAGCTGCAGGCGACCACGCCGGTTCCCGAATGGGGCGGCCAGCCGGTCCGGATGGCAACGGAAGAAGATTTCATACTGGGCCCCGACGGACTCCCACACTGGGCGCTCCGGCGGCAGGATCGGCTCCATCTGGTACGTTGATGGCCCGACCGGACGCCGTCCCGCCCGGGGGCTGCGCCGCACGGCCCACGTCCCCGGTCGGGGCCTTTTCCCCAGCGCGGTATCGCTATATCCTACCTGCCCCATTCAGCAGGCCTGTCAGCGGGAGCGTCTGTGTGAGCCAGGAACCGGAATACCTTCAGCGCCGTCGTCGGGCACAGCAAGAACACCATGAAAAGGGCGGCAAGGGGCCTCCGGTTGCCAGACCGGAGGTGGCCGCCCCGCAGTACAACCAGGCAGAGCACGAGGCCCTGCGATGGGCCAGGGAAGTCGCGGCCGGCACCGAGCTGCGATCGATCCGAAACCTCGCCGGCGCCCGATTCGCCGTGCTGGTCCGGCTCCAGAGCGCCAGCGGCCTGCGGTTTCTCTCGGTCGAGGGGTTGCCGGGCCGGGAGGCGCTCAAGGAGCGGGTCAAACCCGGCGCCACGGTCGGCGAGGAAGTGCTCGGTGCCTATGAGGTGAAGGGCGGACGGCCGGTCACAGTGGCGATCGAGGCGGGGCAGGTGGTGCTCAAGATGGGAACCCCCCGTCCTGGAGCGAATCCGGTCAGCCCGGAGCGGATGCTTCGGAAGGCCGCCGCTGAGGCGGAGCACCGCGCCAAGACCAGGCCGAAGGGAAGAGACCGCTGACCCCCGATCAGCGGATGATAGCGATCAACTGAAGATCGTAGACCAACACGGCGTTGGGTGGAACCAGGTCGGAGCCTTCGGGACCAAAGGCCAATCCCGGCGGGAGGACCAACTTCCGTCGTCCGCCCGGCCGCATTCCTGGCACCGTATACTCCAGCCCGAGCAGGACGCCGCCGCCGCCAATCCGGAACCGCGCCGTGCCGCTGTCCACCTTGGTGGCGTCGGGCAGCCATCCCTCGAATTGTATCGAGACCGAATCGCCCTGCGCCGCCGGCGCGGCCGCCAGGTCTCCCGGTGCGAGGTCTCCATAGAGGACCCCGGACGGAAGCTTGGCCATCTCCGCGAGGTTGACCCCGAGGTCGGCCGCGTAGTTGAGCATTTCCGGGATGGTATCGGGCGGCACCGCCGGCGGCGCGAAGGCGGTACGGACCCGGTCGCCCAGGGAGGGCTTAGAGTCGCCGCCGCAGGAGAGAGTGAGAGCGGCCAGCGACGCGAAGGTGAGCAGTCGGAAACGGTGCATCGCGCGGAATGCTATCTCGCTGCTGAGGGAGGCGCCATCCGCTCGATCTGGCGCACGGAATCGAATCTGCGCATAATCGCAGCGTCGAACTGCGCGTCGGTGCCCCCCCCGGCGCGGTAACCCCACCTCAGGAGGCCTGAGTTCAATGCCCAACTCTCGATCGGTCGGTCTTCGCTACCCGGTGATTGCGCTGGCGCTGCTGGGCGCCTGCGGTAAGTCCGAGAAGTCCGCCGAGCAGGCGGCCGTGCCGGCCGCGCCGCCGGCCCCGAACCTGGTCCATGTCACGGCCGCGGAATATTCGTTCCAGGCGCCGGACACGCTCCCCTCCGGCGTCACCACCTTCCACCTGATGAATCAGGGGAAGCAGATTCACCACATGGTGCTGGTGAAAATGTCTCCCGCCGATCTCCAGAAGATGGACATGAATGCTCCGCCCCCAGCCGACCTGGTCATCCTCGGCGGGCCCAACGCCGCTCCCCCCGGCGGAACGGCTGAGGCCACGCTGGACCTTACGCCGGGGAGCTACACCCTGGTCTGCTTCGTTCCCGGACCGGACGGGAAGCCCCATTTCCTGAATGGAATGATGCACGGCCTGACGGTCACCCAGGGCACCAGTGCCGCCGTCGCGCCCGCGGCGGATATCACGGTCAAGCTCTCCGATTACACCTTCGAGCTCTCCGCCCCGCTCACCGCGGGCCATCATGTGATCCGGATCGAGAACGCCGGGCCCCAGATGCACGAGATGGTGTTCGTGAAGCTCGAGGCCGGCAAGAAGATCTCGGACTTTGCCCAGTGGGCGTCGAAGCCGAACGGCCCGCCCCCCGGCATGCCGATCAACGGGGCCGCCCCGATGACGGTGGGCTCGGTGAACACGGTGTCGGTGGATCTCACCCCGGGTGATTACGGCCTGGTCTGTTTCATCGGTGACGTGAAGGACAAGAAGCCGCACTTGGTGCACGGGATGATCAAACAACTGACCGTCAACTAGCGTTCCAGCAGCGCGGACGCTCTCTGGATCGTCGCGGCCGCCGCCGTCAGCCGGTCTCCCACCCGCACGGCCTCGGCGTCGGCCTCGCTCCATCCGCCCTGCTCGATCGCCTCGCGGACGCCGGGGATGGTCTTGACCCCGTAGCCGGTGTAGAAGCCCGGCGCATAGAGGAGGTGGCGAAACCAGGGCCGCCGGGGAAGCCCATCCGGACTGGTCAGGGTCCGCTCGACCGAGAGGACCAGGGCGTTTACTTCCGCCAGGGGCACTCCGGCAAATCCCTTGGCCTGCGCCTTCGTGAAGGCCGTCTCGAACCGAACGGCGCTCTTGCTGAGGGCGCTGATTCCGTTTTCGACCGGTGCGAAGTTCAGAAAGGGCGCGACGTCAGCCCGCGCAGGCGGCCGAAGGGTTTCCCGAGGATCCCGGATGGCGTCGAAGACCCCTTCATCCAGCTCGCGGTTGCGCTCCAGCGCCTGGTCGCGCCGCTCACCGAGCAGGGTCCTGAGGTCCTCCAGGTAGCGCGTCGCGGTCTCGGCGAGATTTTCGAACCGGAAGGGCAGCGCATCGGCGTTCGCGAGTCGCAGCACCATCGTCCCGGCGGTCTGGGCGAGCGCGCGTCCGTACACGAAGCTGGTGTCGTTGAACCGGCTGTAGTGCTCGAAGTTGTCGTAGATCGAGTGGTAGATCCCGTCGCCCCCCTCCCCGCCGAATCCCAGGTTGAGCGACGCGATCCCCAGATGCTGGATGAAGGGGGTGTAGTCCGACCCGCTCCCCAGTGCGCCGATCCGTAGATCGCCGCCGCCGCGGATCGCACTCCGCTCCTTCGCGGTGCCCGGCCCCGCGATCAGCCCGAGCTGCTGGCGCTTCCACACGGTCAATCCGGTCTCGGGGTCGGTGATGTCCCGCGCCACTTCGTTCACCAGGCGCTCCAGAGTGTGCGATCCCGCGGCGCCCAGGAAGCCCCGGCCGTTCACATCACTGTTGATGTAGACGACCGCCTTCCGCGCCAACTCCTCGGCGTGGGTCTCGGCCCACTCGGTGCTTCCAACCAGGCCCTCCTCCTCGCCGTCCCAGGCGGCATACACGATGGTCCGCTTCGGACGCCAGCCGGCCTGATACATCTGGCCCAACGCCCGCGCCTCCTCCAGCTCCGCCGTGAGGCCGGAAAGGGGGTCCTCGGCGCCGTTCACCCATCCATCCCGGTGGTTACCGCGGAGGATCCATTCGTCGGGTGCGCCGGCGCCGGGGAGCCGCGCGATCACGTCGTACAGCTTTACCCGGTCCCAGTTGAAGCTGACCTTGAGATGCACCCGGGCGGGGCCGACACCGATCTTGTAGGTGATGGGGAGCCCGCCACGCCAGGCCTCCGGCGCCACCGGGCCGCCCAGCGCCGCCAGCAACGGCTGGGCGTCGCCGTAGGAGATCGGGAGAACCGGAATCCTGGTGAGGGTCTTCACCTCGGAAATGGCCAGCCGTGCGGCGCCCGCCGTGGCCCCTACACCGGGAGTGAGCGGGTCGCCCGGGTAAAGCGGCATATCCATGACGCTGCCGCGCTGAACCCCGTCGACCGGCCGATAGGGTCCCTTCGGATAGACATCGCCCTGCGCGTACCCGTCGTCACGGGGATCGGAGTAGATGAGGCAGCCGACGGCTCCGTGCTCCGCGGCGACCTTCGGCTTGATGCCCCGCCAGCTCCCGCCGTATTTGGCGATGACGATGGCCCCCTTCACGGAAATTCCCAGCCGGTCGAGCTGTTCGTAGTCCGCGGGGATTCCGTAGTTCACGAACACCAGGGGAGCGGTCACGTCCCCGTCGATCGAGTAGGCGTTGTAGGTGGGGAGCTGCTCGGCTTGCTGCGCCGAGGACGCGTCGCCCGGCACGGCGGGCTCGCGCAGCCGGGCCACGAAACGGGTCGGCGCCACCAGCTCCACCAACCGCTCCCTCGGCGTGGGAAAGAGCACCTCGAATTCTTCGATCGCCGCCTGCCACCCCCACCCCTGGAAGCGACTCCGCACCCACTCCGCATTCTCGTGCCCGTAGACGGAGCCCAGGTGCTGCGGCCGCGCCGCGAGGTGGCGGAGCGAGGATCGGATCGAATCGGGGCTGGGAATCGCCCGAAAGCGCTCCTCCAGAGCGCGCTCGGTCCGGGCCGATTCGGCCGAGAAGCCGCGCAGGGCCGGCGGGTCCTGAACCGGAAGGAAAAGCAGTGAGGCGCCAACGGCGAATGTGATGAGCGGCATGGAGTTGGGTCGCATCGGTGAGCAATCCTTCATGGTGGGCCGGGTGAGAGATCTTGTTGATTCTCGCGGGCGAGTGCAATTTGGTGGGGTCGCCCCCCGCGACAGAAGTCCATCGGCGGCCGCCCCGGCCGCTTCATTCTTCGACCTGGGACAATGTGCGAATAGCGGCGATCACCTTCCCAAACCGGGATTACACCGGTTTCGTGGAAGAAGTTAAGGCGAGGGTTTCCGCATACTTCGAGGAGCGCGGAGTGAGCCGTCACGCCACGCCGGGAATGGTGGTGAAGACGGTGGTGCTGCTCGCCTTCACCTTCATCCCGTATGGGCTGATTCTCAGCAACCGGTTCTCGCCCTGGGCCATGCTTGGCCTCGCGGTGATCATGGGCATCGGTATGGCGGGGATCGGCTTCGCCATTTCGCACGACGCGCTGCATGGGGCCTACTCTTCCAGTCCGAGGCTCAACGCGCTGATCGGACGGAGTTTCGACCTCCTGGGCGCCAACGGGTACATGTGGCAGATCACCCACAACGTGATCCACCATACCTACACCAACATCGACGGAGTGGACGAAGATCTCGCCGTCTCTCCGCTGCTGCGCCTGTCGCCCGGCGCGCCGCTCCTCCGGATCCATCGCTTCCAGCACCTGTACGGCCTCGCGGCCTACTCGATGTCCACGATCTTCTGGGTGTTCGTCAAAGACTTCAAGTACTTCTTCCAGCGCAATCTGGGTCCCTACAAGGACAAGAAGCACCCTCCGGCCGAGTGGGTGAACCTGTTTGCCTCGAAGGCGATCTACTACAGCTGGTCGATCGTCATCCCGCTGCTGGTGCTCAATATCCCGTGGTGGCAATTCGCCATCGGTTACCTCGCCATGCACCTGACGGCCGGGTTCATCCTCGGCGTGGTGTTTCAGCTTGCCCACGTGGTGGAAGGGCCGGAGTATCCGGTGCCGGACGAGCTGGGCCGGATCGGGGAGCCGTGGGTGGTCCACGAGATGGAGACGACCGCGAACTTTGCCCGGAAGAGCCGGCTGGTGTCGTGGTACGTCGGGGGGCTCAACTACCAGATCGAGCACCACCTCTTTCCCAAGACCTGCAGCGTCCACTATCCCGCCATCGCACCGATCGTGCAGGAAGTGGCCACCAAGCACGGGGTGCCGTACTACGATCAGCCGACGGTCATGTCCGCGGTCCGATCACATCTCCGGATGCTGCGGAAATTCGGGCCAGAGGCCTGGGCCGCGCGTCGAGCCGGAGCGCGCATGGCGCAGGTCGGGGTGTAGGAGGCCGGGAAGTCAGGATACGCACGAGGGGAGGGACCCGGGTGGAGCGCCCGATCCCTCCCCTCTCATTTTGCCGGCTCCCTAGCTCCCTAGCTCCCTAGCCCCCCCCTCACGCCACCCCTTTCCGAATCGCCTCCAGCACCTTCTCGGCAAACAGATCCACCTCATCGGTGGTGGTGTACACGTTGGGGGTGATCCGGATGCCGGTGAACTCGGCATGGGTGATCGGGGTGGTCACGATCCGGTACTTGTCCATGAGCCAGGCGCCCAGTTTCGACATGTCCATACCCTGGACGCCGAAGAGCGCGATCGCGCCGGCCTGCGGAGAGTCGAGCGGGGTGAGTACCCGGACCCGGTCGTTCTCGGCCAGCAGCCGTTTGGCCCACCGGTCCCGGAGATAGCGCAACCGGGCAATCTTCCGCTCGGCGCCGATACCGCGGTGAAAGGCCAGCGCGGTCGCGATGGCGTTGTGGTTTGCGGCAGGGTGGGTCCCGATCTCTTCGTATTTCCGGATGTTCTCGTCCATCTCCGGCGGCGCCGCCATCAGCGGCCAGAGCTTCTTCTGCTTGTCCTTCCGTACATAGAGGAATCCCGCACCCACCGGGGCGAGCAGCCACTTGTGCAGGCTGGTTCCGTAATAGTCGACGCCGAGCTCGTCCCGTTTGAATGGGAAGTGGGCGTAGGCATGCGCCCCATCCACGAAAACTTCGATGCCGAGGGGGCGCGCCAGGTCCATCAGCTCCTTCACCGGCATGATCTGTCCGGTGAGGTTGGTAATGTGGGTCACTTCGATGACCCGGGTGCGTGGCGTGATGGCTGCCTTGAACTGATCCACGATGTACTGCATCGAGGGGGGCGGTACCTTGAAGGAAACCTGCTTGAGGACGATCCCTTCTC
>JBGPEJ010000143.1:0-8105 GCA_041482775.1 Gemmatimonadota bacterium | reverse complement strand
TCCCGGGGCGGCCGCAGCGCTATCCGCGGACCCGGATGGGAGTGGAGGAGCTGCTCCGCGACGCCTTCACCCGCGCCCGGGAGTATCAGGCCGAGTGGAAGGCCTACGACGAGGCCAGGAAGGGCCTCAAGAAAGGGCAGGCCGAGCCGATCCCGCCGGCGCGGGATCTCCAGCTCGACGCCCTGGTCGAGGTGCTGGAAGGAAAGCGCCTGGTCCACGCCCACTCCTATCGCTCGGATGAAATTCTGATGCTGCTCAGGGTGGCGAAGGATTTCGGATTCCGGATCGCCAGCCTGCAGCACGTGCTGGAGGGCTACAAGATCGCCGACGAAATCGCCGCCGCGGGTACCGGGGCGTCGACCTTCGCGGACAACTGGGCCTACAAGCTCGAAGCGTTCGACGCGATCCCCTTCAACGCTGCGCTCATGGCGGAGCGCGGGGTCAAGGTATCCGTCAACTCCGACTCCGACGAACGGGCCCGCCGGTTGTACCAGGAGGCCGCCAAGGCGATCAAGTACGGCGGCGCTTCCGAGGAAGAGGCCATCCGGATGATCACCCTGAACGCCGCCTGGCAGCTGGGCATCGACAAACTGACCGGCTCCATCGACATCGGCAAAGACGCCGACATCGCGATATTCAACGGTCACCCGTTCGCGCCGGCCAGCCGGGTCGAGATGACCCTGATCGACGGCCGGGTTTTCTTCGACCGTAACAAGGCCCCCACCCTGGAGAGCCTGATGGAGCAGCTCAAGCGGCGGCCGCGGGCCAACACCACCAGCGGAGGTGCCCAGTGATCCGGCGCATCCTGACATCCGCGCTCGGGCTCATCGGCTTCGGCGCCCAGCTCGCCGCGCAGGGCGCGCCCGCCGCGCCGGGGCCGAGCCGCTCCTCGGTCTACGCGATCACCAACGCCACCATCGTGCCGGTAGTGGGGCCCAGGGTGTCCGGGGGCACCGTCGTAATCCGCGCCGGGAAGATCGAAGCCGCCGGCGCGGGCATCGCGACACCGGCGGGCGCCACGGTCATCGACGGCACCGGCCTGTTCGTCTATCCCGGCATGATCGATTCCGGGGACCGGATGGGCCTGGTCGAGATCAGCTCGGTTCCCGGCGGTCAGGACACCCAGGAGCTGGGACAGTACAATCCGCAGGACGCCGTGCTCACCGCGGTCAATCCAAGCTCGGTTCACATACCCATCACCCGCGCCAACGGGGTAACCAGCGCGGTCACCTCCGCCGAGGGGGGGATGATTCAGGGATGGGCGGCGTTGATCGACCTGGCCGGGTGGACCCCCGACGAGATGGCGGAGAACGGCCGATTGGCGATGGTGATGACCTATCCGCGGGTGGGCGGCGGGCGGCGCGGCGGCTTCCGGGGTGGACCGCCCCAGGGCGATGCCGCGGAAACCCAGAATCGCCAAGTGCGGGAGTTGTACGAGTATCTGCGGAACGCGAAGGCCTACGGCGAGCGCCCTAACCCGGTATCGCAGAACCTCGCCTACGCCGCCCTCGGGCCGGCGCTCCGGGGAGAGTCGCCGGTCATATTCGACGTGCAGACCGAGGGGCAGATCCGGGGTGTCCTCGCGCTGGCGGACACCTTCAAGCTCAAGGTTGTACTGCGGGGGGCCAACGAGGCCTGGATGCTGGCCGATACCCTGGCCGCCCGGAAGATCCCCGTGGTCGTGGGCCCGATGACGGCCACCCCCGACGGGGACGCGCCCTACGATGCGATCTACGCCAATCCCGGGGCGCTGGCCAAGGCGGGTGTGCAGATCGCCTTCCAAACCAACGACGCCGGAGAGGGCGACGCCCGGAATCTGCCGTACAACGCGGCCCTGGCCGAAGCCTACGGACTCGACCCCGATGAGGCGCTCCGGGCGGTGACCATCAATCCCGCCCGGATCTGGGGCGTGGCCGACCGCCTGGGCAGCATCGAGCCCGGCAAGGTGGCCAACCTATTCGTTACCACCGGCGATCCGCTCGACGTGCGCACCCAGGTGCGCCATGTGTTCATTCGCGGCCAGCTCCAACCCTGGGACGACCGGCATACGCTGGAATACCAGAAGTGGCGGAGTCGACCCAAGCCCTGACCATCGGAAAGGTCGCCATGCCCTCGCGCCAACGTCTTCCTGCGCTGCTCCTGTGCGTTACGCTGCTGGCGCCTTCCCCGCCGCTTCGGGCGCAGCAGCCGGACCGATTCGCGGGTCACTGGGTGGGCGCCATCAAGCTCCCTACCCAGGAGCTCGGGTTCGAGGTGGATCTCGCTCGAGGGGCCGGGGGCTGGACCGGGGACATTTCGATACCGGCCCAGAATCTTAAGGATCTCCCGCTCACCGGCCTCGCAATATCGGGAGACTCCATCCGGTTCTCGATCGGCGGCATCCCGGGCGAGCCGACCTTCGCCGGGTCGATCACGCCGGACCGGAAGACGGTCGCGGGGACGTTTACCCAGGGCGGCGGGGCCTTCCCGTTCACTATGCACGGGGCCCTCGCTCCGGCCGACGCCGCGCGCGAGGCATTGCGCGGCTTCGACCGCTTCGTGGACTCGGCGCTGACCGCATGGAAAGTGGTCGGGCTGAGCCTCGGCATCGTGGTGGACGGCCAGGTGGTGTACGCCCACGGCCATGGATTCCGGGATCTGGAACGCAAGCTCCCGGTGACCGAGAAGACACTGTTCGCCATCGGGAGCTCGAGCAAGGCGTTCACCGTCTACGCACTCGGCACGCTGGTCGACCAGGGCAAGCTCGACTGGGACAAACCGGTCATCAACTACATGCCGGAGTTCCGGCTCTACGACCCCGCGGCGACGCTGCGGATTTCCCCGCGTGATCTGGTTACCCACCGGTCCGGGCTGCCGCGGCACGACCTCGTCTGGTACAACAACCTCACCTCGACCCGCGAAGAGGTGATCAGGCGCATCGCGTACCTCCCGCCGAACAAGGATCTGCGGGAGACCTTCCAGTACAACAACCTGATGTTCCTCACCGCCGGGGTGCTTGCCGGACGGATCATGAACAGCAGCTGGGAAGACGCCATCCGCCGGCTGGTGTTTCAGCCGCTCGGCATGAGCAACAGCAATTTCTCCGTCGCCGAATCGCAGAAGACCGCCGACTGGTCGCGGGGGTACGAGGTGCGGAAGGACACCATCCGGGCAATGCCGTTCCGGAATATCGACCTGATCGGACCCGCCGGCTCGATCAACTCGAACGTGGAAGACATGCTCAAGTGGATCGGGATGCACCTGGCGGGAGGGGTCGTGGACGGCAAGCAGGTCATCGCCCGCTCCACCCTCAGCGACATGTACGCCCCGCACATGCCGATCGGCGGAATGCCGCTGGACAAGGACCTCGGCGCGGCCAACTACGGCATGGGGTGGTTCCTGACCAGTTACCGCGGCCACTATCTGGTGCAGCACGGCGGGAACATCGACGGCTTTTCGGCGATGGTCGCCCTGATGCCGCAGGATCGAATCGGGATCGTAGTCCTCAGCAATCAGAACGGAGCGGCCCTGCCGGCGCTGATCCGGAACCACGCCATGGATCGGATCCTGGGGCTTCCACCCCGCGATTGGAACGCCGAGGCGCTGGCCGCGGCAAAGCGGGGGGAAGCGGCGGGGAGAGAGGCGGAAAAGAAAAAGACTTCGGTGCGCGTGACGGGCACCCAGCCGTCCCATCCCCTCAGCGAATACGCAGCCGAATACGCGCACCCGGGATACGGCACCCTCGCCGTGACACAGGATGGGGACCACCTGGTGGCCACCTACAACTCAATCAGCACTCCGCTGGAGCACTGGCATTACGACGTATTCAACGGGCTCCGCAGCCCGGCCGACCCCACGTTCGAGGACATGAAGTACAACTTCCGCTCGAACATGAAGGGGGACATCGACGCTGTGGCGGCGCCGTTCGAACCGAGCGTGGACCCGATCGTGTTCGTCCGCCAGCCCGACAAGCGGCTGGTGGACCCGAGCTTCCTCCAGCGGCTCACCGGGCGGTACGCCCTGACCAACGACACCGCCAACGTGACCCTGCAGGGAACCCGCCTGGTCGTGGTGCTGCGCGGCCAGCCGCCCTTCACCCTCGAGCCCGACCGGCGCACCGAGTTCAACCTGAAGGGGCTCGCGGGCTACAGCGTGGAGTTCGTGGTGGATGCGCAGGGCGCCGTCACCGAGCTGCGGCTGAAACAGCCCCAGGGGGTGTTCGTCGCCCGGAGAGTGGCACCCTGATGTTGTACCGGGCCGCCCTGCTCGGCGCCGTCGTCGCCGCGGCCGGGCCGGACCAGGGTGCGCCGCCACCCCCTCCGGTCGAGTGGCGCGGGCTCATCGGCGAATACGGCAGGGACACGACCACGCGGGTCATGATCCTCGAGGCGGGTGGCCGCCTGCTGGCGCGCTTCGATTCGACCCAGGCTGTCGACCTGAGCCGCACCGGGAAGGATCGCTACCGGGCTCCCGGCGCGGGGGCCCGGCCGGGGCTCACGCTCCGATTCCGCCGGCGGCGGGACGGGCGGGCTACGGCGGTCGCGGTCGGCGACTCGATCTGGCCGCGCCGCGCCCTGGGGCCGGAAGACGGCTCGGTGTTCCGGATCGTGCCGGTCCGGCCGGTCGAAGAGCTGCGAAGCGAGGCACTGGCGGCCACGCCGCCGGTCGAGGCGGGAGAGTTCCGTGTAGGAGACCTGGTGGAGCTGGTGCGGGTCGACCCGACGATCAAGCTCGATATCCGATATGCCGGAACGCGCAACTTCCTCGGCAGCCCGCTCTACAGTCAGGCCCGCGCCTTTCTGCAGCGGCCCGCGGCGCAGGCGCTGCTGGCCGCCCACCGCAGTCTGCGGGTGCGCGGGTACGGCCTGCTGATTCACGACGGGTACCGGCCCTGGTATGTCACCAGGATGTTCTGGGACGCGACGCCACCGGCGCAGCACGAGTTCGTCGCCAATCCCGCCACCGGCTCCCGGCACAACCGCGGCTGCGCGGTGGATCTTTCCCTCTACGACCTCAAGACCGGGCGCCCGGTCGAGATGCCCGGAACGTACGATGAGTTCTCCCGCCGGTCGTACCCCACCTACCCGGGAGGGACCTCGCGACAACGGTGGTATCGCGAACTCCTCCGCAGCGCGATGGAAGCGGAGGGGTTCGCGGTCTTCTCGTCGGAATGGTGGCACTTCGACTTCAAGGACTGGAAATCGTATCGCATCGGCAACACCCCGTTCGAGAAGCTGAACGGGCCCGCCTGACGATCGCCGGCCCCATCCATCAGTTCGGGGGGTGCACCCCGGTCCCGCCGTAGTTCCGCCCATCTCCCAGCCGGGGCCCATTGAACGGCACCGCGGTGTTGTTGGTCCGCGAGATGAACTGCCGGATGCTTCCCGCGAAGGGCGAAGTCTTGGCGTGCTTCCCGAAGGGATCGGTGTACCAGACCTCGGGGCCATCGCTGTTGTCGACCCGGTTCGAGTTGATGTCCACGAACCGGGAGACTCCATTGAATCCGGAGCGGGGGTCGTTGTAGGTGATTCCCGGGATGGTTCCGTTATTCGTGCTGCTCGCGCAGGGCCCGCCGCGGGCCTTGTCGCCGTTCGCCTCGGTCTCGTAGCACACCGCGATCGGGCGGCCGGTGATGTCCGCCAGGCTGGGATCGTAGAACCGGCTGGGGAAATTCACCTGGAAGTACGGGTTGAAGGAAACCAGGGTCGTTCCGTCGTCCTTGCGGATGCTGGTGCTGGTCTGCCAGCTCTCGTGGAGACCGTTCGAGAAGCTCGAATTCTGGCCGGCGGGCACCAGTACGAAGCGATCCACACAATTGCGGTCCGGAATCACCCGCTGCCCACCCCCCTCCGGGGAGTTGGCCGGCGTCGGCGGCCCGACCTCGATCCGGGCCCCGTCACAGGTACGGGTGAACCCCCCCGGCCGGCCGATCGGATTCATGGTCGTGACGTGGAGCTCGGTCCCGTCGGCGCACTTGATGTGGTATACCAGCTCGTGGAGGTTGTTGGTAAACGCGTCCTTCGAGTGGGTGCCCTGATGGAGCTTGACCAGGATATCGCACTTGATGGTGAGCACCGCGTCCGCGATGCCGTCGAGGTGCATCTCCACGTCGTTTTCCCACTCCACCTTGTGCCCGACGTGGTCTTCGTGCCGCATACCGGTTGGATCCCAGGTGTCCAGCTGCTCGTTGGCATAGCCGAACGGGATGTCCCCGACGCTGCCGTAGAGGTGGGAGCCGTGGGGATCCCGGCCGTGCTCGTGGCCGAAGGTGCAGCCGGTTTCCGGGTCCACCGGGGGATGCCAGGTGGGGTAGAGTTTCCCGTCGGGGCCGACGGTCGAGTACTTGTTGTGCACCGCTACCGGACAGGTGTCGCCCGGCCCCGGGTTCCAGGTCACGTACGCGACGCTGGGCCGCGCGTTCGCACGCGGGTCGTCGAGGCCGGCGGTCTTGTCGCCGTTACACCCGGCGAGCACCACGATGCCCGCGATACCCAGCGGAGAGAGCAGCTTCTTCACGGGAGCCTCCTCTGACTTAATGGCGGGTGAAGCCAAGGCCGAGCTGGAACAGGAGCGCGTGGCCGCCCGCAGGGAGTTTTCGTCGCTCGAACGAGACCGCATCCTTGGTTTCCAGCCAGAGCGCGCCGCTCGAGGTGCCCAGCGCGTTGAGGTAGGGCACCACCGAGAGGCCGGGGTTCACCCGGACCTCGTAGCCGGTGCCTACGACCAGCGCCACCGCCTGGGAGGTCACCGCGTCCCCGTCCTTCCACGCCCGCCAGCGGCTCACCCCGGCGCCGAAGCGCAGGAAGTAGCCGTGGCGCTCGGTGGGGTACCACCAGGCACCACCGGTCAGGGTGAGCAGGCGCCGCTTCCCCTCGTCGCCGCTCCGTTGCCAGGCGCCACCCTCCACGCCGAGCAGCATCTTCCGGTTGAGGGTCGTCCCGGCGCGCAGGTACCCGGAGGTGCCCTGTTCGCTCTCGTGGTTGCAGATGTTGCAATGGAGGCTCCCCGCCCCGGTGCCCAGCCCGGCGCCGAACCAGAGTCCCTTGCGGGCATCGGCGGGTCCGCCGGCGAGAATTCCGCTCCGAGCGGCGGTACCGGCGCTGGTGACGCCGCCCTGCCCCGCCAACGGGAGGGCCGCCGCCAGCAGGCCGACGAAAGCAACGAGACCGGGTAGGGTCCGCATGGGCTACCTTCGCAATCCTCAAGGGGAACGGGCTGCAGCGCCGTGCAGTGCAGCACGGCGCCGCGAGATCGACGCCGAGAATTGATGGCAGATGGTGTGCCAGTGGAATGAACCCGGCCCGTAATAGAGCGCGGGCTGGGCGGCGTGAGGCGTTAGCGGATCAGGGCTTGGTGGAGCACGGTTGGAGGGGCCGGCGATGCACGAAATCGCTCTCGCGAATCACGCGACTCATCGCGGCACCGGCCGAAACGATCCGCGCACGCCGTTGCGCGGGCGTCCTCACTCAGGTGCGCCCCCAGCGACGTTCGGCCAGGAGTGCAATGACCCGCCGGCGGATTTCCTCCCGGATTTCGCGGACCCGGTCGAGGCTCTGCCCCATGGGATCGGGGAGGGGCCAGTCGAGGCGGGTCAGGCCCGGGACGACCGGGCAGGCTTCGCCGCACCCCATCGTCACCAGAACCTGGGCCGAGCCCGCCAGATCGTCGGTGAGGAGACGAGGACGAGCCGTGCTGAGGTCGACCCCGAGCTCGGCCATTGCCGTCACCACCTCGGGATGAATTCGGTCACCCGGCGCGGTGCCGGCGGAGATCGCCCGCGCCCGGGCGGGGTCGGCGAGCAGATTGAACAGCGCCGCCGCCATCTGGGAGCGGCCGGCGTTGTGGACGCAGGCGAAGATCACGGTGGTCATCGGCGGAGATACCAGCCCTTGGTCCGGGTGACGATCCGGACCACCGACAGCATGACTGGGACTTCGATCAGGACGCCAACCACCGTGGCGAGTGCGGCGCCGGATCCGATGCCGAAGACGCTGATTGCGGTGGCCACCGCCAGCTCGAAGAAGTTGCTGGCGCCGATCAAGGCGGAGGGACACGCCACCGCGTGGGATTCTCCGACCGCTCGGTTGAGCAGGTACGCGAGGGTGCTGTTCAGATACACCTGGATC